>CAIMVH010000127.1 GCA_903844855.1 uncultured Actinomycetes bacterium | reverse complement strand
CGTCATTCTTGGACCTGATGGTCGCGTCTTTGTTACTGGCCCCGATGTAGTAAAGAGCGTGACTGGCGAATCAGTAGATATGGCACGTCTTGGCGGTCCCGAGCCTCATGGTCGCCGAAGTGGCGTGGTGCACGTAGTTGCTGAAGATGACGACGAGGCTTACAGCGCCGCGCGCAGACTCGCAGTACTTCTCGGCAACCAAGGCACGATGGTCGATCAACTTCCCGAGGTCGATCTTGCTGGCCTCATGCCAGAATCATCAAAGCGCGCTTACGACGTCCATCCGCTCATTGAAGGCGTGCTTGACGTCGGAGACATACAAGAGCTTCACCCGAAGTGGGCACCTAACATTGTCACGACTCTTGGACGCTTTGGTGGACGAACGGTGGGAGTGGTTGCTAATAATCCACTTCGACTCGGTGGGTGTCTTGACTCGTCTTCTGCCGAAAAAGCTGCACGCTTCGTACGCATGTGTGATGCCTTCGGAATTCCGCTTGTCGTTCTGGTGGACGTTCCTGGTTACCTGCCCGGTGTCGGACAAGAGTGGGATGGAGTGGTACGTCGCGGCGCAAAACTTCTCCATGCATTCGCCGAAGCAGTCGTTCCTCGCGTCACGTTAGTAACCCGCAAGGCCTACGGTGGCGCATACATCGCGATGAACTCCCGTTCACTTGGTGCTACCAAAGTATTCGCCTGGCCCGGAGCCGAAGTCGCCGTGATGGGCGCCGTAGCCGCCATCCGAATTTTGCATCGGCGCTTGCTCGCTGAAGTTCCCGATGATCAAAGAAATGATATGGAATTAGAACTTGCGGCAGAGCATGAACAAATTTCTGGCGGAGTCACGCGAGCAGTGGAGATTGGTGTGGTTGATGAAATCATTGAACCCAGCGCCACTCGAACTGCGATCGCGAAAGCAATCTTGGGCGCTCCTGCGCTTCGCGGTGACCACGGAAATATTCCGCTCTAAGGCTCTTAACTCGAACCAGTCTTGAGCCAGCGAATACTCGACTGATCGCCCGAGTATCTAAAGGGCTCCAGCTCCTCATCCCACAGCGCGCCCAGTACCTGTTCCAACTCTTCTTCGAGTGAAGTGCCATTCTTCAGAGCTCTCTTGGCGCTACCTCGAATGCGGTCTTCGTTGACATAGATATCCCCATGCACTCCCATGATTGAGTGATGGATTCCGAGCGACGGGGTTCCCTGAAATCTTGCGCCATCATTTGTACTCGTCGCTTCTTCGGTAATTTCAAACCGCACGTAATGCCAACCGCGCATTGCTGAGGCAATCTTCGATGCGCTACCCACAGCGCCATGCCAAGGCGATTCGGCACGAAGAGTTCCCGGAGAGATCGGTTGCGCGCTCCACTCGAGAGAGACAGGAGCGCCCAGCACATTTCCGATCGCCCACTCAATATGTGGAATAAGCGCGGTAGGGGCAGAGTAAACAAAGAGTACGCCGCGAGCTAGCGCCTGCGAGCGATTATGGGGCTGAGCAACCATGAGATCTCCTCCTGACCGGTCCGTGTGACCTTCCCCAGTACACGTGTCGTCAGAAGCGCATTTACGCTGAATTACATCTTGCCTTATGCGGGGAATTCCCGCCAGGGGGCCTGTGGTGTACCCTCAGAAGTGAGTCAGACGCTTAGCAGTACCGTTCGTTAGCTTCTCCCCTGCGCGAAAGCGCCAGGTTGGCTGGTCTCGGTGACGCTTTTTGAAGAAGACTGACACGAGGCAATCGCAGCGTGTCCCCTACGTCCCGGGAGATTAGCTAAATGGCAACGGGAACAGTTAAGTGGTTCAACTCTGAAAAGGGTTTTGG
>CAIMVH010000126.1 GCA_903844855.1 uncultured Actinomycetes bacterium | reverse complement strand
GGGTCGCGACTTAAACTCAGGATGAGCTTGCGTCCCGACATAAAATGGATGAACTGAGGCAGGAAGTTCCACGAACTCCACTAAATGGCCATCTGGAGAAAGTCCAGAGAAAACCAAACCTGCCTCTTCTATGCGCGCCCTGTATTCATTATTTACTTCATACCGATGGCGATGTCGCTCATCGATGCGGTCACTTCCATACACGTTGGCGACAACTGATCCTGGCTGCAAAACCGCAGGATAAAGACCTAATCGCATGGTTCCGCCCATATCGCGCTCGCCCGCCACGACATCAATCTGGCTAGCCATAGTGGCGATAACTGGGTTGGCAGATTCAGGCGCAAATTCGGCAGAGTTGGCGTCCGCAATGCCTGCTAAATTGCGGGCCCCCTCGATCACCATGCATTGCAAGCCTAAGCAAAGGCCCAAAGTGGGAACTCGATTTTCGCGGGCCCACTTGAGTGCCCCGACTTTTCCTTCAATTCCACGCACTCCAAATCCGCCCGGCACGCAAATTCCATCGACGCCCTCTAGATGTTTAAGCGCACCTTCAGCACTCTCACACTCATCACTCGCCACCCATTTAATGGTGACTTTCGCATCATTAGCGAACCCTCCAGCGCGCAAAGCTTCTGTGACCGATAGGTATGCATCAGGCAGATCTATGTATTTACCCACGAGCGCAATAGTGACCGCATGGGCTGGTTGGTGGACCCGGCGGAGAAGTTGATCCCAGTCCGTCCAATCGACATCTCGAAATGGGAGACCAAGTCGGCGCACGACGTATGCATCAAGGCCTTCACTGTGAAGAACTCTAGGAATGTCATAGATTGATTGCGCATCTGAGGCAGCGACAACCGCCTCAGTATCAACGTCACACATGAGCGAAATCTTATTTTTTACACCCGCTGGAATCTCCCGGTCTGATCGGCACACAATTGCATCCGGTTGAATACCAATACTGCGCAATGCCGCCACGGAATGTTGCGTAGGCTTAGTTTTCAATTCTCCAGACGGCCCAATGTAGGGAACTAATGAAACGTGTAAGAAGAAAACGTTTTCGCGACCTACTTCGTGGCGTACCTGACGTGCTGCTTCTAAAAATGGCAATGACTCAATGTCGCCTACAGTGCCTCCGATCTCTGTGATCACCACATCAACGGAGTCGCTGCCCATCTGGCGTATACGATCTTTTATCTCGTTAGTGATATGAGGAATAACTTGCACAGTATCGCCCAGGTACTCTCCTCGGCGTTCACGTGCGATCACTCGCGAATAGACCTGACCTGTTGTGACGTTTGCATATCCTTGAAGGTTTGTATCGAGGAAGCGTTCGTAATGACCGATATCAAGATCTGTTTCTGCCCCATCGTCAGTGACGAAGACTTCTCCGTGTTGAAAGGGGTTCATGGTGCCTGGATCTACGTTGAGATAGGGATCCAGTTTCTGCATGGTGACTCGTAGACCACGAGAACGTAAGAGTCTTCCCAGGCTGCTGGCTGTGAGGCCCTTGCCGAGAGAGGAGGCGACTCCGCCGGTCACGAAGATATGTTTACTCTGATGTGCCATCTGCACTCCCGCGGCCTCAATGCGGCGGGGAAACCCGCCTGTCCACGGGAGTTCAGCGTATCAGCGCTCCCCTACCTTCCACTCAAGCAGTCGGCGTGGCGGGAGCCTTCTTCTTGCCAGCGAGTGTGGCGGGCTTATTCAAGGTGGCCCGCAGCGCGAGCAATTCTTGAGCATGGGCCTGCGCATTTTCCGACTCGGAAATGCCTCCGAGCATGCGGGCAATCTCAACAATCCGTGAAGAGGCATCTAAGACCGAAACATTTGACACAGTGACTCCCGTACTCTCCTTGGTGATTAGCACATGATGGTCAGCCCAGGCCGCCACTTGCGGCAAGTGCGTCACCACAATGACCTGAGAGTGCCTGCCCAACATCGCTAAACGCCGACCTACCTCGATCGCAGCGCTTCCGCCTACGCCCGCATCTACCTCATCGAAGACATAAGTCGGCACCGGATCCACCGTCGCTAAAACAACTTCTATTGCCAACATGAGACGACTCAATTCGCCCCCACTTGCCGCTTTCACGATCGGAAGTGGCGTTCCGCCGGTGTGGGCGGTAAATCTAAATTCGATCTCATCAACACCGAATGCATGGGCTTTAGAGAGGGGAATCGTTGGGTCGCTGGCAATATCTACTACAAATGTTGAGTTGGGAAGGGCCAATTCTCGGATCTCAGTGGTGACTGCCGATGAGAGCTTTTGAGATACGGCAGTGCGAGAGGCGGTAAGGGCTGCGGAGCTCTCGAAGAATTCCTTTTCAGCTTCCATGGCGAGGCCGCGCAATTTCTCACGAGTTCCCTCCGAGTCATCGTGAGCGATTAGCGCAGTTCGCGCGGAGACCAATTGAGCGAGCAACTCTCCTTCGTCTTGAGCTGAGAAGCGCTTCAATGCAGAAGATATCGAGGCGAACCGACTTTCAATTCGAGATAACTCTGCTGGATCTGCGTCAAGATTTGCAAGATACCTTCGTGTTTCGCTCTCGATGTCGCCTAGTTCGATCACTAAGGAGGAGAAGCGAGCCGATAATTCATTGGCAGACATATCAACCCGTTGGAGCTGCTCAAAGTTTCGTCCTGCTTGTGCCAGGCGCTCTCCAGATAACGTCTCGAGACTCGTGATGATCTCTGTGGCAAGTTCGCGTAACTGATCTAAATGACTGAGGCGTTCACGGTCACTTTTAATGGAATCGATCTCTCCAAGTTTGAGATCGAGAGGGCCAACTTTTTCCACCAGCTCTTGCAATTCGCTGTGCTGGGCATCTGCCAATTTGACTGCAGATTCGAAAGAGGCCAGTTCATTGAGAGCGCGATGGGCTTTCCCGTAAGAATTACTTACGCGCTCAAGCAAAGAATAGTGAGCCTCTCCTCCATATGCATCGAGTAGCTCACGTTGCGTAGTGGCCCTTCTCAGTGCGCTGTTGCTGTTCTGCGCGTGGATAGAGATGAGATGCGCACCGACTTGCGCTAACTGAGTTCCAGTTGCCGGGGCACCGTTGAGCACTCCTTTAGAACGGCCGTCAGGGTTGAGGGATCGCCCGAGGATGATCGCCGAATCGTCCTTTTCAATATCCATTGTCAGAAGGAGAGCATCTGCCAGCGCAGTAGGAGTAAAACTTGCGGCCGCCGCCGCTCGATCGGCGCCAGTTCGCACCAACTGGGCATCTGCCTTTCCTCCTAAGACCAGCGAGAGTGCGGTAAGCAACATAGTTTTTCCAGCACCTGTTTCGCCGGTGATTACATTAAATCCAGGAGCAAATTCCACGGTGCTCTCCGCGATGACTCCGAGTGATTTGATTCGTATCTCTTGAAGCATCGCTTAGCTCTCGCGCCAGCCTTCGACAGGCAAACGAAACTTAGCAACTAGACGATCCGCAAAAGGTGTAGGAGTGAGTCTTGCAAAGTGCAGCGAGCGTGGAGAGCGCGTCAATAGAATTCGATCTCCCACTTCCATTTCTCGTTGACGAAGACCATCGGCTACCAGATTGGCCCGGCCGCCTAATAATGTGAGCGACACTCTCGAAGAGGGCGAGATGACTAGCGGCCTGGCGAAGAGCGCATGGGCAGCTAGCGGAACAATTTGAATGGCTTCCACATCGGGCCAAATCACTGGCCCACCGGCCGAAAATGCATACGCAGTAGAACCAGTAGGAGTTGAACAGAGCACACCATCAGCTAACCATCGTGATACCGGACGATCATCAATAGTGAGTAGCACCTCAACCATGCGACTCCCACTCTTTTCAAGTGCAAATTCATTGAGGGCGAACTCTTGTGAACGGCTTGCACCTAGATGTAAATCGGCTTGCAAGACCATGCGCTCTTCTACTTTATAGGTGCGATCAGTGATGGCATTTGCCACCACAAGAATGTCTTCACGGTCTGCTTCTGCCAAGAATCCAACATGTCCGAGGTTGATACCCAAAAGTGGAACTGCTCTTCCGTACACACTCTCTGCCGCGCGAAGAATGGTGCCGTCACCACCGAGCACCACGAGCAATTCTGTCTCATCGCTAATTGGCTCGCCGTGCGCAACTTCGTAAGTTTCTGCACCTTTGTGGCGAAAGTGAGATTGCAACGTATCGGCAGCGTCGCGAGCCTCAGGACGTGCTGGGTGCACCAGCACCGCAATCGTTCGACTCATGCTGGCCCCTGAGCAATTGCTTCACTGACCATGGCCGAATCCAAAGATGGAGCGTCTTTGCGCAGCCAGAGAAAATACTCGACATTGCCTGCGGGTCCAGGAAGTGGGCTGGCCACAATCCCGCGCACTCCAAGGCCTAATTCGGCCGCTGCACGGGCAACTTGATGAACCGCCATGGAACGAAGTGCCGGATCGCGGACAACTCCACCCGCGCCCAATTTCTCACGACCCACTTCGAATTGCGGTTTCACCATCAACACCATGTCGCCATCGGCGGCAGTTACAGAAACGAGTGCCGGAAGGACGAGTACTAAAGAGATAAATGAAAGGTCAGCTACAACGACATCCACCGGAGCGCCAATCTGTTCCAGTGAAAGATTTCGTACATTCGTGCGATCGTGGACAGTCACTCGTGGGTCCTGCTGCAGCTCCCAAACAAGCTGCCCGTATCCGACGTCGACTGCGACCACCTCTGCTGCTCCTCGCTTCAAGAGGATGTCGGTGAAACCGCCTGTTGAGGCGCCCGCATCGAGTGCCCGTCGACTCTTCACCGAAAGACCTTGGGGTTCAAACTCTGTTAACGCTCCCAGCAACTTAAATGCACCACGCGAGGCATAACGCTCATCACTACCTACTTTGACCACGATAGATGCTTCAGACTCAACTGTTGAAGCAGGCTTGGATCTCACGATGCCATTGACAATCACCTCGCCATTTTCAATGGCGTGCACTGCCGCTTCACGTGACTTTGCTAGCCCGCGTTTGACGAGCTCGGCATCGAGACGCGGTTTTGCAGCCATGAGAGGTGGTTACAGACCTTCAATAGAGGAAAGTGCGTCCGTCATGGTGTGGTGAATGCGCTCGTAAGTTGCTGGGTGTTCTTCGGTGGGCGCAGACCAGAGAGAGGCAAGTTCTGTGCGCGCACTGTCAAGCGCTGTGAGATCTTGCGAGTTCACTTCGGGGTTCATGCGTTCTTCTCTTTTCTGGTGGACTTGGTAACCATCTTTGCAGAGGCCTTCTTCGTAGAAGCCGATTTGTTTGCTGGCACACTCTTCTTTGCTGGCACACTCTTCTTTGCTGGCGCACTCTTCTTTGCTGGCGCACTCTTCTTGACCGCTTGCTTCTTCGCCGGTGATGATTTTGCAACAGGTGTCCGCAACTTCCTCACTTCAGCTTCCAAGGCAAAAATTTTCTCTTGAGCCTTTCGCAATTCATCGCGCATCGCTTTGCTAGGGATACCCGGAAGGCCAGAGAGCGCTGACTCCACCTCCTGTCGCACGATGGTGCGGATCTCCGCAGGTATAAGAGCTTCTAACGTGGCAGCCCCACCAGCGATAGTGCCACCTGCGGTCGCCAAGGCGCCGGTGACCCATTCACGCGCACCTTCGATGGCCATACCGGCCAACGGAGCAAGGTTACTTTCGGTCAAACCCGAAACGAGTTGGGCGTACCCACGGATGTTATTGGCCAACTGGGTTACTGGATCTTGGGCTTCGCGCTCTTTGGTCACAGGGCAACGCTACCCGACCTTTTCAAGCGAATCTGCTTCAATATCCAATCTCGTTGAAACTGACCCGCCAGATCTCCAAAAACGACGGTGAAGTTCACCCTGAACCGCGATGGTATTGCCCACTTTGAGGCTGCGAGCCCGACGCATCAGAGACTTCTCCCGAACGGTGATATCAAGGGAACTTTTCACACTTCCCGTCGGCGCCACGGAGAGGCGTATCTCAATGATCTCCTCACCTGAGGGCAAGGTGATCTCCGTGGGCAGATCGCTCACTTCGCCGATGAGATCTACCAGATTTATGTGTTCTTGTTGCATGTGTACCGCCCTTTCGTAGTTGGTCGAGGTAGCCTGCCTAGAGGGAGTAAATCAGTGCGCTCTGGCAGGCTGGTGGTGGATAAGTATCGGGGGTGTGCAGTGGAGGTAACCGTCACGGACCTGGGAAATGATCTCTTCCAGATTGATACGGAACAATCCGGCTACAAGGGAATCACTGCGGGTTACCTGATCCGCAGCAGTAAGCCCACGCTTATCGAAACAGGAACCGCTAGTAGCGCTCCTATCGTGATTGCGGCATTAGAAAAGCTTGAGATTTTTCCGAAAGATCTAGCCACCATCGTTGTCACGCATGTGCATTTGGATCACGCTGGCGGGGCCGGCCATCTCACTTCTCATTACCCACATGCAGAGTTGATTGCACACGAACGCGGAGCGAAGCATCTTGTTGATCCCACAAAATTAATGAATAGCGCGAGGCGCGTTTTCGGATCCATAATCGATGACGTCATGGGTGCACTCTTGCCCACCCCGGTGGAGCGCGTACGTTCTCTTGGTGACACCGCAGCGATCGATCTGGGTGATGGGCGCACACTCCATAGCTATTACGCCCCCGGACATGCGTCACACCACGTGGGTTTGCTCGATTCGGCTACAGGTGATCTCTTCGTAGGTGATGCCGCGGGTGTGTACATCCCAGATACGGACACCGTCAAACCAGCGACTCCTCCCCCGGACTTCGATCTCGATATCGCGCTAAAAACAATCGATACCTTCGAAAACCTCAAGCCAACCCGCTTACTATTTAGCCACTACGGTCCAGTCTCCAAGATCGACGAAACCCTTGATCGCAGCCGAGAAGAGTTACGGGTATGGGTCGAGCTAGTTCGGGAAGCGAGGAATACTCGTCTCGATCTAGACCATGCAATTTCGATGATCATCGAGCGCACCCGAGATCGGTACGCGTCACTCTTCGCCAACGTGTCAGCATTGGAACGTTTTGAGGCTCTCAGTTCAACGGGCGCAAACATTGTGGGCATAAATCGTTGGCTCGACAAGGTGGAGGCGAATCCGTACGACTTTGGCGATGCGGCTGCTTCTGCCCCAAAACACAAGTGAAATATGGCTATTTTTTAAGTTTTTCGACGCGCTCTTTTGCATCCGTAAAGTCTTCAGGATCCGATAGTGCTGCCTTTTCAAACCAGGTAAGAGCCTCTTCTTCGCGCCCAGCTAATTCCAATAGATCCGCGTATGCGTAACGAATCCTTGCTGACCATTCTTCAGAATCTTCGCGCAACTGTGCGCAAGTGAGCGTGACGATGGCAGCATCAATTTCACCAAGGTCGCGACGTGCGCCTGCAGTGACGATCCGTAGTTCGATCTGCTCATTAATTTCCAGTTTCTTCGCGTGAGTTGATCCCGCTAGATCAATTGCTTTCTGAGGTCTACCAAGTCCTCGTTCACAATCGGCCATGATTGGCAGCGTGGAGTAATCTCCAGAAATACGCGTGGCAGCCCTCAGTTCAGCCAACGCTTCTGCGTAATGTCCTGCGTGATAGGCCGCGATACCAGCAGCTTCACGAACAACAGCAATTCGGCCAGCATGGTGTGCAGCCGCACGCGCATGCTTCCATGCAAGTTCTGGATCTTCCTCCAAAGCAAGCCCACTCGCAATGAGATGGCGTGCTACGTACGTTGCGTTCGCCTCTTGCAAGGTGGAAAGTTCTCGCAAAGTAGCCTTATCTAACTCCTCCCCAGTGATGTGATCGGGGAGATCTGGTTCAAAAATTTTTGCACGACGAGGACGATCCAAAGGTGCAGGTTCGGGCTTGTTATACCCAGCATTTGACGGGCGATTTGGGCCACCGCGCTCTGGTCGCGCACCAAAACGCGCGGGGCGATCCGAAGATGATGGGCGACCCGAGCCGCTACGTTCCGGACGATCCGAGGAAGAGCGGAATGAGGGACGATCACCGCGATCTGAAGATGGACGCGAAGAGGATGGGCGACCTGAGCCACTACGTTCCGGACGATCCGAAGATGGACGCGATGATGGTGGACGACCTGAGCCACTACGTTCCGGACGATCCGAAGACGGACGCGAAGAAGATGGACGCGATGAAGGTGGACGACCTGAGCCACTACGTTCCGGACGATCCGAAGATGGACGCGAAGAAGATGGACGCGAAGAAGATGGACGCGAAGAAGATGGACGACCTAAGCCACTACGTTCTGGCCGTTCCGATGTTGAACGAGTCGAAGGTCGGAAATCTGGGCGACCATCGCGCGATGCAGGTGGACGACCACCGGTACTGGGACGAGCAGATGGACGACCCGACGCAGATGGACGACCTGAGCCACTACGTTCTGGCCGTTCCGATGTTGAACGAGTCGAAGGTCGGAAATCTGGGCGACCATC
>CAIMVH010000125.1 GCA_903844855.1 uncultured Actinomycetes bacterium | reverse complement strand
TGGCGCCGAAGTTGGCCTTAAGGTCGTCACGGTTAAGTAATTAGGCAGTAAAAGGTGCGGGTGGTCTCAGAGTTTTTCTGGGGCCACCCGCATTACAATGAGTAGTCTCTCCCTCAAGAACTTCTTTGTAGGGTAAAGGCAACGAGGGAAGAGGGAAAATGTCGCAAGTAGCTGCTGTTGAGAAAGTCGCCGGGCGACGATTTAAAGGCACTCCTGGTCAGATTAGACGCCGTCGCGTAGAGCTCAGCGCTGGGGTGATCCTTGGCTCACTCCTCATGGTCTGGATCGTGGCAAACATCATCCAAACGCCCACTCAATTTGCTCAGGTTTTCATCCTTGGCTTGCGCAACGGCTTGCTTTATGCGTTGATCGCGCTCGGCTACACCCTGGTGTACGGCATCATCGAACTCATTAACTTTGCGCATGGCGATCTCTTCATGTTGGGCACGCTCTTTTCTTCGTATTTCATCACCGTCTGGTTGGGGCAGGAAAATTCAAATCTCGCAGGTTGGCTCACTTTCCTAGCGGCTTTGATCGCTGCGATGGCTTTTTGTGGTGGCCTCAACATTTTGATTGAACGCTTTGCTTATCGCAGGTTGCGCCGTGCGCCGAAAATCGCTCCGCTCATTACTGCAGTCGGAGTGTCATTTATTCTGCAATTCATTGGAATTAAATGGAATGGCTCAACCCCACGCAATTGGCCTAAAGTTCTTCCACAATCTGAATTCATCGTGCTGGGTGTGAGCATCGCCTGGAATACAGTAATCCTTCTACTTATTACGATTCCCCTCTTGCTCTTGTTGAGTTGGGTGGTCACCAAGACCCGTCAGGGCAAGGCGATGCGCGCTACTGCGCAAGATCAAGATGCTGCTCGCCTCATGGGCATCGACGTTAACCGCACCATCACTTTTACGTTTGCGATTGGCGGTGCACTTGCTGGAGCCGCTGGTTTGCTTTATCAACAAACAACTGGCACCACAAATTACAATCTGGGATTTCAATTGGGATTGATCGCGTTCACTGCTGCGGTGCTTGGCGGGATTGGCAATCTCAACGGCGCGGTTCTAGGAGCTGTCCTCATTGGAATCATTCAAGGTCTCAACGATGGTCTGCCAATCGGCCTTGGACAGAAGTGGTCTCAGACCGTGGTATTCACTATTTTGATTCTCATTATGATCTTTAAGCCAGCTGGTTTGCTTGGCAAGTCAACGACAGAAAAGGTGTAACGATGGCTACCCGGGCAGCACGGAAAGCAAAAAAAGCCACCAGACAACCTGCCTCCCATCGCACCTGGGCGCTCGGTTATCTCGCGGTCGCCACAGTGATGTTTGTGGTCTATCAATATGCGCTGCCTTGGGAGGGCTTGCCGCTACCTATTTATGATTTCTTGCAACTCTGGTTACCGCCTACAGCTATTAACGAGGCGCTTGTCTATGTTATTTGCGCACTCGGCCTCAATATCGTGGTGGGATACGCAGGACTTCTCGATCTAGGTTACGTAGCTTTCTGGGCCATTGGGGGCTACTGCGCTGGTTGGTTTATGTCGACCTTCTTTGCACAATGGAACTTTCATGGGCTCTCTTCGGCGGCTGCTACCGAGCCAGGTATCCACATTAATTTTTGGATGGTGCTCGTCATCGGCGGTGCTGTTTGTGCTTTCTTCGGTATCGTTATCGGTGCACCTACGCTTCGCCTTAAAAGAGATTATCTAGCTTTGGTTACGCTTGGATTTGGTGAAATCATTCCGCAAGTGTTCTTTAATGGTGAAGATATCAATGGATTCAACCTCTCAAACGGCACTAAGGGAATCACTCGACTGGATCCGATCCCCACTGGCGTGAAAGATCTGGGACCTTTCGACTTCGGTCCGAAATTTATTGTCTTTGTGCTCTTGGCTGCACTCATGGTTTTCATTTCTCTTCAACTTCGCCGTGGTCGGCTTGGCCGCGCTTGGCTCGCCATTCGCGAAGACGAGCTCGCTGCCAGCATGATGGGTGTGCCTTTGATGCGTACTAAGCTTGCTTCATACGCTGTGGGTGCGGTGGCGGGCGGAATTGGTGGCGTGGCTTTCGCTACTCACGTTGACGGCGTCTATGCAGAGCGATTCAACTTCTCAATCTCTATTTTCTTGCTAGCGATGGTGGTTCTTGGCGGAATGGGCAATGTGTGGGGAGTCATCCTGGGCGCTTTTATCCTTGCTTGGGTGAACTCGACTGGGTTGCCGGCGCTGGGCGATACATTTAATTCACAATTTGGCACAGAGGTTGATTTTCCTTCCTTTACATTCCTCCTCTTCGGGCTTGTGCTCATTCTGATGATTCTCTATAAACGAGAGGGCCTCATCCCAGAATCACGCCTTCGCTCAGTTGTGCATGAAGGTGATGCCGACGAAGAAGTAAAGCCGGCACACGAGGAGGCGAAGTAGATGGCTCTCTCAAACCAATTAGTACTTGACGCTTCGAATATCAGCGTGCAATTCGGTGGGCTTCTTGCGGTAAATGATGTGTCATTTAACATCCCGAAGAAGTCGGTGGTCTCGCTCATCGGACCAAACGGTGCCGGCAAGACCACGTTCTTCAATGTTCTCACCGGTCTCTACAAGCCATCCGAAGGAAAGGTGATGTTCGGAGATCGAGAGATAACCGATCTCCCGCCCCATAAGATCGCTTCCGTAGGCTTGGCTCGTACTTTTCAGAATATTCGACTCTTCGGGTTGATGACTGCTGAAGAGAACTTGTTGGTCGCGATGCACTCACATCTGAAGTCGGGCATTACATCTACCATTTTGCGCACTCCGCGCCAACGTAAGGAGGAGAAGCAAGCGCTCGATACGGCGCGCGAGATCCTTGATTTCGTTGGCATTGGAAAATGGGCGTCAGAGTATGCGCGGAATCTCTCGTACGGAGATCAACGTAGGCTTGAAGTTGCACGTGCGCTTGCTCTTAAGCCAGAGATTTTGCTTCTCGATGAGCCCACTGCCGGCATGAACCCTCATGAGTCAGGTGTCTTCGTCGATTTC
>CAIMVH010000124.1 GCA_903844855.1 uncultured Actinomycetes bacterium | reverse complement strand
GTCGGGGGAGGCGAATCTTCTTCCAGGAGAGCTCGTCGACCGCGCTATCTTCGAGACCGAGAACCGTCGCGTAGTAGCTGCCGGCGGCACCCCCGCATCGGGTCGTCCCGAGCTCATGGGTATCACCAAGGCCTCCTTGGCCACCGAGTCATGGCTCTCGGCCGCTTCCTTCCAGGAGACGACGCGAGTCCTTACCGATGCCGCTCTCGGCGCCAAGAGCGATCCGCTCCTTGGCCTCAAGGAGAACGTCATTATCGGTAAGTTGATCCCGGCTGGTACCGGTTTGCCCCGTTATCGCAACATTAAGGTCGAACCGACCGAAGAGGCGAAGGCGGCGGTCTACTCCATGGCCACCTACGACGATTACGACTACAACGCATTTGGATCCGGCTCAGGTGAGGCTGTCCGCCTCGACGAGTTCGAATTCCGCGGGTAAGTCCGGCAAATTCCAGCAAGTTTCAGTCAGGCCAGCGGAGCCGACTCACCGAGTTTTGACCTCGGGAAGTCGGCTCGGCTAGCCTGCGGGGCTGCTGGTCTTCTGATCAGTGGGCAATCGATCGTAAGAGAGATTGCGCCTTTGCGGGAAGCGTTCGACACGCCCGACCGCGGGGGTAGGCGAAGTAAGAGTGAAGAGCAGTACAGAGTGAAGAGCAGTTCCGACACGAAGGAGCGATAGTGCCAACTATCTCGCAGCTGGTTCGCAAGGGCCGCGCAGACAAGTCGAGTAAGACCAAGACTCCTGCGCTTAAAGGTAGCCCTCAACGACGTGGCGTTTGCACGCGCGTCTACACAACCACACCAAAGAAGCCGAACTCCGCGCTTCGCAAAGTGGCTCGTGTGCGTCTCACCAGCGGCATGGAAGTAACGGCATATATCCCCGGTGTCGGACATAACCTCCAAGAGCACTCCATCGTTCTTGTTCGTGGTGGCCGCGTGAAGGATCTTCCTGGCGTTCGCTACAAGATCGTCCGTGGATCACTCGATACCCAAGGCGTTAAGAACCGTAAGCAGGCGCGTAGCCGTTACGGTGCAAAGAGGGAGAAGAAGGCCTAATGCCACGTAAAGGACCCGCCGCGAAGAACCCAGTTGTTATCGACCCGGTTTACAACTCACCAGTTGTTACTGCTCTCGTCAACAAAGTTCTCCTCCATGGAAAGCGCTCTTCTGCAGAGCGCATTGTGTACACCGCACTCGAAGGTTGCCGCGAGAAGACTGGTGCCGATCCCGTAATCACTCTCAAGCGTGCACTCGACAATGTGAAGCCTGCGCTCGAAGTTCGTAGTCGTCGCGTGGGTGGCGCTACCTATCAGGTTCCTGTCGAAGTAAAGCCTGCCCGTTCAAGCACACTTGCTCTTCGCTGGTTGGTGCACTTCTCACGCGAGCGTCGTGAGAAGTCCATGGCCGAGCGCCTGATGAATGAATTAATTGATGCCAGCAATGGCCTCGGTGCTTCGGTGAAGCGTCGCGAAGACACCCACAAGATGGCGGAGTCCAACAAGGCCTTCGCTCACTACCGCTGGTAATTCGGAAATTAGGAGATAAATCGTGGCTACAGAAACCGCAATCGACCTCGCCAAGGTGCGCAACATCGGCATCATGGCTCATATCGACGCGGGCAAAACCACCACGACAGAGCGCATCCTGTTTTACACCGGTATCAACTACAAGATCGGTGAAGTTCACGAAGGCGCTGCCACGATGGACTGGATGGAGCAAGAGCAAGAGCGTGGCATCACGATCACCTCTGCTGCTACCACTTGCATGTGGCACGACCACCTCATCAACATTATCGACACACCTGGCCACGTAGATTTCACCGTAGAAGTAGAACGCTCACTTCGCGTGCTTGACGGTGCTGTTGCAGTATTCGATGGCGTCGCTGGCGTAGAGCCACAATCTGAGACCGTTTGGCGCCAAGCGGATCGCTACAAGGTGCCACGCATCTGCTTCATCAACAAGCTCGATCGCACCGGAGCAAACTTCCAAATGTGCGTCGACATGATCATTTCTCGCCTCAATGCGACTCCACTTGTTCTTCAACTCCCGATCGGCAACGAAGGTGACTTCATCGGCGTCATCGACTTGCTCGCAATGAACGCACTCACCTGGCGCGGCGAAACCCAAAAGGGCGAGGATTTCACGGTCGAAGAGATTCCAGCGGATCTCAAGGAAGCCGCAGATGCGGCACGCCACTTGCTCATTGAAACTCTCGCTGACAAAGACGACGAGATCATGGAGATGTACCTCGACGGCAAAGAACTTTCAGAAGAGACGTTGATCGCAGGTATTCGTCGCGCGACTCTCGCTGACAAGCTCACCCCAGTGCTCACCGGTTCTGCATTTAAGAACAAGGGTGTGCAACCCATGCTCGATGCAGTCAACCGTTACCTCCCCAGCCCACTCGACGTAGAGTCGATCGTCGGACACAAGCAAGGAGACGAGAGCGTCGAAGTGCTCCGTCACCCAGATAACAAAGAACCGTTCTCTGCGCTTGCTTTCAAAATCATGAGAGATCCACACCTGGGAAAGCTCACCTTCATTCGTATCTACTCAGGTCTTCTTGAAACAGGTTCACAAGTTCTTAACAGCACCAAGGATCGCAAAGAGCGCATCGGCAAGATCTACCAGATGCACGCAAACAAGCGTGAAGAACGTGACACTGCGGGTGCCGGCATGATCGTTGCTGTGATGGGTCTTAAGGACACCACCACCGGTGAAACTCTCTGTGATTCTGCCAATCCAGTAGTGCTTGAATCGATGACCTTCCCGAACCCAGTTATCTCGGTGGCCATCGAGCCAAAGACCAAGAGCGATCAAGAAAAGCTTGGAACTGCAATTCAAAGCCTTGCTGAAGAAGATCCCACCTTCCACGTTTTCACTGACATAGAGACTGGCCAAACCATCATCGGTGGTATGGGCGAGCTTCACCTTGAAATTCTCGTTGACCGCATGCGTCGCGAGTTCAAGGTAGAAGCAAACGTTGGTAAGCCTCAGGTTGCTTACCGCGAAACTCTTCGTCGCGCAGTGGAGAAGCACGATTACACCCACAAGAAGCAGACCGGTGGTTCTGGTCAATTCGCCAAGGTGCAAATCTCAGTGCATCCGCTTCCGGCTGATAGCCCGGTCGCTTATGAATTCGACAACAAAGTCACTGGCGGACGTATCCCTCGCGAGTACATCCCATCAGTTGATGCTGGTTGCCAAGATGGCCTCAGTTCCGGACCACTTGCTGGCTACCCACTCGTCAATGTCAAGGTCACCCTTCTTGATGGTGCCTACCACGATGTTGACTCTTCTGAACTTGCCTTTAAGATCGCTGGACTTCAAGCGTTCAAAGAGGCAGTACGCATGGCCGATCCTGCGCTCCTTGAACCCATTATGAGCGTTGAGGTCATCACCCCTGAGGACTTCATGGGCGATGTGATTGGCGATATCAACTCTCGCCGTGGACAAATTCTGTCTATGGACGAGCGGGCTGGTGCCCGAGTTGTTAAAGCCTTGGTTCCACTCTCGGAGATGTTCGGCTATGTCGGAGATCTACGTAGCCGTACCCAAGGTCGAGCAAGTTACTCAATGCAATTCGACTCGTATGCAGAAGTTCCGGCAAACGTGTCAAAGGACATCATCGCCAAAGTTCGCGGCGAGTAAGTCCAGCTCTACAAACCCGGCACATCCCAACAGCAGCGTTAACCAGATCACAGGAGGGCCATCGTGGCAAAGGCAAAGTTCGAGCGGACAAAGCCGCACGTGAATATCGGCACCATTGGACACATCGATCACGGTAAGACCACTCTTACTGCAGCGATCTCCAAAGTGCTTCACGACAAGTTCCCAGACGTCAACCCCTTCACACCTTTCGATCAAATCGATAAGGCCCCTGAAGAGCGTCAACGCGGTATCACGATTTCGATCGCGCATATCGAGTACCAGACAGAGAAGCGCCACTACGCGCACGTCGACTGCCCTGGTCACGCTGACTACATCAAGAATATGATCACTGGTGCCGCACAGATGGACGGTGCAATCCTCGTGGTTGCCGCCACTGACGGTCCCATGCCACAGACCAAGGAGCACGTTCTCCTTGCTCGCCAAGTAGGCGTTCCTTACATCGTCGTTGCACTCAACAAGTCCGACATGGTCGATGATGAGGAAATCCTCGAGCTTGTCGAGATGGAAGTTCGTGAACTCCTCAGCAAGTACGAGTTCCCTGGCGATGACCTCCCGGTTGTTCGCGTTTCTGCGCTCAAGGCGCTTGAAGGCGATGCCAAGTGGGCCGAAGCTCTCTTGAGTCTCATGGACGCAGTGGATGCCTCTATCCCAGAGCCCACTCGCGAGATCGACAAGGCATTCCTTATGCCAGTAGAAGACGTATTCACCATCACTGGTCGCGGAACCGTTATCACGGGCCGCATCGAGCGTGGCATCGTCAAGGTCAACGAAGAAGTTGAAATCGTGGGTATTCGCGAGACTTCACAGAAGACCACCGTCACTGGTGTCGAAATGTTCCGCAAGCTCCTCGACGAAGGTCGCGCCGGTGAGAACGTCGGTCTCCTTCTCCGTGGAACCAAGCGTGAAGATGTTGAGCGCGGCATGGTTGTTGTCAAGCCTGGCTCGATCACTCCTCACACCGATTTCGAGGCTAACGTCTACATCCTTTCCAAGGATGAAGGTGGACGTCACACTCCGTTCTTCGACAACTACCGTCCACAGTTCTACTTCCGCACCACTGACGTCACTGGCGTCGTTACGTTGCCTTCCGGCACCGAAATGGTGATGCCTGGCGATAACACTGAGATGAATGTTGCACTCATCCAGCCAATCGCTATGGAAGAAGGACTTCGCTTCGCAATCCGCGAAGGTGGCCGCACCGTTGGTGCAGGTCGTGTCACGAAGGTTCTCAAGTAATTCAGTAATACCTCTGGTTAATGCTGTTCTCGGTGGGGGAGAGATCCCCCACCGAGAAACCACCAGAAGAGTTCCAAAGATTGTTGCAGTAGTAACTTCTAGATAGAGAGTAGGAAACATGGCGGGACAGAAGATCCGCATCCGGCTCAAGGCATATGACCATGAGGTCATTGACTCTTCGGCGAAGAAGATCGTCGAAACAGTCGAGCGTACTGGCGCGAAAGTTGCCGGTCCTGTTCCACTGCCTACTGAGAAGAACATCTACTGCGTCATTCGTTCGCCTCACAAGTACAAAGACAGCCGTGAGCACTTCGAAATGCGCACGCACAAGCGACTCATTGACATTCTCGACCCCACGCCAAAGACCGTTGACTCACTTATGCGTCTCGATCTTCCCGCTGGTGTCGATATCGAGATCAAGCTCTAGATAGGACCGGAGAGATGACTAAGACTATTAAGGGAGTGCTGGGCGAGAAGCTCGGCATGACTCAAGTCTTCGACGCAAGCAACCACATCGTCCCGGTTACTGTCGTCAAGGCTGGTCCTTGCGTTGTTACGCAAGTTCGTTCCGAAGAGAAGGACGGCTACAGCGCTGTTCAACTCGCCTTCGGTGCGATCGACCCACGTAAAGTAAATAAGCCAGATGCTGGCCACTTTGCTAAGGCGGGTGCTACACCACGTCGCCACGTTGCTGAACTTCGCACAGGTGATGCTGATTCGTACACCGTTGGTCAAGAACTCGGTCCTGATGTGTTCGAGGCAGGTCAAATTGTTGATGTCACCGGCACGAGCAAGGGCAAAGGATTCGCGGGCGTTATAAAGCGTCACGGTTTCCACGGCCTGGGCTCTTCGCACGGTGTGCACCGCGCGCACCGTATGCCTGGTTCCATCGGAGCCTGCGCCACTCCAGGTCGCGTCTTCCGCGGTCTGAAGATGGCTGGTCATATGGGTAGCGAACGCGTTACTACTGCTGGCCTCACGATTCACGCTGTTGATCTTGAGAAGGGCTTGCTCCTTATTAAGGGCGCCGTTCCTGGTTCAAATGGCTCACTTGTCTTCGTCAAGTCCTCAGCGAAGGGAGAGTAATCATGACTCTTTCAATCAACGTTGTTGATGCATCGGGCAAGAAGGCTGGAAGTGTTGAACTTCCAGCCGAAATCTTCGATGTTCAAGTCAACATCCCATTGATCCACCAAGTCGTGGTCGCACAACGTGCAGCTGCACGTCAGGGAACGCACAAGGCTAAGAACCGCGGTGAAGTGAGCGGTGGTGGAAAGAAGCCTTTCGCACAGAAGGGAACTGGGCGCGCTCGTCAGGGCTCTACTCGTTCACCTAACCAACGTCACGGTGGTGTTGCTCATGGTCCAGTGCCACGTAGCTACGCACAACGCACACCTAAGAAGATGATTGCTGGTGCACTCCGCGGCACGCTCTCTGATCGTGCTCGCAACGGTCGCATCCACGTCATCTCCGAGGTACTTGCCGGCGATCCATCTACTAAGGCCGCCCTTGCAGCCGTTGCACAATTTTCAGATCGTAAGCACCTGCTTGTTGTGCTCTCGCGCAATGAAGAGTCCGCCTGGCGTTCACTTCGCAACTCTGAGCGCGTGCACCTCTTGGTTCCAGATCAACTCAACGCATACGACGTTATCGTCAGCGATGATGTGGTCTTCTCCAAGAGTGCCCTCGAAGAGTTCGTTGCCGGTCCAGTCAGTGGCAAGAGCGCAACCGCAGTTGGTCGCGCCACGAGTGAAGAGGTGTCAGCATGAACGATTACCGCGACGTCCTGATCGCTCCTGTCGTATCTGAGAAGTCATACGGCATGCTCGATGAGAACAAGTACACCTTCTTGGTTGCACCTTCTGCGAATAAGACAGAAATCAAGATTGCCGTTGAAAAGATCTTCGGTGTGAAGGTCCTCAGCGTCAACACGTTGAACCGTCAAGGCAAGCGCAAGCGGACCCGAATCGGCTTTGGAAAGCGCAATGACACCAAGCGCGCCATCGTCTCGGTAGCTGCCGGCGACCGTATCGACATCTTCGGAGGTCCTGTCTCCTAACGGAGCCAGGAACGAAAGAACAGGATTGACTCATGGGTATTCGTAAATACAAGCCGACAACTCCGGGCCGTCGTGGCTCGAGCGTTTCGGACTTCGTTGAGATCACTCGCACCACCCCGGAGAAGTCGCTCGTCCGTCCGATCCACTCCAAGGGTGGTCGTAACTCGGCCGGTCGCATCACCGTTCGTCACCAAGGTGGCGGACATAAGCGCGCCTACCGTCTCATCGACTTCCGTCGTAATGACAAAGATGGCGTGCCAGCAAAGGTCGCTCACATTGAGTACGACCCGAACCGCACTGCGCGTATCGCACTTCTGCATTACGCAGATGGCGAGAAGCGCTACATCATTGCTCCCAACAAGCTCGGTCAAGGTGACTTTGTCGAGAGCGGTGCAAGCGCCGATATCAAGCCCGGTAATAACTTGCCGCTGCGCAATATCCCCGTCGGTACCGTGATCCACGCTATTGAACTCCGCCCAGGTGGAGGAGCCAAGATTGCGCGCTCTGCTGGCGCATCTGTTCAGCTCGTTGCAAAAGATGGTCCATACGCACAACTCCGGATGCCGTCTGGCGAAATTCGTAACGTCGATGTTCGTTGCCGCGCCACCGTTGGTGAAGTCGGTAACGCAGAACAGTCCAACATCAACTGGGGTAAGGCCGGCCGTATGCGTTGGAAGGGCAAGCGCCCATCCGTCCGCGGTGTTGCTATGAACCCTGTTGATCACCCACACGGTGGTGGCGAAGGTAAGACCTCTGGTGGACGTCACCCAGTAAGCCCATGGGGACAACCAGAAGGTCGCACTCGTCGCTCCAAGTCAAGCGACAAGATGATCGTCCGCCGTCGCAAGTCGAACAAGAAGCGCTAGGAGAACGATGCCTCGGAGTCTTAAGAAGGGCCCCTTCGTTGATGGCCATCTCACCAAAAAGGTGGATGTACAAAACGATGCCGGGACTAAGAACGTCATCAAGACGTGGTCGCGTCGCTCCATGATCGTGCCGTCCATGATTGGGCACACGATCGCTGTTCACGACGGCCGTAAGCACGTTCCAGTTTTCGTGACCGATGCAATGGTCGGTCACAAACTTGGCGAGTTCGCACCCACGCGCACTTTCAAGGGACACGTTAAGGATGATCGGAGGGCTAAGCGTGGCTGACATCATGGCTCGCGCCAGCACGCGCGACGTACGCATTACTCCTATGAAGGCTCGACGTGTAGTGGACCTGGTCCGCGGCATGAAGGCCGACGAGGCTCTTGCTGTACTCAAGTTCGCTCCGCAAGCTGCCGGTGAGACTGTCTACAAGACTGTCGCATCTGCAGTAGCCAACGCCAAGACACTTCATGGTGTTCGCGATGCATCCGAACTTTGGATTACTGAAGCTTTCGTTGATGAAGGCGTCACGTTGAAGCGTTTCCGTCCACGTGCACAAGGACGTGCTTTCCGCATCAACAAGCGCACTTCACACATCACTGTGGTTGTCTCCGATACGAAGACACCAGTCAAGGTCCAGAAGAGAGCAGGTGCCCACTAATGGGTCAAAAAGTTAACCCGTATGGGTTCCGCCTTGGCATTACCACTGAGTTCAAGTCGCGTTGGTATGCAGACAAGCTCTATAAAGATTACGTCAGAGAAGATGTTGCTATTCGTCGCATGATGACGAAGGGTATGGAGCGCGCTGGTATCTCTCGTGTCGAGATCGAGCGCACTCGCGATCGCGTTCGCATCGACATTCACACCGCACGCCCCGGCATTGTCATTGGTCGTCGTGGCCAAGAGGCTGACCGCATTCGTACGGATCTTGAGAAGATGACGGGCAAGCAAGTTCAGCTCAAAATTCTCGAAGTGAAGAACCCAGAGATCGATGCACAACTCGTTGCACAAGGTGTAGCCGAGCAGCTTTCGAGCCGTGTTTCTTTCCGTCGCGCAATGCGCAAATCGATGCAGACCGCTATGAAGTCGGGCGCTAAGGGCATCCGAATCAACTGCTCTGGTCGTCTCGGTGGCGCTGAAATGAGTCGCTCTGAGTTCTACCGTGAAGGTCGCGTGCCATTGCACACCCTGCGCGCTGATATTGATTACGGCTTCTACGAAGCTGCTACCACTTTCGGTCGCATCGGTGTGAAGGTCTGGATCTACAAGGGCGACATCATCGCAAGCCGTAGCGAGCGAGCAGCTTCTGCTCTTGCCGCTGCGCGTGCACCTAAGCCACGTCCCGCAGCTCGTGGTGCTCGTGCACCTCGCGGTCCAGTAACTGTCTCTCATCCAGATTCTGCTCCAGCACCAGTAGCAGCTGCAGTTGAAATTGCAGCTCCAGCAGTTGCCGCACCTGAGACCGCAATAATCACTGAGACACCTATAACTAACGGGGAGGCGTAACCGATGCTTATTCCACGCAAGGTTCGCCACCGCAAGCAACACCACCCCAGCCGGAGTGGTGCTGCCAAGGGCGGAACTGCAGTGACCTTTGGTGACTACGGTATTCAAGCCCTTGAGAACTCATATGTAACGAACCGCCAAATTGAAGCGGCTCGTATTGCAATGACACGTCACATCAAGCGTGGTGGAAAGGTCTGGATCAATATTTTCCCCGACCGTCCCATCACCAAGAAGCCTGCAGAAACCCGCATGGGTTCCGGTAAGGGTTCTCCTGAATGGTGGGTAGCTAACGTCAAGGTTGGCCGTGTGATGTTTGAACTTTCAGGCGTAACTGAGGAAGTGGCTCGTGAGGCAATGACTCGCGCGATTCACAAGCTTCCCATGAAGTGCCGTGTTGTACGACGCGAGGAGGCATAAATGGCAATCACCGTGAATGAACTTCGCGGCCTTGAGGTCGATGAGTTGGCAACCAAGCTCAAGGAAGCAAAGGAAGAACTCTTCAACCTTCGCTTTCAAGCAGCAACTGGCCAACTTGAAAACCATGGCCGTCTCAATGCGGTTCGCAAAGAGATCGCTCGTATCTACACGATCATGCGTGAGCGTGAACTTGGAATTGGTGGTGCTGCATGAGTAATTCAACCGTAGACACAAGTGTCGATCGCGGCTTTCGCAAGACGCGTGAAGGCACTGTGGTCAGCGACAAGATGGATAAGACCGTCGTCGTCGTAGTAGAGGAACGCGTAAAGCACCCTCTTTACGGCAAGGTCATGCGCCGCACGAACAAGCTCAAGGCCCACGATGAGAACAACACCTGTGGTGTTGGCGATCGCGTGCTACTCATGGAAACTCGTCCGCTTTCGGCAACGAAGCGCTGGCGGGTAGTCGAAATCCTCGAAAAGGCCAAGTAAGTCCCGATAAGGAGTACGAAGTGATTCAACAAGAGTCGCGACTACGCGTCGCTGACAACACAGGTGCAAAGGAACTCCTTTGCATCCGCGTGTTGGGCGGTTCGTCGCGCCGTTACGCAGGTATCGGCGATGTCATCGTATGTAGCGTCAAGGATGCAATTCCTGGCGGGCAGGTCAAGAAGGGTGACGTCGTAAAAGCCGTTGTCGTACGCACCGTCAAGGAGCGTCGTCGTCCAGATGGCTCTTACATCAAATTCGATGAGAACGCTGCCGTCATCTTGAAGGCAGACGGGGAGCCACGTGGCACCCGTATCTTCGGACCAGTTGGTCGCGAGCTTCGCGACAAGCGCTACATGAAGATCATCTCGCTCGCACCGGAGGTGCTCTAAACATGGCAAAGATTAAGAAAGGCGACACCGTTCAAGTCATCACTGGCAAGGACAAGGGCGCCAAGGGCAAAGTTATTCACGTCTACAGAGAGACCGAAAAGGTGCTCGTTGAAGGCGTAAATCGAATCACGAAGCACACCAAGATTGGTGAAGGCATCCGTGGTACGCAAACCGGTGGCATCATCACTCAAGAGGCCCCGATACACGTATCTAACGTCATGCTCGTAGATTCAGATACCGGCAAGGCAACGCGTGTCGGCTTCCGTCAGGATGAAGAGGGCAAGAACGTCCGAATCTCCAAGAGCACCGGTAAGGACCTCTAATCATGACCACTACTGCTCTCTCTATGCCTCGCTTGAAGGAGCGCTACCGCGCCCAAATCATGCCTGCGCTCCAAGATCAATTTGCTTACGGAAACGTGATGCAGGTTCCTGGCCTCACCAAGGTCGTGGTCAACATGGGTGTCGGCGAAGCCGCTAAAGATGCCAAGTTGATCGAAGGTGCGATTCGCGACCTTGCCGCGATCACTGGCCAAAAGCCTCAGGTCACTCGCTCACGCAAGTCAATCGCACAGTTCAAGCTTCGCGAGAACATGCCGATCGGCGCGCACGTCACACTTCGTGGCGATCGCATGTGGGAGTTCCTTGATCGCCTCGTCTCCATCTCGCTTCCTCGTATCCGTGACTTCCGCGGTCTCTCAGCGAAGCAATTCGATGGTCATGGCAATTACACCTTTGGTCTGACGGAGCAAGTTGTATTCCCTGAAATCGATCAAGATAAAATTGATCGTCCTCGCGGAATGGACATCACCGTCGTCACCACGGCAACGACTGATGAAGAGGGGCGTGCGCTTTTGCGTCTGCTCGGCTTCCCGTTTAAGGAGATGTGAGATGGCTAAAACATCACTCAAGGTAAAGGCTGCACGTACCCCGAAGTTCAAGGTGCGCGGTTACACCCGTTGTCAACGTTGTGGACGTCCACGCGCCGTCTACCAAAAGTTTGGTCTATGCCGTGTGTGCTTCCGTGAGATGGCACATGCTGGTGAACTCCCAGGTATTACAAAAGCAAGCTGGTAAACCCGCTACGCGGCAGGTCCATTGCGAGATTCGCAGCGGATACCACCACGAGAAAGGCTGAATACCATGACAATGACCGATCCAATCGCAGACATGTTGACTCGTCTTCGTAATGCGAATAGTGCTTACCACGACACGGTTGCAATGCCGACGTCGAAGACTAAGCAAAATATCGCCGTCATCCTCCAAAAGGAGGGTTACATCGCTGGCTTCAAAGTAGACGCTGCTACTCGTACCCTCACCATCGACCTTAAGTTCGGTCCCAACCGTGAGCGTTCGATCGCTGGTCTTCGCCGCGTGAGCAAGCCCGGCCTTCGCGTGTATGCAAAGTCGACTGCTCTTCCTAAGGTGCTCGGCGGCCTTGGTGTTGCCATTATTTCCACGTCGTCTGGCTTGCTGACTGATAAGCAAGCCAATAAGCAAGGTGTAGGCGGAGAAGTCCTCGCCTACGTCTGGTAGGAGGAAACCATGTCACGTATTGGTCGTCTCCCTATCCCAGTGCCTTCAGGCGTTGAGGTCACCATTAGCGGAGCGCATGTCACTGTGAAGGGTCCCAAGGGAACGCTTTCACATACACTCGCTGAGCCCATTGCGATTGCCAAGCAAGACGATGGCACTCTCCTGGTGACACGTCCCAACGACGAGCGTCTTCCTAAAGCTCTACACGGTCTTTCGCGCACTCTTGTTGCCAACATGGTTCAAGGTGTCACCGAGGGCTACACCAAGTCGATGGAAATCGTCGGCGTCGGTTACCGCGTAGCCCCCAAAGGCAGCGACCTTGAGTTCGCTCTTGGTTTTAGCCATCCAGTGATTATTCCGGCACCTGAAGGAATCTCATTTGCTGTTGAATCACCCACCAAGTTTTCGGTGAGCGGTATCGACAAGCAACAGGTTGGAGAAATATCTGCCAACATCCGCAAACTTCGTAAGCCTGATCCTTACAAGGGCAAGGGCATCCGTTACCTCGGCGAGACCATTCGCCGCAAGCAAGGAAAGGCGGGTAAGAAGTAATGTCGATCGGCGTAAAGGTTGTTAAGGGCTCCGCACAGAATGCGCGTGCCCGACGTCACTTCCGTGTACGTAAGAACGTGAGCGGCACTTCACTGCGTCCACGTCTCGTCGTATCACGTTCGGCCCGTCACCTCATGGTTCAAGTTGTCGATGACACCATTGGCCAAACACTGGCATCTGCTTCCACCATGGAGAGTGCTCTTCGTAGCGCTACTGGCGACAAAACCTCTAAGGCTCGTGCGGTGGGTCAGCTCGTAGCTGATCGCGCAAAGGCTGCAGGCGTTGCTCAAGTTGTCTTTGATCGTGGTGGCAATCGCTACCACGGCCGTATTGCAGCTCTTGCAGAGGGCGCTCGCGAGAATGGACTGGACTTCTAATGACTACACGTGAAGCTGACAACGGAGCTAAGGGTCGCGGCGAACGTCGCGATCGTCGCGAACGTCGCGATGGTGGCCCACAAGCCGAGAAGAGCAATTACATCGAGCGCGTGGTCTTCATCAACCGCGTAGCCAAGGTAGTCAAGGGTGGTCGTCGCTTCTCCTTCACCGCACTCGTCGTCGTCGGCGATGGCGATGGCATGGTGGGCGTGGGATACGGCAAGGCTAAGGAAGTTCCGCAAGCAATTGCTAAGGGCGTTGAAGAAGCCAAGCGTTCTTTCTTCAAAGTTCCACGCATTCAGGCAACCATCCCGCACCCAGTGCAGGGCGAAGCTGCTGCCGGCGTAGTACTCCTCAAGCCAGCTAGCCCAGGTACTGGAGTTATCGCAGGCGGACCAGTTCGCGCAGTACTCGAGTGCGCTGGCATCCACGATGTACTCAGCAAGTCACTTGGATCTAACAATGCAATCAATATCGTGCATGCAACTGTTGCTGCACTCAAGATGCTTGAGCAACCAGAAGCAATTGCTGCTCGTCGTGGTCTTCCTTTGGAAGATGTCGCACCTGCCGCTCTTCTTCGTGCTCGCGCAGGAGTAGGTGCGTAATGGGACGTCTTAAGGTCACCCAACATAAGTCGAAGATCGGCGGACGTCCGGAGCATCGCGAGACGCTTCGCTCACTCGGTCTGAAGCGAATTGGCGACATTGTCGTCAAAGAAGATCGTCCTGAGATTCGTGGCATGGTTCATGCTGTACGCCATCTCGTTACCGTAGAAGAGGTGGAGTAATGACTCTCAAAATGCATCATCTTCGTCCGGCCCCCGGTGCCAAGAAGGCCAAGACTCGTAAGGGTCGTGGTGAGGCATCAAAGGGTAAGACTGCAGGCCGTGGTACCAAGGGAACCAAGGCTCGCTACCAAGTACCGGCACGCTTTGAGGGTGGCCAAATGCCGCTTCACATGCGCTTGCCTAAACTTCGTGGCTTTACGAACCCATTCCGCGTTGAATACCAAGTAGTCAACGTAGAGACCATCGCACTTCTCTTCCCAGCAGGCGGGGCCATCACGGTTGTTGACTTGGTGAGCAAGGGCGCAGTTCGCGAAGGCGAAAAGGTCAAAATTCTTGGCGATGGAGAGATCGCAGTCAAAGTAAATGTGACTGCGCATAAGTTTTCCACCTCAGCTACAGAGAAGATCACTGCTGCTGGCGGTACGGTTACTACTCTCTAGTCAGTGGTAACCCAGTGACTAGCAGGACTACTAAGGCTTAGGAGGACGTCGTGCTCGCAGCGTTTGGAAAGGCGTTTAAAACGCCAGACCTTCGTCGAAAGATCCTCTTTACTTTGGGGATCATGGCGCTCTTTCGCTTTGGCTCGATCATTCCTACCCCTGGCGTCTCCTATAAGAACGTCCAGATCTGTTTCGATCAGGTTCAAGGGCAAGGTTTGTTTAACCTGGTCAACCTTTTCAGTGGTGGCGCACTGCTCCACCTCTCTGTCTTCGCGCTCGGCATCATGCCCTACATCACGAGCAGCATTATTGTGCAGCTCTTGACGGTTGTTATTCCGCGCTTTGAAGCTTTGAAGAAAGAGGGGCAATCAGGTACCGCCAAGCTGACGCAGTACACGCGTTACCTGACTATTGGTCTGGGAATCTTGCAAGCAACTGGCCTCATCGCCGTGGCGCGCACGCCAGGTAACCTCTTCCGAAGCTGCGACCTGCCAATTATTCCGGATGATTCTTGGCAACGTATTGCCACCATGGTCTTCGTCATGACCGCCGGAACTGCAGTAATCATGTGGCTCGGCGAATTGATCACCGACCGTGGTATCGGCAACGGAATGTCGATCTTGATTTTCACCTCTATCGCTGCTGGTTTCCCTGGACAACTCTGGAGTATCAAGGTGCAAAAGGGTTGGCCGATATTCCTTTTCGTGATGGCTGTCGGTGTCGTGATCGTCGCTGCGGTGGTATTCGTGGAGAACGCCCAACGTCGTATTCCAGTGCAGTACGCCAAGCGCATGGTCGGTCGTCAGATGTACGGCGGCACGAGTACTTACATTCCGATCAAGGTCAACCAAGCGGGCGTTATCCCCGTCATCTTCGCTTCTTCATTGCTCTACATCCCCAACTTGCTGGTCAATCTCACGGCAAGCAATGCGGCGTGGGCTACCTTCATCACCAAGTACTTTGTAACCGGCGATCACTGGTCATACATGTTGGCTTATTTCTTCCTTATCATTTTCTTCACGTACTTCTATGTCTCGATTACTTTCAACCCTGACGAAGTGGCCGAGAATATGAAAAAGTACGGCGGATTCATTCCAGGCATTCGCGCCGGGCGCCCCACTTCTGAGTACTTGGCTTACATTCTCTCGCGTATCACTGCTCCCGGAGCGCTCTACCTTGGCTTCGTCGCATTGATCCCGATCATCGCGCTCTCACTCTTTGGGGCTACACAAAACTTCCCCTTCGGTGGAACGGCGATCCTTATTGTCGTCGGTGTCGGTCTAGATACTGCCAAGCAGATTGAAAGCCAACTCCAACAGCGCTCCTACGAAGGATTCCTTCGCTAATGCGCCTCATCCTGGTGGGTCCGCCGGGCGCTGGTAAGGGAACGCAAGCACAATTCCTCGCCGAGCACTTTGCTATTCCGCATATCTCCACGGGTGATATTTTTCGTGCCAACCTTAAATCCGGTACTCCTCTTGGTGTTGAAGCTAAGGGTTACATGGACAAGGGTGAACTCGTTCCAGATTCAGTAACAAACGCAATGGTTGCTGATCGACTTACTCATGCAGATACCAAGAATGGTTTCTTACTTGATGGTTTTCCGCGCAATGTAGTGCAATCTGAAGTTCTCGCTGAGATCGCAGAAAAAGCTGGCACGCCAATTGATGCCGCACTCGAACTCACCGTTGACGAAAATGAAATCATTCGACGTCTCTCAGGTCGACGCGTCTGCCGTAACTGTGGCCGTATTTGGCATATTGATTCTGATCCCACTCAAGATGCTGCTATCTGTGATGGTTGCGGTGGTGAGATTTATCAACGCGACGACGACAAGGAAGAAGTGATCGCTCGTCGTCTTGAGGTCTATCGCGAGCAAACCGAACCGATCATTAATTTCTACCGCGCCCGCTCCCTTTTGGTTTCCATTAGTGCCATGGGTGCTGTGGCGGAAGTGACCAGCCGTGCGATCACCGCACTGCTCGCACACCGTTAATCATGACTATCCAGATCAAGACCCAAGAAGAAATTCAATTAATGCGCCGCGCTGGCGTTATCGTGGGGGAGACGCTCGCACTGTTACGCGAAAGTGTGAAAGTGGGAATGAGCACCATCGAATTGGATGTCATTGCTGAGGAACACATTCGCAAATCCGGCGCTATTCCTTCATTCAAAGGTTATTACGGCTTCCCTTGCAGTATCTGCGTCTCCATCAATGATGAAGTGGTGCATGGCATTCCAGGCGAGCGCATGATTCAAGATGGCGATGTGGTTTCCATTGATTGCGGAGCGATTCTTAACGGTTGGCATGGGGATGCTGCGTTCACCATAGGCGTAGGGAGCATGGCACCAGAGGATGTGGCGCTGATCGAAGATTGCCGAAAATCACTGTGGGCCGGTATCGGTGCTGCGCGCATTGGCGGACATGTTTCCGATATTGGTCATGCCGTCGAGCGTTCCATCGTCGCTTCGGAGAAAGCGCGCAAGGTGCGCTACGGAATTCTTGAGGAGTACACCGGCCACGGCATCGGTACAGAGATGCATCAAGACCCGCACGTCCCCAATTTCGGTAAGGCCGGACGTGGAACAAAGTTAGTTCTAGGGTTGGCCCTCGCGGTCGAACCGATGATTACTCGCGGCACCCATCGCATGCGCACTCTTGAAGATGAATGGACAGTCGTTTCTATAGACGGTTCGCGCGGGGCGCATTGGGAAGAGACTTTCACCTTGCGACCCGATGGCACGCCATGGGCACTTACCAGCCTTGATGGTGGAGAGAGTGAACTTAAGGCTTAGTAGCTGTAGTCGTCGTAGGAGTCGAAGCCACTATTGGCGGCAAACGCAATGATGGCGATCACAATGATTAAGCCCACGATGCCGACCCAACCGAGAACCACTCCAGCAATCGCCATGCCCTTGCCCTTTTGCCGTGGGTCGCGCTTAATCTGGCCGAGAGAGATATAGCCAAAGATCAACGAGAGGATCGAACCCACCCCGTAGAGCCAGAGGATTCCGAGCACCAGGGCGGCGATAGACATGCCGTTGGTGCCACTGCTCACCGGCAAGGGTGCGC
>CAIMVH010000123.1 GCA_903844855.1 uncultured Actinomycetes bacterium | reverse complement strand
GCGATTTCGCTCAGACAAAAACGTGAATATCCAGGACGATCATCACGAGCGTCGAGTGAAGGCAACCTCTGTAGCGCCTTCGTCGTGCGCACACTAATCGCGAAGTTCTTTTTTCTATTTTGGATCGTGATCGCCAGAAAATTGTCAGGCTTCGCCACCCACTTTCTTGCCTTGCCTTCAATGAGCTTGTCATCGGCAAATTCCCGAACCCTTTTCAAGAGGTCTGAGCCCAATTTTAGGACGTTCCTTGGGAGAGCCGCATCTTGGCAAGCCACCAAGAAAGCCCCATCGCCACTCTGCGAAACGCTATCGGTGGAGACACTGAGGGGCGCGGGCGCCAACTGACTCGGCGTCAGCTTCTCTGATTTAGCGGTCTGTCCGAGATCGATGACCAATACCTCCGAGCCCATTCCAGAGGAAATAATCCTCGCGTCTCGTAGTCCAAATTCGATGGTTTTCTTGTCAGTCGTTCTCTGAACATTAACAACGCCAAGCGTTGCCCTCGTGCCCGCTGGTACCAGCGGCTCGCCAAAAAAAGATAGAAGGGTGGGCTCCAGCTCTACCAACCAGACGCCGTCACCAAGAGTGCTTCGTATCCCAGCCTTGCAAATCATCTCCATGTTTGAGGCTCCTCGCCCAGCGATCCAAAATCCAGAATATTCTGGTTTGTACATCAGATAATCTGGATTGGGAAGACCAGAATTTCTGAAAACGCGGGGATGAATCGCAAGTATTATGAAAATTCTTTCAAACCACTATATGTAGTATGCCTTCCTTATGATAGCAGCATATATGTAGTATGTCTGAGCCACGCTCACGCGCTTGGCAAAGGATGCGATCTACGCCGATGCCTAAATACCGGTGCTACAGGCGGACTAGGTGCGGTTCTTCATTTCGGCACCCCAAGACCAGCAACAGCGGTTATGCGGGCAACTTGGTTCAAGGATCACGGGCGGTAGCGCAGATCCATAAGCGAAAAAGCCGAATGGTCCATGACCAGGAAGCAAGATTGGGCAACGACGACACTGTCGACCCAGACGCTGTGCAGGCGATGACATAGAGACCCTGCATAGCCCCCGTTTCATAGACTTCTATCTAGGTGAGCATACGTAAAAGGGCGATACGAGAAACCCGTCCTGCCATGCGAATGGCGTATCTCTATGTGTGTGTCCCGCCGGGACGTACGCAGATCAATTGCGATCTCGAACAGTGCAGATGTGGCTTCATAGTCCCATCTGCACAACTTCATTCTTTCGGAAGGGTGAAGTGTATCTGCCAAACATTCGCAGGGAAGGAAATCAAGTTCTCTAGTTTGAAATTCAAATGGGACGCGACCGAGCGCATAGCGCGAGGGAGAGAAGGCGAGCTTGCGAGCCTTCAAACACTAGCTCTTCAGGTTCCATTCGAGACGAATTACGGGGCGTATAAATATCTCCAGAACAACTTAAGGAGATCGCGCCGATGAATCCCGAAACCAAATCCATTGTCCAAAACTTCCGTATCACTCCGTCGTTTCAGAGCAGACTAGCGTCCGTTGCTGCCAAGCAGGGCAAGTCTGTATCTGTTTTCGTTCGAGAGAGCGTGGAAGCACGTATGCCCGCTGCACCCAAGCTCCAATGGTCGGGAGCGCACTAATATGTTCCGCATTTGCATCGACAAAACCGAACTCCCTCTTACCGATGATCAGCGGCGCTTACTCCCCGAATTGCCCTTCGAGCAAGGCGATCATTTCAGCTACGTGGGAATAAGTGCGAAGTCGGACGAGAGCGCGCTTGTTGCTC
>CAIMVH010000122.1 GCA_903844855.1 uncultured Actinomycetes bacterium | reverse complement strand
GCATTTGGGTGAAACCATACGAACGAAAAGAATCCCTCCCCCTACCACAATCCTGGCGCGACAATTACAACGAACTGCGTCCGCCGGTTGATAACCAACTTAAAGGCACCTCCTCTTGGCTCAACCTCATTACTAAGCGCGACCAACAAACCCCAGCAGGGTGGAGCGCGAAAATACCCAACGACGACCGTGCGCGAGTTCAATAGTGAGTGTCTTTCCTTCACATCTGGCCGAACGCTTCTCCACAAGTGAGCGCGTTTTTACCGTGGAGTTTCCGAGTATTGACGGGGGAAATCTCACCGCTGTGAAGAGTCGAGTAGATGCTCTACTCCCCTGGTTCGATGCAGCTAACGCCACCGACAGTCCCGCGGCGCATGCACATGCTTCAAATGTGGCGATTGCAATTGCTCTGCAAAATTTTGGACTCGAACCTATTTTGCAAGTCGTCTGCCGCGACAAGAATCGCATCGCCATCCAGTCAGACATCATGGGCGCCGCGCTTCATGGCGTGCGCAATATTGAATTACTCACTGGAGACGATGTCACCGCTGGCGATGAACCTGAGGCACGCCGAGTCTTCGACGTCGATAGCGCTCAAGCGATCAAGATTGCTGCGACTCTGAAGGGTGGAAGATACCTCTCCGGTCGGAAGTTCTCAGATGCTCCCGATCTCTTCATAGGTGCCGTGGAGAATGCCGCAGCACCGCCTCTCGAATATCGAGCAGAGCGAGTCACGAAAAAGGTCAATGCGGGAGCGAAATTCTTTCAATTGCAGATCTGCTTCCATGGCGATCGACTCGAAAATTTTGCTCAAGCCGTAAATGCAACCCATCCCAGCCTGCCCCTTCTCCCCACGATCGTGCTAGTGAAGGGTGCAAGACCTCTCAAGTTCATGAACGAGAAGGTCGCTGGAATCGATATTCCTACCGAAGTGATCGCCCAAGTAGAGCAGGCCAGCGACCCCAAAGAGGCCGCCTACCAACTGGCTCGCGCCCAAGCCGAGCATGCTCTCTCCCTCCCAGGCGTGCGAGGCCTGCATTTCACTGACTTTTGCCACGACGATTCACTTGTACGCTTAATGCGAGATCTAGGTGTGACTCCTCGCCCCACCGGAAGCCACTAGATTTCACGATAAGAACCACTCCAAGAAGCAGCTCGCAAGCAGTGCTCGACTAGCGAAGGAACTCCATGCATACCGTTCTCTCCTCACCCGGCAAGACCGTCACCATGGGTCATGATCAACCTTTCGTGATCATTGGAGAGCGCATTAATCCCACCGGGCGGAAAATCTTCCAAGAGAAGCTCCGCGCTGGAGATCTCTCCACCATCAATATCGATGTAGAGGCACAAGTTGCCGGCGGTGCCGATGTGCTCGATGTGAATATGGGCGTTCCCCTCACAGACGAACCCGCTCTCCTGGCTGCGGCAATCAAACTCGTGCAATCAATCACCGACTTGCCGATATGTATCGACTCTTCAGTACATGAAGCACTGGAGGCAGGTTTAGCGGTCTACCAAGGAAAGGCGCTCGTCAATAGCGTGACCGGCGAAGATGACCGGATGGAGATCATTCTCCCGCTCGTGAAAAAATATGGAGCCGCCATCATCGCGCTGCCCAACGATGAGACTGGAATACCTGCAACCGCCAAAGAGCGCCTCGACATCACTGAAAAGATTGTCCGCGCCATCGAGTCCTACAAGATTCCTTTAGAAGATCTTGTCATTGATCCACTCGCCATGACGGTCGGTGCAGACCCCGAAGCTGTGAAGATCACTTTGGAAACCATCCACCTCATCAAAGAAAAGTTCGGCCTCAATATGACGCTAGGCGCATCGAACGTCTCTTTTGGTCTGCCCAGCCGGCACGCCTTGAACGCCGCCTTCATACCCATCGCAATGTCGCATGGACTCACGAGCGCGGTGATGGATGCTCGGACTCCGGAAATTGTAAGTGCGGTACGTGCCGCAGATCTCCTTCTGGGGACCGACGTTTGGGGTGGCAATTGGATCAGTCGCTTCCGTGCACAACAAGCCGCACTTCCAAAAGCTTAACTTGATCGCATCGAAAGGCAGACATGAGTAGCGACGGAAGGATCAAACTTACCTTCCTCGAGTTAGGTAAAGCTGACGCGCCTCCCCGCCAAGTTTCCGTACCAAGCGGAGTATCGCTCTTTGAAGCAGCATCGTGGAATGGCATCGCCATTGACTCCACCTGCGGCGGTCACGGAACGTGCAAGAAATGCAAAGTAAAGATCGAAAATCCAGCAATTCCTACTAGCCTCGATAGTCGAGCTTTTAATGCCGAAGAATTGCGCGAAGGATGGCGACTCGCCTGCGTCCAAAAAGCAGTGGTCGACACTGCCGTAGATGTTCCGCCTCTGACCACGAGACCTAAAGCGGCAACCGTGGGAGTGGGGCGGCAAGTGATCCTGCGACCAGCAGTCCAAAAACGCTATATCGAATTGGTTGAACCCACCCTTCACGATCAACGCACCGATATAGAGCGAGTACGCGATGAGATTTCAGATATCGAACCGCGGGCAGGGCTTGAAGTACTTAGATTGCTTCCCACAGTGCTGCGAAAGTCCAACTTTAAGGTAACTGCTGTCCTCATCGATGACGAAATAATTGATATCGAGCCCGGCGACACCACGACTACTCGTTATGCAATCGCATACGACCTCGGAACAACAACAGTTGTAGCCACACTGCTAGATCTCTCCACCGGAACTCCGGTGGCAGTCGCTTCCATGCTTAACAAGCAACAACCATTTGGTGCCGATGTCATCAGTCGAATCAGCGCCACCATGATGGACCCAGAGGCCCTCGGTCGCCTGCGCCTGCTTGCACAAGAAACACTTGCAGAGCTCACCCGTGAAGTATGTGAGAGCATCGATCCGCTAAACGTGTATGAAGTCGCCCTCGCGGGAAATGCCACCATGACTCAATTGCTGCTCGGAATTGATCCTGAACCATTGGGTGTTGCGCCATTCATTATGGCAAGTGCCATCTTCCCAGATGTCGCCGCCAGCGAACTAGGAATCGATATTCATCCACGAGCAAAAGCTTTTCTTATGCCTTCACTCGGGGCTTATGTCGGCGGAGATATCATTTCTGGCGCGCTCGCTTCCGGGATGGATCGGGACAAGCGTCTTCGACTCTTCATAGATGTGGGTACTAATTGCGAGATTATTCTCGGCGATGGCGAGCGGATTCTGGCAACTGCGGCGCCCGCTGGTCCCGCCTTCGAAGCCGCCTCAATAAAGTGTGGGGTACGAGCCGCTCCCGGTGCGATCGAGACTGTCAAAATTGTTGATGGTGAAATAGTTCTTGGCACCATTGACGAGGAACCCGCCATGGGAATCTGTGGTTCTGGATTAGTTGATGCATGCGCTGTGCTCGTCGACGCCGGTTTACTCGATCTCTCTGGAAGGTTTGTCACAAACGAGATTGCCATGCAGATTGCACCCACCTTGGCACCGCGCCTGATCGAACGCGAAGGCGAGCGTATCTTCACTCTCGAAGGAGATATTTTCCTCTCACAGCGCGATGTTCGGGAGTTGCAATTTGCCAAAGCTGCTATTGCAACTGGATGGGCTCTCCTGCTCGAGGAGTTTGGCGTCGAAGAGAGCGACGTACAACAAGTACTACTCGCAGGATCATTCGGTTCCTATCTCTCACCTGCGTCCGCAGTTCGTATTGGATTAGTCCCGAAACTTCCGACACTTCGCATCGTCTCTGCCGGAAACGTGGCTGGCGAAGGCGCCAAAATGGCGCTGCTCTCATTGCAAGAACGCAAGGGAGCACTAGCCCTGCTCGAAGAAATCGATTATGTCGAACTCTCCGATCGAAGCGATTTCAACGACAAGTTCGTGGATCGCCTCGCTTTCCCAGCGAAATAAGAGAGCGGCGCCCGTATGGAGAGCAGCGCTCGTATGGAGAGCAGCGCTCGTATGGAGAGCAGCGCTCGTATGGAAAGCAGCGCAAAGGAGTGGGCAGTGGTGGCCTGCGGAGCGCTCTCTACGGAAATATTGGAAATAAGTGAACGGCACGGATGGTCACTCAAGATCTACCCGCTCCCCCCGCTCCTGCACAATCATCCAGAGAAGATTGCCGGCGCAGTACGCGAATTACTCCCCGACGTTATTTCCGCACATCAGCGTGTGGCAATCGCCTACGCAGATTGTGGTACTTACGGTGCGCTTGACGGAGTCGTCGAGGAGTTCAATATTCCACGGCTCGCCGGCGCTCATTGCTACGACGTCTTTGCATCTGCAGAACGCTTTTCCGAACTCATGGAAGAAGAACCCGGCACGTACTACCTCACCGATTATCTCGTGCGTTCGTTTCACCGATCAGTGATTGTAGAACTTGGCTTAGACCGCTACCCAGAGCTGCGACCGGATTACTTTGCCCACTACCGCCGAGTGCTTTGGCTCGCCCAGCAACCTACAGACGAACTACGTGCGCTCGCACTACAAGGTGCAGAGGCAATTGGCCTTCCACTGGAAATAGAAGTGGTCGGAACTATCGGTCTGGAACGTCAGTTAGCGCTACTGCTGCGCGCTACCCAGTAACCCAGTAACCCAATCACCTAGGCGACCTAGGCGCTATTAGAGGGAGCCGATCCCAGAGTGACAGTAAAGGTCCGACTGCCACCAGAGTTTGGCAGGTCAACCGTGACCTTGATGGTGGCACCGGGATCATAAGAGCGAATGCGCACGATCGCTTCGATGTTATCTTTCGTAATCTTCCCATCGATTGCCCTAATCACACTATTGGCGGGAATGCCGGCTGCCTCAGCCCCACCGCCAGCCGTCAACGCGAAGATCTTCGCGCCAGACCCCGCGTAACTTGGATCGAAGGAGACACCAAGGAGCGGTCGGGTTGATACTCCCGCCAAAGTGACCTTGGTTCCCACAATCTTTGCCGTTGCAATTATTTCGTTTGAAATCCGTTTGGCTTGATTGATTGGAATTGCAAAACCCAACCCAATGCTTCCAGTCGAGGAAGCGGCGCTCCCTAATGAAGCGATTGCGCTATTTACCCCAATGATGAGGCTCTGGGCGTTAACCAACGGACCACCTGAATTTCCAGGATTCACCGCAGCATCAGTTTGTAAGGCATTGATGTACGTCTCAGATCCTGTACCTCCGGTAGTGACCGGACGATCGAGTGAGGAGATGATGCCACTCGTGACCGTTCCGGATAAACCAAGCGGAGATCCGATTGCCACTACCGACTCACCAATAACCACCTTTGAAGAATCCCCGAAGTTTGCAACGGGCAGATTCCCTTGGTTCACCATGACAACCGCAAGATCGTAGGCAACATCGAAGCCAACGATTTGGCCCTCCAGCTCGGTGCCATCGTCTAACTCAACGGTGACCTTGGTAGCACCTGAAATAACGTGGTTATTCGTCAAAATAAAAGTAGAAGTTGCACTCGACTTAAAAATAGAACCAGATCCATTTGCACTACCCGTCCGAGTAGTGATTGCAATACTGACCACCGAAGGTAGGAGAGTATTTGCAATCGATGTCACGCTCACTGAAGAGTTCGAGTTGCTGGAACTTCCCGCACTTCCTGTCACTCCTGCCAAACCTTGCGCCCCTGACGCACCTGTTGCTCCGGTCGGTCCAACTGGACCAGCTGAACCCGGTGCCCCGTTTGCGCCCGCCGGACCTGCAGGGCCCGCAGCACCTTGCGGTCCAGCAATACTCCATGAGAGAGCGCGAGTCCCTGTGGGGCACTTGCCACTCGTGGGAGCAATAGTGATGACCCGAGAGGTGTTATTCACACAGGCATTAATTGAATTCGAGGAAGAAATCGTGTTGGCGGCAAATGCGCCCCCGCCCACCAGTAGAGCCCCCACCAGAAAGCCCGCGCCCACCTTGGCGCCATTACCTGCACCTCGGCTAAACATCGGGCGAGAGCCACTCGGTGGGCTCATCAAAGAGTCCGACTCCACTGGCTTTTCTGCGCTCACTGATCGCTCCTCAACTACATCTGCTAGCTCTCTCAACTATGAAATTCATTATGCAGAGGCTGCCTGTGAGAATTCTGCGAGAGGTCTGGGTTATTTGCCAAAATTAGCAGCGCCGAGCGCCCTTCGCCGTTCGAGCGCGAGAAGTTCGGCAATCTCTTCACCTTCCGGCACTTTCGGTAGGGCGCCCACCACCCGAGAGAGCAGGTGGTCGGCGAGGACGGGGTTTCGAGCGAGTGCGGGGCCATGGAGGTAGGTCGCCAAAATATTGCCGGCAACGAGTCCATCGACTCGTTCATTGATGGCAATCGCCTCCCCACCATTTCCCCCTCCTACGAGAACTCGACCGAGCGGGCTCAGGCCACCCAGGTCAGTACGCCCACGATGGTTTTCAAAACCCGTCAGCGGCTCGGTAAAGAGATCAGACTTCACAAGTACCTCGCCCACGATGCGATCACTTCCAGGTAGCGAAACGATCGGGACCAATCCAAGACCGGCAATAATCTCTCCACTCACTCCTGGGAAAGATTCACCAATAATTTGTAAGCCAGCACAGACTGCAAAGAGTTGCGCGCCGCGATCAAGCGCACCGCCCAACACGCCCAGCGAAGATCGAAGCGCCTCAACGCTAGCAATTTGCGCACGGTCCTCGCCCCCACCTAATAAGTAAATATCTCCAGTGGTAGGTAAGGGTTGGTTATGTGGAGTAAAAATAATCTCCGCAGGTATTCCGCGCACTCGCGCTCGGTGCGCCAAGACGCGCGCATTCCCAATATCTCCATAGGTCCCCAGTAGCTCGGGGTGAATGACCACAATCTGCAACGTACTCATCATCGTTTACCCTTCACGCGGGTGGTGGCATCAATGAATGCGGTGTATGAGGTGAGCGCTTGTGCACGAGTGAACCCATCTCGGTGAATCTGTGTTGCCGCACCCGACAGCGAGTCAACGAGTGAGTAACCGACGCCATCAATATGAACTCGATATGCCGCATCAAGCTTCCGATCCCCGGTAATCACGACATAACGCCCCTTCAAAGGCGTGAAATCTACATCCCAGAGCCAGGAAGTATCGAGACCATCGACGCCGCGAGCATTCACCACCAAAATAACAGGTTCATCCGTGAGCGAGCTCAGCCCCTCTTGCCAACTTGATGGATTCTTGACCAACCGAAGGGCAATCTCAATTCCGCCCAAAAGTAGAGTCGAAATACGATCACGTGGTGAAAACTTGGTGAGATCCTGCACTCCAAAATACTGTGCCACCGAACTGGCAAGTGCATGATTGCGTTCCACTGCAGACATCTCTCCGAGCTCTACATCCGCAGGCGCGTCGCCCAAACCACATTTCCGGCAAGCAAATTGCGCACCACTCCAATCAAGCATGGCACCACAAGTTGGGCAACTTGCTGCATCAAGATGCGGCCTTTTCCCAAAACCGATTCGCGTCATGGGGCCATGATCACGTCCTACAGAAGCTAAGAACGGATCACTTCCGTCGATAACTACCGGCGTATCGGGGAACTTAGCAAGAGCTTCATGCCATTTCCGAGCGACAATGCGTACCTCTTGTGTGCGATGCAATTGATCTCGACTCAAATTAAGAAGCAGTACCAACTCCGGGACTGTCGCTTCCATCATCGATGGGAGATAGAGCTCATCGACTTCGAAGATGAGGAGAGTACATTTTTTAGCGTTTACAAGCGATGCAGCAATTCCAGTGTTGAGATTTGCCCCAGTTCGATTTCCACCCACTATAAATTTCTCGCCGAGCATGGCTGCGAGCATCGACGATGTTGAGGTTTTTCCATTTGTTCCGCTGACTAGCACGACCCGACGACCTCTTGTTAATTCGCTAATAGCGCGAGGGCGTAGCGCGAGCAACACCTTGCCAGAGAGAGTTGCCCCTTCTCCTTGGCGCAAGATGCGACTCAGTAGCGAGATGACACGCGCCACCATGAGCGCTATCGGGAGTGGAACCACCTTCGTAGCGTAATGGGCAACTATCGAGGACCGGGGCGCATACTGAAAGAGATGGTGAAATCTTCGCCAGAATCAACAATTTCGACGGTGAAATCAGCTTGCGTACTCACGAAGCGCCAATCGCCACACTTACCGGTAGCCCGATCAGCAGTGCGCACACCGAAGTCGGCAACTCCAGGCACTACGCGAACTTTAATTTGTCCTCCTGCGGAGACAACTTTGGCTCGACCAGAGAGAGCTACTCCGTTGAACTTACAAGACGAAAATAACTTCAAGATGTTCTTACTCTGCGGCTGGGTAGTGGCAGAACTCGCGGTCGATGAGGTCAAGGCGCCACTTGCCTG
>CAIMVH010000121.1 GCA_903844855.1 uncultured Actinomycetes bacterium | reverse complement strand
TAAGCGCTCCGGGTCGGCACTGGAATTACATGCTGTTCGCCCGAAGGGAAGTGCGGTTCAGTACCAAGAGTGTGCAGATGAAGAAGAGGAGGCTAGCGGCGTAGCGGATCGGATTAAGGTGCTCACCGCTTCAGGGGTCGCACTCGATCAGATCGCTGTTCCATACAGAACTAATGCGCAATCTGCCGCCCTAGAGAGCTCCTTAGCTCGCGCAGGAATCCCCTTCGCAGTTCGTAATGGTGAAGGATTCTTTCATCACCCGAAAGTGCGCGAGGCACTTCGTTTACTGCGAGCAGCAAATCGCAGCGCCGGCGAGGGTGAAGTACCTGATCGGGTTCGTGAAGTGCTCGAAGTCTTGGGATGGCGCCACGAAACTCCACCCGATGCACTCGGTGCGGGTCGTGATGAGTGGGAGATGCTTAATGCGCTCTATCGGATGAGTGGCAGTTTTGATGATTTCGATGCGCTCATTCAAGAATTAGAAGATCGTTCGCAACATTCGCACGCCCCGCTTCGTGACGCGGTGACGTTGGCCTCCCTGCACTCGGTAAAAGGTATGGAGTGGGCTCATGTGTTCCTCGTGGGTGCTAATGAAGGATTGATCCCGATTTCCTTAGCCAAGGAGCCTGCCCAGATTGAAGAAGAACGTCGACTCTTCTACGTGGGAATTACTCGCGCGAAAGAGAGTCTTACGATCTCGTGGGGAAACCGCTCTCGTCAAAGCTCACGCTTTCTTCGAGAGATAGGCATCGGCGGTGAAATAAAGAGCGCTTCAACCGCCTCGCTGGCTCTCTGTAAGTCTTGCGGTAAACCACTCAAGAATGGCGTGGAACGTAAACGAGCCAGATGTGGCGAATGCCCACTCGATGTAAATGAAGAGTTATTCGAAGCTCTGCGGGCATGGCGTTATGACCGGGCAAAGATTGCTGACGTACCTGCGTTCGTCATCTTTACAGATGCCACGTTAGAAGCGATTGCCGCGCTCCGACCCAAAAATAATCAAGAACTCTTAACTATCTCTGGAATCGGAGCGCGCAAACTCGAAGATTATGGCGTCGAAGTGCTCGCCATCGTCGCGCTTAACGGTGTGAGTTAGGCAGCTGCTGGGTTTAATCGTGGACGTCCTGGCATCCGTTTACTCGCCACGACGACGCCTCGATCAAAGATCTCCCCGCCCCATACGCCACATGGTTCTGCGCGCGAAATGGCTCCCGAGAGACACTCCGTTTTGAGGGGGCATGGCCGGCAGATCGCTTTGGCCAGTTCCAACTCCGATTGATGCTCGGAGAAGTAGATATCCGGATCGGTAGTGTGGCAGGGCAGTGAAAAGTCATAGGTAAAGACTGGTGCCTCCATCGTTTCGTTAGCCCAGCCAGGAACCAACAAAGGGTTCAAAATAACGCTCATCACGACCGCCTCTCCGCTCCGGTAGGAGCAAATAAAAAAGGGCCCCGGATCTTTTAGATCCGCGGCCCGAGTTGTTGGTGGAACTTACTCAGTAGGCGGAATCATGGCATACCAAAATGCCGTCTTCGCTGTATGCGAGACGGTGACGTAGTGGTACGTGAAAGCCATGGCTCCTCCTTCTGTAGACCAGGGTAGGGGGCGAAGAGCTATCGGGGCAAATGAATTAATCTCTGTCACGGGCGGCCACGGGTAGCCATGGGGCAGCTTCCGCAAGAAAGTGCCCTTCAGCCTCGAGCTGGCAGAGGATGCCGGTGGTACCGAGAGTCACTCGGTGAATGAGCAGGAATTCGGCGGGCAAGTTGAGTTGTAGGCCAATTTTGGCAGTGGGGTTTCGTGGATCCCCGACCCGAATCGATTGATCACGGAGCCAGGCTCGTGAATAGCGGAACTTCTCCACTCGAAGCGGCTCAACTAGCGGTAGCAAGAGATCTAGCAGTGCGTCGGGATCCACTTCGATGCCTGGCCGCACGAAGCCATCTTCCTTGAGACCTTCGTAGAGGAGTTGGGCATCTCCGTCTAGCGCGTGGCGAAGCAAGCGTTTCATCGGTTCGGGGAAGCCACCGGGAAGTCGATTGACGGCGCCGAAATCCAGCACACCAAGTCGACCATCGTCGAGTAAGCGAAAGTTTCCAGGATGTGGATCGGCGTGGAGTAATCCGGCGCGCTCAGGCGAGGAGAAGTGGAAGCGGGCAATCATCATGCCAGCGCGATTTCGTTGGGCTCGCGTTCCTTTGGAAATAATTTTAGAAAGCGGTGTGCCATCCATCCAGGTAGACACGAGAGTTTGAGGCGACGCAAAGAGCACGTCTGGGATAGCAATGTCTGGATCCCCAGCAAAAATCTTTGCGTAGTGGCGTTGGGCTTCAGCTTCGTATTCGTAGTCAACCTCTTCGACAATGCGAACACGTAACTCGTCGAGTAAAGGCTTCATTTCAAGACCAGGCATGAAGAGCGCAAATACTTTGGCAAAGCGTTGAATCTGGTTGAGATCAGAGACGAGCGCTTCGGCGGCACCTGGATATTGCACCTTCACTGCGACTTCGCGTCCATCTTTCCAAATAGCTTTATGAACCTGGCCGATTGAAGCTGACGCAGCTGGCTTATCATCGAAAGAGAGGAACTTGGAGCGCCACTTCACCCCCATTTGTTCCTTCATCACTTGATGAACAATCTTTGCTGGCAGCGGTGGAGCGGCCTCTTGTAATTTGGTGAGGGTGGCGCGGTAAGGAGCGGCAAGTTCTTCGGGCAGGGCAGCTTCGAAGACGCTCAAGGCTTGGCCAAATTTCATGGCGCCGCCTTTGAGTTCTCCGAGTACTTTGAAAACTTGTTCCGCTGTTTTTACCTGTATTTGCGCCATCACAAGATCGGCAGATTGTCCGAAGACTCGCTTTCCAATTCCTAATGCAGTGCGTCCAGCCACCCCCATCGGAAGAGATGCGAGCTTGGCCCCGCGGGCAAAAGTACTCTTTGGGATTTCGCTCATTGCCATATTCTTTCGCCAAGCAAGTCAAGGCGCGACTTATAGCCCGCAGGTCTACTTTCGGACAGTGTGTTGATTCCCAGCGTGCTGATTCCAGGTACAACCACATCGGGGGTGTGGCTTGAAAGAGCGACTGGAGACGTCAAGAGTGGACGCAATCGTGAGCACGGTATTGGCCAGGGGGTGAGACGCAGCGCCAGCCCTAAAGAATTCTTGAATGGCTAAGGCATGAAGGCTAGCCGCCAATTGTGCCAGAGGCAGCGGCGCAAATTCGCTCACACGTGCGAGATAGAGGCCTCTTTCTATGGCATCTGCGTGTGCGTCGTTATCGCGTATCCGTAAGCGTTGGCAGCGTAAACATCCGGTACGCCCGGGAAGAACCAGAGGTCCTAAAGTGATAGCACTTCCCAAGGTGGCACTCACTAAGTGCGGCCGCCCCGTGCGCATTGCTTCCGCCTCTACTTCTGGGGGAAATGCTTGCGTCGAGACGAAGAGTTCAGCGTCCTGCGCGCTAGGTGCAGGGTGCGGAGTCGAGCGCGAGAGAAAGACGATCTCTTGAATCCTTTCCGTTACCGCAGTCGAGAACGGTTTACCCACTTCTGCGGGAGTGAGTAAGGCTCCTCCCGAGTCGGCCAAGGTGACGGGTCTGCGATCCATTAACACTAAATCTTCAACTCCATAGAGATATAAATTAAGTGCCAGGAGTTGAGCGCTGCGGTCTGATCCATAGATTGCCACTACTCCGGCATGTGGTTTTACCTGTGCGAGATATCCGAGATCGTTGAGTCGAGTGAGTAGCGCAGTGACAGTTGGAATGGGTAGATCGAGAGAGAGCGCGATCTCGCTCTCATCTCGACGCCCGTTAATGAGTGGAATGGCGGCAGCGGCCTCGCCAGTGATAAGAGTGCCGCGCACTCCATCTCCGACATATTGTCCGTCGCGAAGGGGCGCATAGAAAGTTCCAGGGGCAAAGCGCGGATGGGTCATGGCGGTGAGTATGCAGATTTAACAGGGTGAAGGTGAGCGGGTTCCCACAAGTGGGATCTTGGCGGCAGCGCGGGATAGCCGCGGGTCAGGTATGCGTGACGCAGAAGTGAGGGAAAAGCAAAAGAGGCACCGACAGAGTCGGCGCCTCTTTTGGAAGTGTGTTCGTTATGCCTTGCCGAGAATGCGATTGAGCGTGGTGCCGCATACGCTGCACTTGCCCTTGGCCATCCTGCGACCTGACTCGGAGACAACTACGTGACCTTCGAAGTCACGCTTCTCCTTGCACTTGACGCAGTATGCATCGCCCTTGTAAGTCTCTGTCATAAGTTTCCTCCCGCTCGATCTTGAGTTCACCATACCTGGCGCTCGGCTGAGCGTGAGGCAGCCTGGCGGCGATTCGTGGAGAAATCAGCGGCAAATGTCCGGTTTAGCTACTTTCTCCATGGCCGTGACCTGCCTGCCACCCCTCCAGGTAGGCCTCGGCTCGGAGACGCTCAGGGTAGCGATTCTCCAATTCATAGAAGGCGGGGTTATGCCCCATTTCAATGAGGTGAGCTAACTCGTGGACGAGCACGTAGTCGAGTACATACTCAGGCATGAGTCGTACACGATCTGAGATGCGAATTGAACCATCTTCGGGCGTACAGGATCCCCAGCGCTCTCTCATATTGCTCACCCACCGGACGCTACGTGGAAGAGCTAAACCTTCGAAGTACTTTGCGCCGAGAGCGAGCGAGCGCACTTCCAAATCTTCATCTGAGATCTTCTTCTTCAAATCATGCTTATTCATGCGCTCAACCATTTCTCGCACGGCATCAGATTCTTCGCGTTTGCTGAGGTTGGCAGGAATGGAGATCACCACATTTTCGCCTTCACGATGCGCCGAAATAGTGCGCTTGCGGCGAGCGCTTCGGCGCACTTCCACACCGCTGCCAAGACCCGGAATGGGTTGAAATGAGTCGTCATTATTCGCGTTCATCTGAGAGCGAAAGAATGGCATGTGCTCACCGTATCGAACTCTTTTTCAAAAGCTGTCAACTCTGAACTTCTGCTTGAGAGATCGCGAGATTTCGGGCGCTACTGATGGAGGGTTTATACACAATGCGCCAACCACGATATCCACCGGTGTGGGAAAGTCCCAATGGCGAATGAAGAGTAAAAAATCAAGTATTTACGCATGTCGCAACGTAAAAAGTGAGCAGAGTGCGGAATCAGCGGCCACTTGTTCCCGATGGAAGTCCGTTGCTATCCCCAGGTAATCAACAGGGCGGTGTCCGCCTGAGCAGCCACGCATAAGTACGCGAAAACTGCACGTGTTGACCAGCCACTTTTCTTTTCGTAGCGTTCGCTTTACCAAGCCTCCGGATAACCGGTCTGATGTCTGCAAGGGGAAGGCAGAGATTAGAACGTGCGCCCCGGGGGCTTGGCTTTTATTTGGATTCAATTGGCGAGAATTTGTTGCGCTTTATCTAACAGACGCACCAGCGCAAAATCACAATCTTGTGGAAGTTCGTTTGAGTTAAACCACTTTAAGTCGAGTGACTCATTACTTATCGCAATCTCCTGATTCTCGTGTGCTACGAGAACGAATTGCACATCAAGGTGGGTGACTAATCCATCGCCACGACAATTGATGGTGTGTGCATCGAGTTGCACTGGTCCATCTATCAAGAAATCAAAGTGTGTGAGTCCAGATTCTTCGCGGGCTTCACGAAGTGCGGCATCCTCTAGGGAAGCATCGCTCACTTCGCAGTGACCGCCGAGCTGGAGCCACCGTCCCACTTTCGGATGTAACGTCAATAAAACTTTTCTCCGCGCGTGATCTATCACCAAGGCGCTTACGGTGATGTGGGCAGAGATGCACTTCTTTTCGAAGGCATCTTCATTGATTTCGATGTGTCGTAAGTAGCGTTGGCGCAGGTCAAGTTGGCCCAGCTCGCCATCATTAAATGTCGAAAGGGTATCCAGAGCCTTGATACGCAGGCTCATGCGGGATCGAGTCCTGAAAGATCATCAGGGGCGCTAGTGGAGGAGAGGAATGCTGCGGGATCTTGTATCTCAATGGCCGCGGGGAGGAGGTCGGGATGGCTCCAGAGTTCATCTCTTCCCTCGAGACCTTTGAGATCTAGTGCCACATTCCAAAAGTGCGTAGCTTCACGCGAAAGTCGAGGAGAGACTTCCAGCCCGACCAAACTTTGGAAAACCGTAGTTGTGGGATTTTGAGATACGCGCTTGCGACGCGAACTCTCTTCGAGGGCTACGTGGCTGGGGAGACGTTCTGCAATTGCAAGATGCACGACGTGATTAACCCATCCTTCGAAGAGTGCAAGCAGCGTTTCAAGTTGAGCTAACGCAAGTTCTTGTGCGGGAGTGGTTGATGGAGTGAAAAGTGAACGTGGATCAGCGCCTTCTTGAAGTGCATTCATGACATCCATAGCTTGATCGGAAATTGCTTGCACATCTATTTGAATTCCGCTGCCGTATGCAGTCACCGCATCTGTGAGGCGACCTCTAAGCCAAGGCACTTCAGCAAGGAGGCGAGTGCCGGCAATTTCGCGAAGTGCCAGAAAGAGGCGCACGTCGCGCATATCAATCCCAAGGCCTTCACCCCACTCGTTCACGTTTGTGGGGATGAGTGCGGCCACACCATCTGCGGCCAGGGGAAGTGAAGTATCTGCGCTTCCCGTAGTGAGCTTTGCGACGGCAGCCACAGTGCCTCCTACTTGCTGGGCAAGAAGCATTCCGGTCATCTGTTGGAATACTCCCGCGAGTGGCCCCGTCGTCATCGCGGAGAGATCTATCCCTTCGACCTGGCTCTCAGTCAAGCTCTTGGTAAGACCATCGGTGAGACTCTTTGACATAGGTGCGACCAGATTCATCCAGCCAGACATGGTCGATTCCACCCAGTCAGCTTTTGACCAAGCTTGAGGGGTGCGCAGCGCGCTAGGGAATGCGGTGGTGTCGTTGATCCATAGGTCTGCAAGATTGAGCGCCTCGGTTACTTCAGCGAGATCTAGATGGCCGATGTATCGATCGTTTCCCAATTGACCGCGGGCGATGTCACGAATGGTGGATTCGGGGAGCGCGCCTGGCTCGCCACTGAACATCTTGCCGAGGTGGGTAAAAAGGGCCCCCAGGTCTGGCATGCCCTTACCTTCTTCATTACCGAAGCCATCGCCAGTAAATCCAAATCCGCTCATCTAGCGCTCCTTCACTCCTGCTGGCCGTATGTATGTGGATGGGTTACCTAACCGGCGCTATTAACCGTAACCTTGAAGACGTGAATTCTCTTCCCGTACCCACCATAGAGATCTCGGAAAATCCGCTGAATCTCGATTGGGCCTATGAGGTGCTGGCAGATTCGCGCTCTGGAGGCGTTGCGCTCTTTGTGGGTCGAGTTCGGGAAGAGAACGAAGGTAAGGCAGTTGGCGGGCTCACCTATACCGCCCATCCCACCGCTTTGGATCGATTGGCCCACGTGGTAGCAGAAGTGAGCGCAGAGTTCACACCACTACAAATCATGGCTGCTCATCGCATAGGGGAGTTGGCGATCGGAGAGATTGCGGTGATTTGTGGGGTGGCTACCGTCCATCGTGACGATGCCTTTTCGGCCTGCAAACTACTGATAGACACGCTCAAGGGTGAAGTTCCCATTTGGAAAGAGGAGTTTTACCTCGATGGAAGTACTCATTGGGTCGGTACTCCTTAAGAATCTGAACTACTCTCTTCCTTATGTCCGCATTCGGCTGGTTACTTATCCCGTTGGTAGCGACGGTGGCTGCGACGATATACGTCATCTGGAAGGGCCGATCACGGGGACCAGCTAGCCCTTACACCACCATGTCTGACCATGAGCGCTTTAAGAAGGCTTTCGGCACAGATGAGAAATAGGTTTGGAAATTTCACTTGGCATGGTTTAGTAAAAAGTGTTGCGGCACTCTGGGTAGTAGCTGCGCTCTTCATTCCACTCCCTTATGTGGTCTTTTCTCCCGGGCCAACAACGGATGTGCTCTCTTCATACAAAGTGAAGAAAGTCAGCACTCCTTACATTCAGATATCTGGTCAGGAAACTTATCCGAGCGATGGGGAACTCCGACTCACAACGGTTTCTGTAACGAACCCGGATTATTCGGCGCGCGCGCTCTACATTCTGCCTGCTTGGTTTAATGGGGAGTCAGTCGTGAAGCCGCGCGCAAGTATTTATGCGCCAACAAAGAGTTCTGCCGTCGTGAAAGAAGAAGAGAGCGCGGCCATGACTTCATCTCAGCAAAACGCCACGCTCGCCGCCCTCAATTACTTGAAATATCCAGTAACGACGCGTGTTCAAGTTGCGGGAGCGATTGCTAAAACATCAGCAGCAGGCATCTTCAAGAAAGGAGATGTCATCCTCGCGGTCAAAGGTGTGAAGATTATTGATATCTCTGACATCAAGGAGCAATTGGTGAATGTGAAGCCTGGGCAAAGTGTAGAAGTGGAATATTCGCGCGCTGGAGTCACGAAAAAAACCGATGTAGTGGCGGCAGTAGGAAGTGGTGGCCGCACGCTCTTGGGAGTAAGTGCGGGAGTAGTGCCGCAATTACCCTTCAAAATAGAAATTGCTGCTGGCGAGATTGGTGGACCTAGCGCTGGTCTGCTCTTTACTTTGGGAGTGGTCGAGAAACTCACTCCAGGCTCCCTTGCTAAGAAGCGCATCATTACAGGAACCGGAACAATCACTCCAGATGGAAAAGTAGGTGCTATAGGCGGCATTGATGAAAAGATTCGTGGCGCAAAGCGCGCTGGTGCCACCCTCTTTCTTGCACCCTTGGATAATTGCCAGGACATTACAGTTCAGGAATCTGGCCTCACTGTTGTGGGTGTGCGCGACGTCGGTGCGGCAGTGATGTATTTGGAAAATGCTGCGGCGGTTGATTCTGGAATTGATAGGAAGTGTGGACAGTGAGTCCACCGATGAGCGCCTTAAAAGAAACAGTTCTTGAAATTGAGCGCGAGTGCGCCAAGGCCGGGTGGAGTCGGGGGATTGTGCTATATGCGTTGGTTCCCACGGCTGATGTCATCGAGAGCGCTCCAGAGATGGCAGCGGCGCTCGCAGACAAATCACCGACCTCCCTCACTGCAATCGAGCAAGAGGACGTGGAATTAACTGGCACTATCGAAGACTTCTTGGGAACAATTTCGTGGTCGGCCGAAGTCTTCGGTGCGGCGCTGGTCTTGGAACGTGTGATCGTCAACGAAGAGCCCCCTTCTGAGTTTGAGGGCGAGCTCTCTGAGGCAGCACTCGCTGAGTGGGTATTGGAACACGGGCAAGAGGTCCGGATGGTCGTTGGGGTGCTGAGGGATGGCTCAAAGGAGTGCGCCATGAGGATGCGCGCCTACGACGATGAGAACGCCATTATGGGTGGGTCAGAACTCCTCCCTGGCATGGCGGAGGCGCTCGCCCTTACCTTTGCTGAGTAACCCCTGAGAGGCGGCCACTTCTGGTCGCCTGGAGATGTTCAGATCCGCTAATCTCGCCTTATGGAATCAATGCCTCGCCCCGATTTTTCTGGCCTTCGCCGCCGTCGCCCCTTCTTGATCACCATCATCATTTTGGCGGTGATCGTGGTTGCTTTTGTCTCACTCAGTGGCTTCTACGCCGATTACCTCTGGTTTGTTTCGGTGGACTCGACTGAGGTGTGGCGGACACAGTTACTTACCAAGGGTGTGCTCTTCTTGGGCTTTGGCGTATTGACTGCGGCCATCGTGCTCACCAACGTGTTGATTGCATACAAACGTCGCCCTCTCTACGCGCCACTTTCGATGGAAATGGAATCACTTGATCGATACCGCCAGCAGATTGAGCCCCTTCGCAAGTTAATCTTCATTGGTGGCGCGCTCGCGGTCTTCTTCTTCTCCGGTTCGGCAGGTGCTGCGCTCTGGAAAACCTTGCTTATATGGCGTAATTCAGTTCCTTTTGGAATAAAGGATGCGCAATTTGGAAAAGATATTTCATTCTTTGCGTTTGACCTCCCTTGGTACCGGGCCATGCTCACCTGGGGATTCTCCACTCTCATTTTCGCAATCATCGCGACAGTTGCCGTGCATTACATCTACGGTGGAATCCGCCTTCAGTCCGCAGGGGATCGCAGCACGGTTACCGCTCGTGTGCAGATCTCAGTTCTCCTTGGGCTCTTTGTCCTATTGAAAGCAGTTGCCTACTGGACGGATCGCTTTGTGCTTTCCACAAAGGAAGGTCGTCTCTTCACAGGTCTTTCTTACACAGATGTAAATGCCTCGCTTCCCGCGAAAACAATTCTTGCGGGTATCGCAATACTTTGTTCATTACTCTTCTTCGCGAATATAGTGCGCAAATCCTGGACTCTGCCTATCGGAGGCATAGGACTCTTGCTCGTCAGCGCATTACTGATCAATGGCGTTTATCCTGCATTAGTCCAGCAATTCCAAGTGAAGCCTTCTGAGTCATCGAAGGAAGCGCCATTCATTCAGCGCAATATCGATGCAACTCGTACCGCATATGGTTTGGACAACGTTGAGGTGCAGGATTATCAGGCGACCACCGCAACATCCGCGGGGCAACTCAATAATGACGCGCAAACGACTGCCAGCATTCGATTAATGGATCCCAATCTTATCTCGCCAACTTTCCGTCAATTGCAACAGATCAAGCCGTACTACTCATTTGCTGACACACTCGACATTGATCGCTACAAAGTAGATGGCGTCATGCGCGACATGGTGGTTGCCGTTCGCGAGCTGGATCTTGCCGGAAGCCCAAATCGGAATTGGATCAACGATCACCTGGTCTATACCCACGGATTCGGTGTGGCTGCGGCATTTGGAAACGTGCGCGATGCCGACGGAAAACCACAATTTACCGAAGGAGATATTCCGCCAAGTGGCAAGTTAGGCGAGTATCAACCACGCATTTACTTTGGTGAAAATTCGCCAGATTATTCAATCGTTGGTGGTGGCACTGGCCTTAACGAACTCGATTATCCGGATGATAAGTCTGAAAACGGTCAGAAGAATTACACCTATTCGGGTAAGGGTGGCGTGCCGGTGGGCTCGCTCCTTAACAAGGCAGTTTTTGCTCTGAAGTACGGAGAGCAAAGAATTCTGCTTTCAAACCTCATCAACCCCAAGTCACGCATTCTTTTTGATCGTGATCCAGCCACGCGTGTTGCCAAGGTCGCGCCCTGGCTTACGCTCGATTCAGATCCGTACCCCACCATCGTCGATGGCAAGGTGCTCTGGGTTATTGATGCCTATACCACTTCATCAAGTTTCCCTTACTCAAAGCAGACTCTGCTCAGCACTGCGACTGCTGATTCCATTTCAAATGCTCGTGGCGCCACAACCCTTGAGAAATCTGTGAATTACATTCGCAACTCGGTGAAGGCAACAGTTGATGCTTTCGATGGAACAGTGTCGCTCTATACATGGGATGACAAGGATCCAGTGCTCAAGGTATGGAGTAAGATTTATCCAGGAATAGTTAAGCCAAAGAGCGCTATTTCAAAGAATTTGATGGAGCACCTTCGTTATCCAGAAGATCTCTTTCGCGTACAACGCGATGTGCTAAGCCAGTACCACGTGCAGAGTGCAGCGGCATTCTATGGTGGTCAAGATTTCTGGAAGGTTCCCAAGGATCCATCCACCTTCGGCGGTAACACTTCTAATCAGCCGCCGTATTACTTGACGTTAAAGATGCCTGGAAGTACAAAGGCGTCCTTCTCGCTCACCACACCATTTGTGCCTCGGGGTGGCCGGGAAAACCTCTCGGCCTTTGCGGCCGTTGTGGCAGAACCTGGCCCGGAGTACGGAAAGATTCGCGTGCTCCAAGTTCCACGAAGCACAGCTATCGCCGGGCCGTCGCAAGTTTCTTCTAACTTCGAAGCGCGTCCCGCAGTCTCGCAGGCCCTCACACTCTTGCGTCAAGGTGGGTCAGACGTTGTGCTCGGTAACTTGTTGACATTGCCGGTAGGTGGCGGATTGCTCTATGTGCAACCTGTCTATGTACGCGCTACATCAAACGCTGCCGCGTATCCGCTGCTGCAGAAGGTACTTGTGGCTTTCGGTGATCAAATCGGCTTCGACGACACCTTGCAGGGCGCACTCGATCAAGTCTTCGGAGGCGATGCAGGTGCCACGAGTGGTGGTGGCTCAGGTGCAGGAACCAGCACAGGTACTGGCTCCACCACAACTGGCACTGCTTCGACAGCAACAAGCCTTGACCAAGCGCTTCTTGATGCGCAACGCGCTCTTGCTGATGGCCAAGCCGCGCTTGCCAAGGGCGACTTTGCGGCTTATGGGAAGGCACAAGATCGACTCAAAGTTGCCATCTCACGAGCAGTTTCCGCCTCAGGGAAGTAACGCACGGCTGGTGGATTTGCCGATGTATGCGTGAAGCGCATACCATCGCAATACCGACGCGGGGTGGAGCAGCTCGGTAGCTCGCTGGGCTCATAACCCAGAGGTCGCAGGTTCAAATCCTGTCCCCGCTACGAAATGAAGGCCCTCGCGAAAGCG
>CAIMVH010000120.1 GCA_903844855.1 uncultured Actinomycetes bacterium | reverse complement strand
GGCTATTCGAATTACTTTTCCAATACTACGGAGCAAATTCTCCGCATGTGCTAGGTGGTCTTCGCTGCAGTGAGAGCCAGGAGAGATCGCTGTCATACCCTTGTCCACCAAAGCCGGCGTATTTGGCATCACTCGTACCACCGCTATGCCCGAAGGTAATTCAGCTTGTAGTGCGACCGTAGTAATGCCTGCCGCCATCGATATGACTAGAGCATCGCGGTGAATTCTTGTAGCAATCTCCCGCAAAAGGTGTGCCATATCCTGCGGCTTCACCACGAGGAAAACTGTTTCAGCGCCGTTGACGGCTTGCGCATTCGATGCGCTAGATACGCCAAACTTTTCGCAGAGATGTTCTAGTCGTTCTGGGCGAGTATCAGTAATGACCACATCTGAAGGGGCATGACCTGAGCGCATCAACCCAGAGAGCAAAGCTTCGCCCATGACGCCGGCACCCAAAATGGCGATCGTGGCCATGGCTACCCCCTAGATATAAGCGAACGGAGAAAGAATGTCAGGTTAGCCGGTCTTTCCGCCATTCTCCGCATGAGGTACCCATACCAATCCCGCCCATACGGTACATAGATACGCACCTTCTCGCCGCGTTGCGCTAACCGAATCTGCTCATCGGGGCGGATGCCAAGCAACATTTGATATTCAAAAGTTCCACTTGCTCGCTGTGAACGAAGCGCTAGTGAAGTAGCTATCTCAATAAGGCGAGGATCGTGCGTTGCAAGCATGGGATAGCCATCACCCATCATGAGAACGCGCATGCAGCGCACATAGGAGCGATCAACTTCACTCTTAGATTGAAACGCCACACTCGCTGGTTCTTTATAAGCACCCTTGCAGAGGCGTACGCGAGAACCTTCATATGTCAGGTCCCGGCAGTCACCTTCCGTTCGCAAGAGATATGACTGAAGTACTGCTCCTACAGAAGGTGTCTCTTTGCGAAGCTCACGAAGAACGCCCAACGTGGAATCAGTAGTGGTGTGATCTTCCATGTCTAAAGTGACGGTAGTACCGATTTGGGTTGCCGCACGTACAACCTCAAATGCATTTTCCAAAGCGATCTTTTCTCCATCACCAGGAAGCGCCTGACCCAACGCTGAGAGTTTTACCGATACTTCAACATGACTAGCCATCTGGTGCTCAGAAATTAATTTTAAGAGAGTGAGATAAGCATCCTTAGTTCCGGTTGCCGCATCACGGTCGAGTACATCTTCACCGAGATGATCAACGGTAAGATTTAATCCATCGTTGGTTAAGCGGTTAGCAGCCGCTATGACATCAAGTGGTTCTTCGCCAGCCACGAAGCGTTCGACAACGCCCTTGGTGAGCGGGCCTGTACTTACAAATTCACGAAGCTTTTCATTTCGACTTGCCGCCAGGATGGTGTCGCGTAACACGGTGTGCCTCTCTCTCGTTGAAAAGCCTACTCCAGGTTTGCCCGAGCGAAAGCGAGAGATTCTGCCAAGATCTCGAGGCGTTCCTCACGTGTGGCTACTCGCCTTGTAGAGACTTCTAAGACCACGGACTTCAGGCTGGTGGATGACTTCAGGAGGGCGAGAACTTCGGCACACGGTTGGCTTCCGCGTCCAGGGGCCAAATGTTCATCTTGGGCAGAACCCAGTCCGTCGGCGAGGTGAAGATGGACCACATTCTCCCTAGCGATGATCTCAAACGGATCTTCTCTAGAGGTCGCCGTGTGCGAGAGGTCTAGAGTCACGTTGTTATAGCCCATGTTGAGTACCGAGTAGTCGGGCAAGTAACCCGTAATTTCTCGATTCCGCGCACTCCACGGAAACATATTTTCGATAGCAATATCTACACCACTCTCCTGAGAGAGCATGTTGATTTTTTCCGCGAAGTTTTTTGCATATTTTCTCTGCCATCTAAAGGGTGGGTGCAATACCACGATCGGTGAACCGAGCCGCTGCGCTAATTCCACACTTTTGCGTACTTTCCCCCAAGGTTCTAAACCCCATACGCGTTGCGTAATCAATAAACATGGGGCATGAACTGAAAGCACGGGGAGGTCAAAATGTTCAGAGAGGCGCATGATGGAGCCAGCATCTTGCGTAGCGATTTCGTTAGAAACCATGACTTCGATGCCGTCATAACCAAGTTCTTTGGCGATAGCGAAGGTATCTGCCAGCGTCTCTGGAAAACAGGAAGCGCTAGATAAGCCAACTGGTGTGCTCACTGATCGAGCCAATCCAATCGACGGAGAATGATTCCTTCGCGCAACGCCCAAGGGCAAATCTCAAGTTCTTCAATATCGAGTAGGTCCATTGCGGTGTGTGCCACGATAGCGCCAGCTACTAGTTGATTGGCACGAGAGATCGAAACACCAGGAAGTTTAGCGCGCTCTTGAATGGGCATAGAGAATATACGAGGTAACCAATCTTCAAGCACATCGCGTTTGAGAAGTCTCGGCACCATCGGTCCAGATGTTGAGGGTTCAGAACCGCAAATACGTGATAGTGATCGGAAAGTTTTGCTAGTACCTACGGGATGACCGATCTGCCCCAGCGAAAGAATCTCAGGCACTATTTCAGCAATTGATGTACGCACTATGCGTCGCAAATTCTTGATGTCGCCCGCATCAAAAGGATCGCCTTTGAGATGAGAAGCTGTGAGTCGGCTAGCCCCAAGTGGCAGCGAGAAAGCTTCTTGTGGCTCCTCATCGGTACCGCAGGCGACTTCGAGTGATCCTCCACCAATGTCAAGGACAAGTAAACGGCCACTCGACCAACCGAACCACCGCCTGACAGCGAGGAAGGTAAGCCTGGCTTCATCGCTGCCGGAGAGCACCTGTAACTCGATGCCGCACTCTTGGGTGATCTCCTCCAGAATCTCATCTCCATTGGCGGCCTCACGCAGAGCCGACGTGGCGAAAGCTAGTAGCTCCTCTGGGCCATGCGTGTCAGCTGCGGCTACTGCTCGTTGAATGGCAGCAACCAGGCGATCACGCCCCTCTCGGCTAATGGCTCCGTTGGGAAGGAGGAACTCGGTAAGGCGAAGCTCTTCTTTATGACTCGTCGCTGGTACCGGGGCTGCGCCACGGTGAGCATCAACAACAAGCAAGTGGATGGTGTTCGAGCCCACATCGAGAACTCCGAGTCGCCGTCCCAAAATCGGTCCCAAAAGTGGCTCCGCCGAGCGGGTATCCACCGATTCAAAACTCACGGAGATGAACTTACCGTGAGAAGACCGTAGGCTCATCTCTTGTGCCTCCTACGAAACATTCTCAGACCAACGAAGTAGACCTCGATTTCGCCCGCGACTGGGTGGAGTTCCCAGATCCGGTGGATCCCGCCGAGTTATGGAAGTGCGATCTCACCTGGCTCACCTCTTCTTGGCAATGCATTTATGGAGCCGGTTGCAAGGGCATCTTCGAGGAGCGGCCATTCGACGGTTGCTGCAGCCAAGGAGCGCACTTCACCGGAAAAGAAGATGAAAAGCGAGTCCGGGAATGGGCCGCACGACTCACTCCAGAAACCTGGCAATTCTTTGCTGAAGGTCAGCCCGCGAAATCTAAGGGCAAGTTAGACATCACTGAGAAGGATGACGAAGGCGATAAGAAGACTCGAGTTGTAGAAGACGGATGCATCTTCCTTAACCGTCCAGGATTTGCTGGCGGTGAAGGTTGTGCCTTCCACCACCTCGCGATTCGTGAAGGTGTGCACTTTGTAGAGACGAAGCCAGATGTCTGCTGGCAACTTCCACTCCGCCAGTCGTACGAAGAACTCGATCGCGGCGACGGAAATAAGATTTCAGTCAACGTAATCGGTGAATTTGATCGTCGTAGTTGGGGTGAGGGTGGCGAAGAACTCGACTGGTACTGCTCCGGTAATCCCGATGCACATATCGCTTCAGAGCCGCTTTACATCACCAACAAGACTGAACTTATTGCCATGATGAACGAGAAGGCTTATGAAGTGCTGGCCGATATTTGTGACCAGCGCATGGCGGCACAATCAGCACTCAAATCTCGAAATCTTCCACTCTTCATCGTGCACCCAGCGACTCTCGAAGCCGATCGGTTAAAGAAGTAACCGCAATGGCAAAGCCGGATCTCTACCGCTGTACGGAATGTGGCTGGAGTGGCGTGAAGTGGCTTGGGCAATGTCCCGAGTGTCAAGCATGGGGCTCTGTAGATGAAGTGGGCGGAGTTACCAAGGCTTCTTTGCAACCAGGGCGCATCATCACGCCAGCCAAGCCCATCGCAGAGATCGACGTAGCCTCTGCAATTGCGCGCTCTTCAGGGGTGCCAGAATTAGATCGCGTGCTAGGCGGCGGCATCGTCCCGGGCGCAGCCATCCTCCTTGCTGGTGAACCCGGAGTGGGTAAATCCACGCTACTTCTTGCAGTGAGTGCCGAGAGCGCTAAAGCGAATATGAAAGTACTTTATGTAACGGGCGAAGAGTCCGCCTCCCAGGTCCGCCTCAGAGCCGAACGACTTAAAGCACTTCACCCCAACCTCTTTCTCGCAGCTGAAAGCGATCTCGGAGTTTTGCTCGCCCACGTTGATCAAGTAAAACCAGATTTATTGATCGTCGATAGTGTGCAAACAATCTCTACTCAATCGGTAGATGGTTCACCCGGCGGAGTGACGCAAGTTCGCGAGGTTGCCGGCGCCCTCATCCGAGTCGCGAAGGAACGCGCACTCGCCACCATTTTGGTGGGACATGTAACGAAAGATGGCTCCATCGCTGGTCCCAGATTGCTTGAGCATCTTGTTGATGTTGTCCTTAATTTCGAAGGTGAAAAACACACGCGCCTTCGCCTAGTGCGTGCTATCAAGAATCGTTTTGGTGCTACCGACGAGGTGGGCTGTTTTGATCTCAACGAAAATGGCATCGAAGGTTTAGCTGATCCCACAGGGCTCTTTTTAAGCCGACATAGTGAACCAGTCCCCGGCACGTGCATCACGGTGGCCATGGAAGGACGCCGTCCATTACTCGCAGAAATTCAAGCACTCGTCGGGGGCGCATCAAATAACACCAACCCTCGGCGAACAACTAGCGGACTAGACAATGCGCGCGCGATGATGACCCTCGCAGTCCTTGAACTTCGCGCCGGAATTCCCCTGGCTGGACGAGATACATATCTCGCCACTGTAGGTGGCATGAAATTGACCGAGCCTGCTGCCGATTTAGCGCTCGCACTCGCCGTGGGTTCAGCAGCTAAAGGCTTGGCTCTTCCTTCAGATCTCATCGCACTTGGTGAGGTGGGGCTCGCTGGTGAAGTGCGCAAAGTAAATGGAATTCAGCAACGACTCAATGAGGCTGCCCGACTTGGCTTTACGCGCGCCATCGTGCCCGACCTCAAAGGTGAGTTAAAGATCCCCGGGATGGAGATCTTAGAAGTTACTCGTCTTACAACGGCATTAGAACGAGTTCGCCTTACGTGAGCGACCAAGATTCGGTAATCGAATGGTTCCTAGAGAATCAACGTGATCTTCCTTGGCGAAAGAGCACTCCATGGGGAGTGCTAGTAAGTGAGTTCATGCTCCAACAGACTCCGGTAAATCGCGTCCTTCCCAAGTGGAAGGAGTGGATGGATCGCTGGCCTACCCCGACTGATTTGGCGCAAGCAACAAGTGGCGAGGTGATTAAAGCGTGGGACCGACTGGGTTATCCAAGGCGAGCTCTTCGCCTTTACGAAAGTGCGCACGTAATAACTGCAAAACATGATGGTCAGGTGCCATCCACCTATGAAGAGCTGCTCGCCCTTCCTGGTGTCGGCGATTACACCGCCGGCGCAATTCTCTCCTTTGCATTTAGTAAACGAGCTGTCGTGCTCGATACCAATGTGCGCAGAGTGATTACCCGCTGGCACCAGGGTGAGGAATTCCCACATTCTTCACTCTCTAAAGCTGAGCGCGCACTCGCTGAAGAATTAGTCCCAAAGAGAAGTGCGCTATGGGCGGGTGCAACTATGGAATTGGGAGCGCTCATCTGCACGGCAAAGAAACCACAGTGCAGCGAGTGCCCACTTCACGACACATGCGCATGGCGAGCAGCTGGCTACCCAGCAGGTACGCCGATGCGAACTCAAAGTAAGTGGCACGGGAGCGATAGACAATGTCGCGGCACCATCATGGCCGCCATCCGCCAAGGAGTTTCCACTCTTTCGGAAATTTCATGGACAGACGAAGAACAATTAATCCGTTGTATTGCCGCACTGAAAGCAGAAAAGCTGCTCACCCAAGTGGGTAAGCAGCTCTCCTTGCCTTCATGATTAAAGCCCCATGATTACGCGGGGTCGCCGCTCTCCTCTAGAGGTGCGGTGTCAGCTGGGCTATCTGGAGCGGTTGCTTTGGGTTCGCCCTTGAAGGTGAACTTGCGCTCACTTTCTTCGCCCTCAACATCGACCACAATGATTTCGCCCGCCTTGATGTCCCCGTAGAGAATTTTCTCGGAGAGCAAGTCTTCGATTTCACGTTGAATGGTGCGACGAAGCGGACGCGCGCCGAGGACGGGATCGTAACCACGTTCGGCCAACAATTGCTTGGCAGCCGTGGTGAGTTCGATTCCCATGTCTTTATCCTTGAGACGCTCATCGAGGCGGCCAATCATCAAATCAACGATAGTGACGATCTCATCTTGCGTGAGCTGATGGAAGACCACGATGTCATCGATGCGGTTGAGGAATTCGGGGCGGAAATGAGTCTTCAGTTCATCGCCAACCTTTGCCTTCATGCGCTCATAACTCGTCTGGGTATCACCGGCGTTGGCAAAGCCAAGATTGAGGCCCTTGGAGATATC
>CAIMVH010000119.1 GCA_903844855.1 uncultured Actinomycetes bacterium | reverse complement strand
CTCTGCGTAGAGCCAGGAACCCTCATCTTCGAGGTCGTCGCGCGCAACGCCTGTGATGGTGGCGTACTTAAGACCCATGGTGGCTACTGATTCGCCTACACGACGTGGCTCATCTCGATCGAGCGCTTCCGGTTTGCCAGTATCGATATTGCAGAAGTCGCATCGACGTGTGCACTGAGATCCGCCGATGAGGAAAGTTGCTTCTTTATCTTCCCAGCATTCAAAGATGTTGGGGCAGGCAGCGGCTTGGCAAACGGTGTGTAACCCTTCACTCTTCACCAAAGATTGCAGCGCGGTGTATTCGGGCCCCATGGTGGCGCGAGTTCTAATCCATTCTGGTTTACGTTCGATCGGAGTTTCAGAATTACGCGCTTCGATACGAAGTAGCCTTCTACCTTCAGGTGCCATTGTCATATCAGGCAACCCTCATTACTCGTGGCAGAAATTCAGTAAGGCGCTTCTCGATAAAAGGAAGTAATTCATCGATAGTGACATCTCGGTTGAGTTCGCGCGAAAGCGAGGTGACTCCCGCATCTGTGATGCCACAAGGGATGATGCGATCAAACCATGAAAGATCAGGGTTACAGTTAATGGCAAAGCCGTGGGTGGTGACGCCACCTGCGATTCGTACTCCAATCGCGGCAATCTTTCGTTCTTGTTGCATCGCACTTGCTGGGAGCCATACGCCGGAACGACCAGGAATTTGAATGGTATCTACCCCGAGATCGGCGAGCGCGGCCATCATCATCTCTTCAAGCAAACGCACGTAACCAACTACATCGAATTTTTCGGCAAGGGCAATGACGGGATAGCAGACCAGTTGACCGGGGCCATGCCAAGTGATTTTTCCACCGCGATCGACATCAACTACTGGGGTGCCGTCGGTGGGGCGTTCTGCGTTATCAGTGCGTCGACCTGCAGTGAAAGTGGGGGGATGTTCGACGAAGAAAATTGTTCCAGGTGACGTGCCTGCAATCACGCGAGCAGCTTCACTCCTTTGGATTTCAAGCGCCTCTTCATAGGCCATCAGGCCCAAGCTCTTGAATGGGGCAGAGAGCCCGGGAGGGAGGAGCGAGATGGCGGTGAGCAACACGCCAATAGCCTAGTCCGATCTGAACGTGTGAGCGTGCGTGAGCGTAGCTCACCAGGTATCCTGAAGGCCTGCTTGACCGTCGCCAACGAGGCTGCTTCTCTCCGATAAGGAATCCTGATGTCTTCCACTCTTTCCACTGCCCCTGCCCCTACACGCCGTCGGCGCTGGTTGGTGCCCGCCTTGATCGTGGTTGCTTGGCTCCTGGTGAGTGGGGCGACAGGTCCTTTCGCCGGCAAGCTCAGCGAGGTCATTAAGAACGACAACGCAGCATTCCTCCCGGCCAACGCAGAAGCCACGTTGGCGATTAACGCCCAGAAGAAGTTGGTCGGCGAAAATCAACCAATTGTGGGCACGCTCATCTTTGAATATGCCGAAGGCGTGACTCCAGCCGCGCAAGCCAAGGTCGATACATTGATCGCCAAGATTCCCTCACTCGCCGTGGAAGAGGGCAAGACCGTGGGTGATTTCTTGCTCCCTGTACCGGTGGGTAGCCAAGTTTCTCAGGATGGCAAAGCCATTTCGACGCTCTTCTTCTTTGACTCTGAAGAGTCGAACAAGCCATTTGCCAGCGGCAAGAGTCCGATTGCAATCAGCGTGCAAGCGATTCGCAACGAAATGAAAGCCGAAGGTCTTGATGGTCACGTAGGAGGCCTTGCTGGACTCTTCGGTGACTTGATCGGTGTATTCTCGGCCATCAACGGATCGTTGCTTTACTCAACTGTCGGTGTGGTCTTTATCATTCTTATTTTTGTTTATCGTTCTCCTTTGCTTCCCATCATTGTGTTGTTAGCGGTCGGTATTGGCGATGCACTTGCCCAAGCGGTTGTCTACTTTATGGCAAAGGCCGGTCTTATTGATCTCAATGGTCAAGCGCAAGGAATTTTGCTCATCTTGGTATTTGGTGTGGGCACTGATTACTCGCTTCTCTTGGTCTCCAGATTTAGGGAAGAGTTGCGCAATCACGAGAGCAAGTACGACGCGATGCGTGTCACGTTAAAGGGTGTCATTGAGCCCATCACTGCTTCGGCAGCAACTGTTGCGGCCGGTCTGCTCTGTCTTTCGTTCTCAGTGCTCTCTTCGAATAAGTCAACTGGCCCAGTCTGTGCCGCCGGCGTGATTTCTGTTTATATTGCAGTCCTTACCTTGCTTCCCGCACTCCTCTTGCTCATTGGTCGTCGTGGCTTCTGGCCGCGTAAGCCGGCCTTTGGTAGCGAACATCCAGAAGAGAAAGGCGTCTGGGGGAAGGTTGCTCGCACTGTTGGTCGGCGCCCCCGTCGCTCGTGGATTCTTGGCACTGCCTTTGTGCTCATCCTCTGCGCATTTCTTCCGACCCTTAAGGCCAGCGGTCTCGATGAGTCATTCACGAAGCGCACGGATTCGGTTGTTGCAGACGAAGCTACTGCCCGCCACTTCCCGGCTGGCCGTGGCAACCCGTTGAATATTCTTGGTCCTGCTGACAAGTTGGAAGAAATTAAGCAGATCGCACTGAGCATCCCTGGAATTGCTGGTGCGGCTTTCTATACCGGGATTCCAGAAGGCACTCCTGGTGCAGAAATGGCGCCACCTAAAGTTGTTGATGGAATCGGAGAAGTTGATGCGGTCCTGAAGTATGAGGCGAATTCGCCAGAAGCTTTCAAGGTGCTGAAGAGTCTTCGTGCCTCTTTACATTCGCAACTTGGGCCAAACGTGTATGTGGGTGGCTTCACTGCTATCAATTACGACTCACAAGAAGCCTCAACTCGCGATCGCAACGTCATTATTCCTATTGTAATTTTAGTGATCCTGCTTATCTTGATGCTGCTCCTACGCTCCATTATCGCACCCATTTTGCTGATGCTTTCTGTAGTGGCGTCATTTGTGGCGACCTTGGGTGCTTGTGCCCTGGTCTTCAATCACGTCTTCCGTTTCCCGGGTGCCGACGCGTCATTCCCACTCTTCGCCTTTACCTTCCTCGTAGCACTCGGCGTGGATTACAACATCTTTTTGATGACGCGCGTGCGCGAAGAAGCGTTGGTGATTGGCACACGAGCGGGAACTTTGAAGGCTCTCATAGTCACTGGCGGGGTGATTACCTCTGCCGGAGTTGTATTGGCTGCCACCTTTGCCGTCCTTGGAGTGCTTCCACTCATCGTGCTAGCTGAGCTCGGATTTGCGGTTGGGTTCGGTGTCTTGCTAGATCGG
>CAIMVH010000118.1 GCA_903844855.1 uncultured Actinomycetes bacterium | reverse complement strand
GATTGGTGTCGACCTTCAAGGTGGCAAAAAGGTGGTTGACGCAACGGGTAAGTATGTTGCGCCGGGTGCAGTTGATGCGCACTTCCATATCGGTATTTATCGTCCGATCGCACAGGATGCTTTCGAAGAGACGCGCTCATCGCTAGTGGGTGGTGCTACCACTGTTATTTCTTACTTCCGCACTGGCCAGCATTACCTCAACAAGACGGGCACTTATGCAGATATTTTTCCAGAGGTACTCGAGTCGGTAAAAGGCCAAGTCCACACCGATGTTGGATTTCATTTAGCGCCGATGACAGCCGGTCAAGTGGATGAGGTGGGTTCGCTTGTAAAGAACCACGGCATTCCTTCGTATAAGTACTACATGTTCTATAAGGGATTTAATCTCGCAGCTAATAGTCGCGACTCCAAAGCGTTTACGATGAGTGAAGAGTATGACCTCGGCCATCTCTTCTCAATTATGGAATCTGTCTCGGCGGCGCAGAAAGAGAATCCGCAGACGCGCGTTTCGCTCAGCTTGCACTGCGAACAATCTGAGTTAATGCGCCTCTTTATTGATCGCGTGCAAACTAATGGAAGCCCACAGAATCTCAAGGCATACTCAGACGGGCGTCCGCCACTTACCGAAGAAGTTGCAATTGGAGAAGCCACCACTCTGGCTGCTGCTGCTGGGACTAATATCAACTTGCTGCACATCTCCAGCGGTCCGGCGCTCAACGCCGCACGTCGCGCCCGGGTGACCTATCCCGATACGGATATGCGTATCGAAGTCACCTTGCACCATCTCTGTCTTGATTACGAAACCCTTGATAAGAAGGGCGGTCTAGGCGGCAAAGTAAATCCTCCTATTCGTACCAAGAGCGATAATGAAGAATTGTGGAACGGTGTGCTTGATGGCACGGTCTCATGGGTGGCCTCAGATCACGCTTGCTGCATGGAAGAAGAGAAGGGTGATCAACTCTGGCCAGCGCTTCCCGGTTTCGGTGGCACCGCACTTCTTTATCCGGTGCTCCTCTCAGAAGGTCATCACAAGCGCGGTCTCTCACTTGCTCGCGTTGTCGAGCTTGCAAGTAGCAATCCGGCAAAGGCTTACGGTCTCTGGCCGCAGAAGGGCAGCATGAATATCGGCGCTGATGCCGATCTCGTGGTTCTTGATCTCGATAAGAAAGCCACGGTCACCACAGACATGTTGCTCTCTGCGCAAGATCACTGCCCCTTCGAAGGTGTGGAAGTGCAGGGCTGGCCAGAAATTACCGTGCTTCGAGGCAATGTGGTCTATGCACACGGCGAAGTGCAAGGCGCACCCACCGGTCAATACGTTCGCCGCGCCTAAGAGATCCACGGCCATCAGATGATGAAAGCAGCAGTTGCTATTGGTCTTGCTGGCATTCCACTGTCAAAGTACGGCCCCATTATTTCTGAGGCCGAACAATCTGGGGCCTATGCACTTTGTGTAGGAGAAGCTGCGCATGAAACCTTTGCTGCTGCATCTTTCGTTTCGGCATTGACGACGAAACCTCGGATCATCTCCGGTATCGCCACCTGGGCGCGGCCGCCAGTCACTACAGCACTCGCTGCAAGTACGGTGGATGAGATTTCGGGCGGCAGATACGAATTGGGGCTCGGGACTATGCCCGAACATTGGAACCGCGATCATTACGGCATTGATCCCGCTCGGCCCTTAGTGCGTATGCGCGAATATGTCGAAGTCATTCGCTTAGCGTGGAAGGCCCATGGTGGTTTCTCGTGTGACTTCGCAGGTGAGTTCTACAACGTAGCGGGCTACCGAAGGATGATCCCGCCATTGCGAGATGAGATTCCTATCCATCTCGCCGCGACTCGTCCTGGCATGGCCAGGCTCTCCGGCGAAATCTCCGATGGCGTCTTAGTGAATTGGCTCCATACCCAGGAGTGGCTCCACGAAGTCTTAGAACCTGCCTTTGCCGAAGGGGTGGCGCGGGGCAGTAGATCGCCACAGCGCTCAGCGATGGTCCGGGTCTTGGTGGAGCCAGATCCGGTGAAGGCGCGCGACCTGCTGCGGCCCTCCTTCGCCATGTACCAACAGGTGCCTTACTTTCATGAGGTGGCCGCCTCGGGCGGGTTCGTGGGCGCTGACCTGGCGGATGGGTTAGTCGATGCCATGACAGTTCATGGTGATCTGGACTCCGTGGTGAGCCAATTGCAAGAGCGCTACGGCAAGTGGGCCGATTGGCTTGAACTCACCCCACCAGGTGCGGTGGGTGGCAGCGTGTTGGCGACCGCCTACCAGGAGCTCTTCCGGGTAGTGGCCAGACTCAATTCGGCTCCCTAAAATTCACCGGGAAATTCACCGGGAAATTCACCGTAAAATCCACCGGGAAATATCTCTGCGCGCCTCTTGACCTCGGCACGATCAGCCGACAAGATTACCGGAACAGCGTTCCGCAAGGTGGAACCAAACGGCTCGCTCCCTACCCTGCTTGGAGGATACGTGCGTAAAACTCGTTTCGCGGTTGGATCGCTTGCAGTAGCGGCCCTCGCTTTTTCAATTATTCCAGCGCAAGCTGCCGACAGTCCGGGCCTCGTGCCTAAAGGCACTTGGAACTCTGGCCTGAAGGAAATCGTCATTGGCCTTGAAGCTCCGATGACTGGCGTCTTCGCCGTGCTCGGTGTCTCGCAGAAGAACTCAATGACTATCGTCGCCGATCAAATTAACAAGGCCGGCGGCCTCGGTGGAGCCCAAATCAAAATCAGAGACCTCGACGATGGTCTTGCTCCAGCCAAGGCTGTAGCCAACGCCAAGGAATTCGCTACTGACGACACCGTCAAGTTGGTTGTCGGACCTTCGATCACTGCTTACTACCAAGCTGCTGCCCCAGCGTATGAAGCCGCCAAGAAGATCAACTGCCAGCCGGCAGTTGCGGCCGGAAACTTCGCTGATTACAAGTATGGTTTCCGCTCACAGGATTTCTACAAGGATGACATCAATGGGATGCTCGCCGTGCTTCAAGATAAGGGCGTGAAGAGCTTCGGCATGATCTACGAAGCAGGCGCCACAGGTACCGACTTCCATGCATATATGACCACCGTGGCTCAGCAATTCGGCATGGTCTACATCGGATGGCAACAGATCACCTCGACTGCGACTTCACACAATGATCAAGTGGCGAAGTTCATTGATGCTGATGCAATCTGGATTTCCAGCAACGCCTACGGCGCCCTTTCTGCCAAGGCAGCTAAGGCGCTGAATTTCAAGGGTCTCGTTGTGGGTGGTTCTGGACTTCAGAACGTCGCATTCCACGATGCGGGTGGCGATGATTTTGCCGGCACATACATGGCTGCGCCTAACTATCAATGGCCAGTGCGCGATAAGTCAAAGTGGATGCCAGGTTACAAAGCACACGTTGATGCCATCGTCGCTGCCTATGGCACGAATACTGGAGCCATCGCGGGTGCAACTTCGCCTAAGGGCACTGCGCTCGCCGCAGACTGCGTCTATGCGTACGCAGTTGCTGCGAATAAGGCACAGTCATTCGATCCTGAAAAAGTTCTTGCAGCCATGAGCACTTTGGATATCCCTGCTGATCAAACTCCTTCAGGTAACCGGATTCATCCAGGACCTGAGCACAACTTCTACCAGGCTGATGCGATCCACATCTATAAGTGGATGAAGGACGCAAATGGTTGGTACACGGAGGAGCAAGTGAAGGACGTCGTCCAGATCGCCAAGGTCGTTGCTGCTACTAAGGCAAAGGCCAAGGCTGGTGATGCTTGCTCAAAGGCTGGAGCTACAGCAAAGTCTGCTGCCGGCAAGACCCTCAAGTGCACGAAGGTCAAGGGCAAGCTCGTCCTCAAGTAAATAGGGAACGAATTGAAAGGTGGGCTGAGACCTCTAACGAAGTCTCAGCCCACCTCAATTTAAGAGTGGGGCCCGACAGTAAATTCACCATCAAGGAAAGTTTCGGAGGTCACGAAATATGAGTTTGCAAGCGCTCTTTGATGGTCTCTTTAGTGGAGCTATCTATGGCCTCGTGGCACTTACCCTCACGATCACCTACCAACCGACGCGCATCATGAACTTTGCCCAAGGGGAGACCTTCATCCTCGGAGCTGCCGTGGGTTTTGAACTCATAGGCGTTTATAAAATGCCCTGGCCAGTAGGCCTTGCCGTCATGTTGGCTCTTGCGGTTGTGATGGGCCTGATCATGGAACGTATGGTGATGTTGCCAGTACAACTTTCTGGCAGTCGGTTTGCGTGGATTATTGCCACACTGGCCGCAGCGCTCATATTTCAAGCAGTTTTCTCGATTCGGTATGTGGGTGACACGCTCACTTTCTTCCCGATCGTAGATAAAATATTTTCTATCGGAGGCGCTGCGGTAAGTGCACAGCAAATTATTGCGGTCGTAGTCTCTTTAACAATCATCGTCGTTTACGACCAATTCTTACGCCGATCGATTTATGGTCGCGCTATGCGCGCGACGGCGCACAATCCTGATACCGCCATCATCCTTGGCGTCCCCACCAAACGTTTAGTGGTCGGCGCTTTTGTGGGAAGCGCCGTTCTTGGAGCGCTCGCTGGTTTTCTCTGGGCCCCAGAGAATTTTGTGAATCCAGCAAACGGCTTATTTTTCACCATTAGTGGTTTCACGGCCGCGGTGATCGGCGGTGTCGGTAGCCCTCGGGGCGCACTCTTTGGCGGTCTCATAGTAGGGCTGCTGAATAGCTTCGCCGGCGCAATCTTTGGTGGCATTGCCGCAGGTATCGCAGTCTTCATTGCGTTGGGTCTGATCTTGATTCTTAAACCCGCTGGGTTATTCGGCAAGCCGATGGATGGTCACTGATGAAAATGGTAAATGTTTCTCTGCGGGGTTTGGGTTTTATTCTCATTACATTGTTACTTCTCTTTCCTTTTTGGGCAAACTCAACATCTAATCCTGAGTCCTACATGAATGTCATCATCACTGCAGGGACCTCTGCGGTGCTGACAATTTCTCTCAATATATGTATGGGCTATGGTGGCCTGCTCTCACTTGCACACACCGGCATGCAGATGATGGGTGGGTATGCCATTGGCTTGGCCATGCTTAACTACGAGATTGATCCTTGGATCGGTATTTTGATCGCTGCGCTAGTGAGCACAATCTTCTCGGTCCTCATGATTCTTATTAGTTTGCGCGCGACTTATCTTTATTTTGGCATGATTACGCTCGCAGCCAATTTGATTGCCATGGAGGGCTTCAGGAACGCGCTCGGAAATGATGGCCTTATCTCTGGTCTCTATCTGCCGGCATTTCGTGGTGAAGATCTGACAATCAGGCAGTTTTACTACGTCACCTTGGCCATCTTGGTCATTGCATATGTGGTTCAACGCAACACCGTTCTCAGTGGTTTCGGTAGAGCGACCATGGCCTTGCGGGAGTCGACTGACACCGCTAGTGCGTTAGGCGTCTCACCCAGTGTTCAAAGGGTGAAAATCTTTGCGATCGCGGGAGGCCTCGCTGGAGTTGCAGGAGCCATCACGGCAATGCAAGGCGGTTTTATGGCGCCAGAAATTGGCGACCTCAACGGTGGCTTAATCTTCTTCGTAGGGCTCTTCATAGGCGGCGTGGGTACGCTCTTCGGTCCGCTTGCGGGAGTGGGACTCATCGCTGCTATTGATTTTCAAATTCGATTTGCTGGAGCTTATCGGACCCTCATTCTTGGAACCATCCTCTTGCTCTGCATGATGGTCCTCCCTCGTGGCATTGTGGGAACCTTCAGGGCTTCAAAGATGGGTTCCCCACAAGAGCTTGCCGACGAGCCCACTATTGTTGAGGAAGAGATCATCACGACTCCCACATCAGCAAGTGGTTCGGTGGCCATTGAAGCTATCAATATCGTTAAACATTTTGGCGGCATAAAAGCAGTCGATGGAGTTTCTATTTCCATCCTAAGTGGACGTGTTCACGGCATTATCGGTCCAAACGGATCGGGCAAGTCGACATTAATTTCGTGTATCACCCGATACCACTCGTTAACAGATGGAGAGGTAAAACTCTTCGGAGCAGAGATGCCTAAATCTCCGCATCGAGTGGCTCGCGCTGGAGTGACGCGAGTATTTCAGATTCCTCACCTTTTTGAGCGGGTATCGGTGCGCGACAATGTGCTCACGGGCATGTACTTGCATGAGAGGTATTCCTGGATTGAAGCCGTACTGCGACTTCCACGTTATCTTTCAAGCACCCGCGCCGAAGAGCGGCAGGCTGCAGTACTTCTTCGGGTAGTCGGATTGGGCAGGAAGGGCGAGATCGCTGCTGCCAACTTGAGCCATGGGCAGAAGCGACTTCTTGAAATTGTACGTGCGGTTTCTGCTCGGCCTAAAGTTCTCATCTTGGATGAGCCTGCGACTGGTTTGACTCAGAGCGAACTTGGGAACCTCCACAACCTCATTCTCTTCTTAAAGAATGAAGGGCTTGCGGTGGTACTCATTGAGCACAACGTCGACTTCCTCATGGGATTGGCAGACATTGTGACGGTACTTGAAAGCGGCAAGGTAATTGCTGAAGCTCCCCCCGAAGAAGTACGTAATGACCCGCGGGTGGTTGAGGCTTACCTCGGGCGCGCAGATATCTCAGAATTGATGGGGGAGTAATGCTTCTAGAGATTAAGGACCTTACCGTTGCATACGGCGGGGCAAAGGCATTAGACAACCTGAATATCGGGATCGAAGAGGGCGAGTTTGTGGTACTTCTTGGATCTAACGGAGCGGGCAAGACCACCACGCTCCGCTCCATTTCAGGACTGATTAAGCCCTCCCAGGGAGAGATAATCTTCCAAGGAAAAGATCTATTAAAGACCCAAAGCTTTCGCCGTTCCGAACTGGGAATTGCACACGTGCCCGAGGGGCGTCAAATCTTTCCTGATCACACGGTGGCAGAGAATCTTCAACTCGGTGGTTTTACTACACGCAAGGATGTGTCTAAAACGAACGCGGCTCTAGATGAAGTCTTTCAGCTCTTTCCGCGGCTTGCCGAACGTCGCGACCAAAAAGGTGGCACGCTCAGTGGCGGTGAAGCCCAAATGCTTGCGGTGGGACGCTCTCTCATGGGGAAACCACGTCTCTTGATGCTTGATGAACCGAGCCTTGGCCTCGCGCCGCGTCTGGTGATTG
>CAIMVH010000117.1 GCA_903844855.1 uncultured Actinomycetes bacterium | reverse complement strand
TGGCCCCACCAAGACAGTCACGGTGGCATTCCAAGGCCATTATTCGCGCTTCGTCGATATGGCCACACCGATTAGCTAAGTGCTTGTGATGCTCTCTTGGCGCGTTGCTGGGTAAGGAGTAATCCACTGATTATCACAGCAGCACCAATCACTTCGTGGAATGCGACGTTCTCCTTGAGTATAAGTACACCAGCAGAAGTCGAAATAATCGGAATCACATACGTAACAGTGGATGCAACCGTAGGACCCGCGTCGCGGTAAATAACATTCATCATGAGGTTTGCTAAACCTGATCCAAGAATTCCGAGGGCGAGAATTGCCAAGATAGGCGAAGTTGTTAGATCGTGTGGTGCCTCGTAGAAGACGATTTCAAACGGAACCAATACAAGTGAGGCGCATATAAGTTGCATTACCGATTGCTCAAGAATTCCAATTTTATGTGAGATGTATTTGCGCACATAGGGAGAACCGATTCCGTAACAGAGCGGTGCGCCAAGGCAGAGCAACGCCCCCGTGACATCCCCTGAAATGCCACCGCTCCAGACTCCGAAAACTGTGATGACACCAATGAAAGATATTCCCAAGCCGAAGATGCGTCGTTGACTTGGCTTCTCACTAGCGATCATCAGTGGAGCGATAAGCACGGTAAAGAGTGGTGTTGCAGCATTCAAAATTCCAGCAAGTGATGAGGAGACTCGTTGCTCCCCAAAACAGTAGAGTGACCAAGGAAGAGCATTGAGTAAAAACCCAGCCACAAACGTGTGGAACCAGAGTGTTCGATCACGCGGCAGCTTTACTTTACGAAGAAACACGATAATCAAGAGCACCACTGCGCCCAGTGCGATACGCAGAAATGCCACTTGGAAGGGCGAGAAGGAATCCAAGCCCACTTTCATAAATAGAAAAGAGAATCCCCAAATAAAAGAGACCACAAGATAGGACCATAACCAGGACGAGCGGTTTTTCATCGAGAAGTTTCAGCGAGCAAGATGCCGCAGAGTACGACTACGGCGCCGCCCATCTGAACAAGGGAGAGCGACTCCCCCAGCCACCACCAGGCAAAAGCTCCCGCGAAGAGGGGCTCCATGGTGCCGATCACGCCTACTCGAGCGGGTGATGTGTAGCGCAGAGCTCCAATAGTGAGCAGGAAGGGGGCGATAGTGCCGAGGAGCACAATGTAAAGGATTACCCACCAGCCAGAGACTGAGGAGCCGGCAAATGGTCCACCGAGATCGAGGTTGGTGTTGAGTACCTTGGCGGGGAAGTTCCAGATGGGTTGGAAGATTGCCCAGAAAATAGTGGCAAATATGAAGCCCCAGGTAACGAGTGAAAGAGTGTCGCGTTTGTGAACACCTTTATCCCCAAGTAAGAAATAAACAGCCAGCGAGACCGAAGCAATGAGTCCACACGCAATGCCCACCGGTTCTAGCTTTGTACTTGACCAGAGTTGTGAAATCAGCACGAGCCCGGAAACTGTGCAGGCAATTGCCGCGTACATTCTCTTCTTCACCGCTTCATGGCGGAAGAAACGAACGTAAAGCACGATCCAGACTGGCGCAGTAAATTCAAAGAGTAAACCAATTCCCACACCCAGCTTGGTAATCGCGACAAAGTAGAAGAACTGCACAAAGGCGAAACCCGCGATGCCGTAAACGGCGAGGAATGGAACATCCTTCTTAGTAATTCTCAAAGACTTAGCATTCCTAAAGAGAACATAAATTGCAATAAAAAAGAGTGCGCCGGCACTGCGAATCTGAGTGAGACGCGGGGCTGAAAGACCGACATCCAATACTAAACGTGCAGCGGTACCATTAAGCGCAAAGAGTACTGCCGCAATTGCCACCATAATGGTGCCGCGGCGATGTTGATAATTTCGTACGTCACTCAAAACTGGCCTGATTCATGAAAGAACTTGGAAGCCAATTCAATAAATCGAGTGTTCGCTTCATCCTCGCCAATTGTGACCCGGACACCTTCTTCTCCATAAGGTCGAACAGAGAGACCTACTTCGGCCGCTGATTGCGTGAAAAGCTCAGTCTTTCCAGGCAATCTCATCCATACGAAGTTAGCTTGTGAATCTGAAAGCTTCCAACCTTGTGTCGTAAGCGCTTCACTGACGCGCGTACGCTCTTGAAGAATGTGTGCCACTCTTATCATCAATTTACCTTCGTACTTAAGTGCCGCGATGGCAGCATCTTCAGCAATATTGCTGACGCCAAAAGGAAGCGTGCACTTGCGGATAGCTTCCGCCAACTCCAAATGTGCAATGGAATAACCAACTCGAAGCCCGGCTAAGCCATATGCCTTGGAGAATGTTCGCAATATTGCAACATTCTTGTACTTACGGAAGAGGTCGAGCGAGTCAGCAATGCGCTTATCAGTGATGAACTCTACGTACGCTTCATCGATAACCACTGTGATATGCGCCGGCACGCGATCTAGAAAGTGAACGAGCTCATCTCTCTTGGCTGCAACTCCAGTGGGATTATTGGGTTGGCAGATCAGTATTAATTGTGTGCGTGGTGAAATAGCTGCGACCATGGCATCGAGATCATGACTCTCATCACCTCGCAATGGAACGGGCACACTGATAGCTCCATTGACTGCAGCAACAATGGGGTACGCCTCGAAGGATCGCCAAGCATGAAGAATTTCATCTTCAAAGTTACACGTGGCTTGCACGATTTGTTGGAGCACGCCCACGGACCCAGTACCGGTTGCAAAGTTATCTGTCACGAGGTGGTACTTCGCCGCCAGGAGATCACGCAAACGTGTATTTGAGAAGTCCGGATAACGGTTGATCTGGGAGAACGAGAGAGCGTCCAGCACTTCAGGCAAGGGTGAGTATGGGTTCTCGTTGGATGAGACCTTGAAACTCTTCACCCCAGGCAGGGTGGCTGCTGGCTTACCCGCCAAGTAGGCAGGGACATTTTCTAGGCTACGGCGCACCCGACCAGCCTACGGGTGGGAAGGGTGGATTCTCGCCCGGTAGGTTAGAGCCAGGTCAGATACCTGACTGGCAGGGATTCAAGTGGAGGGGGTCTGATGAGCGAGTTACAGCTTGTCCAAATCCTCTCTCCTGAGGGTGAATTACTCACCGACCCGGAGTACCCACTCGACATTTCAACTGAAGAGATCCGCGCGCTCTACCGCGATCTCGTGATGGTTCGTCGGTTCGACGTGGAAGCCACTGCTCTCCAACGCCAAGGCGAACTGGGTCTCTGGGCACAATCACTCGGACAAGAAGCCGCACAAGTGGGCTCTGGCCGCGCTTTGATTCCCGGGGACTACGCATTCCCCACCTATCGCGAACACGGTGTCGCATGGGCGAAGGGTGTGCCACCAGAAAAACTTCTCGGGATGTACCGCGGCATAAATCATGGCGGTTGGAATCCGCACGATAACGACTTCCATCTCTACACGTTGGTAATCGGCTCGCAAACATTGCATGCCACCGGTTACGCCATGGGAATTCAACGCGATAAAAGTAACAATGCAGTTATCGCTTACTTTGGTGATGGCGCTACCAGTCAAGGCGATGTGAACGAAGCATTTACATTTGCATCGGTGTATCACGCACCAGTGGTCTTCTTCTGCCAAAACAATCAGTGGGCCATTAGCCAACCGATTGAGAGTCAAACGAAGGTGGCGTTGTACAAGCGCGCTGCGGGTTTTGGTTTTCCTGGTGTCCGGGTAGACGGTAACGACGTGCTTGCGGTACTGGCAGTTACTCGGGTAGCTCTTGCGCGCGCTCGCGCTGGAGAAGGCCCCACACTCATTGAAGCTTTTACATATCGCATGGGTGCTCATACGACTTCAGATGATCCGAGTCGTTACCGTTTAGCTCAAGAGTTAGAAGAGTGGAAGCTCAAAGACCCCATCGCTCGGGTAAAGTCTTATCTCACCCGAAGTGGCCTTGCAAATGAGGACTTTTTTGCAGATATTGAAAAAGAGGCCGAAGCGATGGCAAGTAAGTTACGCGGCGACATCATCGATGCGGAAGATCCATACGTGGAAGCCATCTTTGATTATGTGTACGCCGAACCACATCCAATTCTGGAAGCTGAGAAGAATGCTTACATTAATTACTTAGAATCTTTTGCAGAAGGTGATAAGGAGTGATCACTCTAGGAAAAGCTATCAACATGGGGTTGCGTCGCGCCCTTACGGAAGATCCCAAAGTACTTGTCATGGGAGAAGATGTCGGCAAGCTGGGTGGCGTTTTCCGCGTTACTGAAAATCTCCAGACCGAGTTTGGTGAAGATCGCATCATTGATACGCCACTCGCCGAATCAGGAATTCTTGGAACTGCAATTGGTTTAGCCCTCCGCGGATATCGTCCCGTCTGCGAAATTCAATTCGATGGATTCGTTTATCCTGCTTTTGATCAGATCACTTCACAGCTAGCGAAGATGCATTCACGCTCGCTTGGCACCTTGAAATTACCGGTAGTTGTTCGTATTCCTTACGGTGGCGGAATTGGTGCGGTTGAGCATCACTCCGAAAGTAACGAAACCTACTTTGCGCATACAGCTGGTCTTCGAGTCGTCACCTGTTCTAATCCAAATGATGCTTATTGGATGATGCAACAAGCGATCCAATCTGATGATCCGGTGATCTTCTTTGAACCTAAGCGTCGCTACTGGGATAAAGCCGAAATCGATGAAGCAGCACCTTCACTTGGTTTGCATGAGACCCGAACGGTGCAAGAAGGAAATGACTTAACACTTATCTCTTACGGACCTACCGTGCGCACTGCCATCGAGGTAGCCGCGGTCTGTGCGAAAGAGGGTCGTTCAGTTGAAGTGATGGACCTCCGAACGCTCTCACCCCTTGACCTTGCCCCGGTCTTTGAATCTGCCCAAAAGACCGGCCGAGTGGTGATTTTGCACGAGGCGCCCACTTTCTTGGGCCTGGGGGCAGAAATCGCCAGCCAAATCACCGAGGAGTGCTTCTACTCTCTCGATGCTCCCGTGCTCCGGGTGGGCGGCTTCAATGTCCCTTACCCACCTGCACGCCTAGAAGAGCATTACCTACCCGACTTAGATCGCACACTTGATGCGATCGACCGAGCATTCGCTTTCTAGAGGAGATGAATCATGGCGCTACGCGACTTCCGACTCCCTGATGTGGGCGAGGGTTTAACCGAAGCTGAAATTCTTCAGTGGTACGTCGCCGTCGGTGATGTGGTCACCATCAACCAGATGATTTGCGAGATTGAAACTGCGAAAGCTGCGGTGGAACTTCCTTCGCCTTACGCTGGAACGGTTACTGCTCTTACTGTGAATCAAGGTGAGACAGTCGATGTCGGAACAGTGATCATCACGATTGAAGATGGCGCTGCTACTAGCGGCGCTCCAGCAGCACCGGCAGTATCGGTAGTACCTGTAGAAGATGATCGCAATCTTGAAGTGCCTACAGGGAAACCTAAACAGGCAGCTGTTCTTGTGGGTTACGGAGTGAAAGAAGGACAGACACCTGCTCGCCGTGCTCGTACGGCGGCGAGTGGCACCCAAGAAGAGTTGGGTGAAAGCATTGTCGTGGAATTGCACGACGGTCCCGTGGTGGCCAAGCCGCCAGTTCGTAAACTCGCTAAGGATCTTGGTGTTGATATTCGTCGCATTCGCAAGAGCGGAAATATCACTCGCTCTGACGTACTCGATGCCGCAATGGCGCTGCACGGCATGGAACAACCACCTGCAACCACTTACGATCCACATCGCGAGGATCGCATTCCAGTAAAGGGCGTACTCAAAGAAATGGCGCAAGCCATGATTTCGAGCGCCTTTACTGCTCCGCATGTGAGTGTGTGGTTACAAGTAGATGTTGCAAAGACATTGAAGGCAGTAAAGAAACTTAAGGATTGGGAAGAGTTTGAGGGTTTGCGTGTCTCTCCACTATTGATTGTGGCAGCAGCTGTACTTCAAGCCACGAAAGAATTCCCTAAGATTAATTCAAGTTGGGATGAAGCCAATCACGAAGTAATTATTCGTCGGTATATCAACCTTGGATTTGCGGCGGCGACTCCTCGTGGCTTACTTGTACCAGTCATTCACGAAGCCGATGGGATGGATATACCCACACTGGCAAAGGAATTAATGAGTTTGGTTGATACTGCACGTGAAGGCCGGACGCCGCCGAATC
>CAIMVH010000116.1 GCA_903844855.1 uncultured Actinomycetes bacterium | reverse complement strand
TTGGCTGAAGGAGAGCTAGGTCGCTTTGGCCTAGGCCTTAAAACTGCATCCCTCTCGCAAGGAAGACGGCTAACCGTTTGGTCTAAATCGAAGGGCGCCAGCCCTTCCATTTGCCAATGGGATCTTGACCGCATTAATGAAGGCCAGGGTTGGCAGTTGTTCCGCTCTCCGCAAACCGGCGCAGACAAGGTGCACCTCAAAAACGTTCTTAGTCGCACAGGCCTTGCTCAGGCTGAATCAGGAACGATTGTGATGTGGTCTAACCTTGATCGATTCCTAGAACTCAATGAGAAAGAGAACGTAGATCTAGAGTTGTTAGAGGAAGATGGCGCCACGAACGAGCAGGTAATGGCGAGAAAGGTACAAGAGCTCATTGATCACGCTGCACGCGTGTTTCATCGATTCTTGACGCCACAAGGAGACCAGCCCGCACGCCTAACGATCTCAAAACTATTTGCTGATGGATCTGAATACATCGCATTTCCGTGGGATCCATTCCTCGAGACTCAAAAGTTCGCATCGAACAAAACCCAGTATGAAGCCGATCAGCGTGTCCTCAAGCGTCAACCAGGGGAAGCGCTCATTAAGCCAGTAATTTTGCCGCACCGAGATCAACTTCCTGATGAAACCTGGAACATGCTCGGAGGCCAGTCTTCCTTGATCAGCCTCCAAGGGTTTTACGTATACCGAGAAGAACGTTTGATTCATATCGGTGGCTGGCTAGACCTTGATTACGCGCCAGACGATCACTATAAGTTGGCCCGGGTTGCAATCTTCCTAAGCAACACAGGTGATGCGCAATGGAAGGTTCCCGTAGATAAATCAAGCGTCCAGATTCCCGCATCAGCCCTCAAGGTTCTTCAGCAGATCGCCCGCACCGCACGCCGCAAGGCTCAAGAAGTCTATCGAGGCCGACCGCGAGGCCCAAGAGTCCCTGGGACTCGCTCTACGCAGGCATTGGTGCCGATCTGGAAAGAGCAGCGACACGACGATGAAGGGCGCCGGCGAACCTCATTCCGGGTCAACCGAAGCCATCCTCTGGTCAAGGCTGTTGCAAAAGACCCAAAGGCGATTGGCTCCCTACTGAGTGCGATCGAAGACGGAATCCCCTACCCCGATATCAGAATCGCAATGAGCGAACGAGATGGGGGCGTAGTGGGTGTGGCAGACATTCCAACAAGCGTCGAGCAGCTTAGATCAGCAATTGCAATAGTTGCCGGGGTTGGTGAATCGAATTGTGAGGTGCTGAAGCGACTGTCTGAGACTGTCGCCCCGTTCGACTCTTCTGAGTACCAGGCTGCCGTTTCACTATTGCGTGAAGAGTGGAAATGCAAGTGGAAGGAAGAACATGAGTGACCTGCGGAAGAAGGCGAGGATTGATGCCATTGTTCGCCAGTTCAAACAAATGCTGCCTGGCGTCTCCGCAGTTGAAATCTCTGATTTGCGAGAACGCCTTGGCAAGGTTGCTGAGCTTCTCGCCTCTTGGGATAAAGAGCCAGCTGAACCGAGCTATCTATCGCTCGTTGAAGAGGCGCTGGACGAGATTCGATATGAGCGCCCTGTATTTGAGCCTGAGCAAACAATTGAGATGAACCCAACCGAGGACAGCAGCTCTACGCTGCCTCGCAATTGGTTGGCTGACGGCCAGTCATGGAACTCAAAGGGCTACTGGCATCGCTATAGAATCTGGCTAGAGGGTTCACGCTCTCCAGCAAAACTCGAAGCGCTTAACACAACAACAAACAGCATTATTGGCCATTCTGGCAATCCAGCGTGGAACGCTCCCGAGTGGGACCGCAGAGGTGTGGTCGTTGGGCAAGTCCAGTCAGGCAAGACTGAAACATATATCGGTGTACTGACAAAAGCTATTGATGCTGGCTACCGGAGCATTATCGTACTTGCAGGTATTCACAACGACCTCCGCGCACAGACGCAGCTTCGTGTTGATGAAGGGATCGTTGGCGAAACACTGCTCGATAACGAGCAGTTTCTTAGAACGCCGGTTGGGGTGGGCCTACTCCCCGCATTCCAGAGAGCGGTTGAGCCAGACATCGTTGTCATGACGTCAGGTCGAAATGATGGAGATTTTTCAAAAGATGTAGCAAAGAGGTATAGCAATCCAGAACGAACTCATGTTTTTGTTGTCAAGAAGAACGTTACAGTACTCAAAAGGCTGAATGAATTCTTTGCGGCGAATAAGAGGGCAGTAGAGCTCCCACTTCTACTACTGGATGACGAGTCTGATCAGGCATCAGTGAATACGAGTGATGATAACGACCCAACAAAAACCAACAAGGAGATCAGGAACTTATTGGGAAAATTCAAGAGATCTTCTTACATCGGTTTCACAGCTACACCATTTGCCAATATTTTCATTCATCCTGATGCGGTCAACACTGAGCAGGGAGCTGACCTATTCCCGAAAGACTTTATCCATCGGCTGAAGCCATCCGCAGAGTATTTTGGGCCTGAGAGGCTTTTCGGAATCGGAGAAGATGTATCTACGGATGACGCCAATCGCCCGCCGCAGCTCATCGTCGCAGCAGATGACTGGGACACCTGGATTGAGCCTCGGCACAAGAGGACATTCATGCCAGGCCCACTACCTGAGTCGCTCCT
>CAIMVH010000115.1 GCA_903844855.1 uncultured Actinomycetes bacterium | reverse complement strand
TTGTGCTTGAGACGGCGGAAGAGCAGGCAGCAGCAGATATTCAAAAACATCTGGGGAAGTTGCCCCCCAACATCTTTGAAGAGCTGATCGCACATCTGTTGCAGGCAATGGGCTATTACGTCCCATATCGAGCAAGTGGTGGTGCTGACGGCGGGATTGACGTCGTTGCGTATGAAGACCCACTTGGTGCTAAAGGCGCACGCATAAAGGTCCAAGCAAAGAGACATCAGGGCACGATTGGTCGGCCCGTAATCCAAGAGCTGCTTGGCTCCCTTGCAGAAGGCGAAACAGGTCTTGTCGTGGCACTATCCGGGTTCTCAAAGGACGCGGAACAGTTTGCACGCGCGCATCAAACTCGCCGCGTTACCCTGATGGACGGATCTCAATTAGTCGAGTTGTGGATTCGCTACTACGATCAGATCCCTGAAGACGGCCGTCAAATTCTGCGGCTAACACCGGTCTACTTCCTACACAAGGAATAGCGACGAGCACCGAGATGAAGTGTTATCTCCGCGTGATCCTCGGTCGGAAGGGCTCGTTTGCCGCTGAACGCCTGCGCAACGGCTTTATCGGTACAGAATTTGAGATCAACGAGGACTTGAGCACAAACCTCGCTGATTCGCGGCGAAAGTTCAATGAGAAGTAAGCGAGGGCAACGATGAAGACCGGAGAGGAAATCGAAAACCCGATCCTCAACCTTGGCAGCGAAGTCTCAAAAGTTGATGCGTGATTCAACGAATCTCTTCGTCTCCTCATCCGTGAATGTCACTACGCACCCATTCATGCCCCGGGTGAGAAGCACCCTGTATGTCTGGGCAATCAGCTGCCTGTAGAACTCAGGGTCCTTCTTGTCGGCACGCTTCACGACGGAGTCGAATGAGTGTTGAGCCTGCGCGACCCACCCCTTGCCTGCTCGCCACACCAGGTCATCGCCCCAGATGACGCCAACGCGATCAAACTCGAAGCCCTGAGCGGTATAGACACAACCAACCTGGTGGACGCCCTCCGGATCGACCGCCCACGCATTTGAGCTCGGGATCCCAGGGGCCAAGCGACCAGCCGTAGGCTTGGCGTTCCACGGTCGTTGCCAATCGCCCACAACAACGTCGTTCACAAGCGTGCCATCACTTAGAGGGTCACTCCACGGCCAACAGAATCCGGCCACCAATCGGGAATTCTGCCCTGCTTTAAGCGATTGCTGGATGCTCCGCTCTAGTTCCGCTGGGGACGACACAATCGAGAAATCAAACTCATCTGGCTCAATATTGAGAATCTCATCGCCTTCCATGCTCACGCCGAGCAGCCGATCTACCCAGCGAACATAGGTATCGGACCCACCGCAACGGAATTGCGCTGCTAGGTCATATTCAAACACTGGTTGACCACGCTTTGCACTTGCCTCACGAATCAGCGCCGCACTACCGACCTCACCTGGTCGCACTACTTGACGATCATCAATGAAGAATGCGGCGATCTTTGCTGAGTCAAGAAGCTCCTCAATTTGTGAGCCGCCACGGTCTTCCTTCTTCGTCCATTGGTTTGCGCTGGTCTCACGAATGCGGTGCGCCTCATCGGCAACAAGCAAATCAAACGGTTCACCCTTCTTCATGAATGAGTTGAAATACTTCATGAGTGTTCCCGCGCGAGGACCAACTCGCTTGCGAAGACCTTCAGTAAATGCACGAGAGCCGGTAGCGTGCGCAACGGTCTTCCCTTCAGCTGCGGCACTCGCCAGCAACTGCAGCGCAATCAGGCTCTTTCCTGTGCCTGGCCCGCCATTAATGATGAACGTTGATGGCTTGCTTTTCTTTCCAGCGCGCTGAAGTTCATCGTGCACTGCCATGTAGGCCGTCACCTGCTCGTCAAGCAGCACGAATGCCTTTTCGTTTGAGATAACAGCAGCGACGTGGTCCAAGAGCTTCCTCT
>CAIMVH010000114.1 GCA_903844855.1 uncultured Actinomycetes bacterium | reverse complement strand
CTTGGGGGTGTTGCCGCCAAGACTTTGGAAGTAAGCAACGGCGCCTGCGCCGGCGCGACGTCCGAAGACGAGTAGATCGGAGAGCGAATTTCCACCAAGACGGTTTGATCCGTGCATGCCGCCAGCAGATTCACCTGCAGCGAAGAGACCAGGGACCCCCGCTGCTGCGCCAGTATCTGGATCAACGAGGATGCCGCCCATCACGTAGTGACACGTCGGGCCCACTTCCATCGCCTGCTTGGTGATGTCGACGTCAGCAAGTTCCTTGAATTGATGCCACATCGAAGGAAGCTTCTTCTTGATGACATCGGGTGCAAGACGCGTCGATACATCCAGGAATACGCCACCGTGTGGTGATCCTCGGCCAGCTTTTACTTCGGAGTTAATTGCGCGAGCTACCTCATCGCGAGGCAAGAGCTCTGGTGGGCGACGATTGTTATCGGGATCGGCATACCAACGATCCCCTTCTTCTTCACTCTGCGCATACTGCGCCTTGAAAACTTCTGGGATGTAATCGAACATAAAGCGACGGCCTTCAGAGTTACGAAGTACACCGCCATCGCCACGTACCGATTCAGTAACCAAAATGCCACGTACAGAAGGTGGCCACACCATGCCAGTCGGATGGAATTGCACGAACTCCATATCGACCAGTTTGCTACCAGCTTTTAAGGCCAGTGCGTGACCGTCGCCGGTTCCTTCCCAAGAATTACTTGTTACCTTGAACGATTTACCGATTCCGCCAGCAGCAATAACGATTGCTGGTGCTTCAAAGAGAATGAGGTTTCCGGTTTCGCGGATGTAACCGAATGCTCCTGCGGCCCGATCGCCATCCTTAATGATTTCAGTAATGGTGGTCTCAGCAAATACCTTGATGCGAGCCTCTGCATCGCCAAACTCCACTGCATCTTTTTGTTGCAGAGAAACGATGGCTTGTTGCATGGTGCGGATAAGTTCAAGACCAGTGCGATCACCCACGTGAGCAAGACGTGGATACTCATGACCACCAAAGTTGCGCTGGCTAATTTTTCCTTCTTTGGTGCGATCAAAGAGCGCGCCCCAGGTTTCCAATTCCCAGACACGATCCGGTGCTTCTTTCGCGTGTAACTCCGCCATCCGGAAGTTGTTGAGGAACTTGCCACCACGCATCGTGTCGCGGAAGTGAACCTGCCAATTATCCTTGCTATTTACGTTGCCCATGGCCGCGGCGATACCGCCCTCAGCCATCACAGTATGAGCTTTTCCAAAAAGGGACTTGCAGATGATGGCGGTTCGCAGGCCAGCAGCGCGGGCTTCTACTGCCGCACGCAAACCAGCACCACCGGCGCCAATAACTACAACGTCGAATGAATGACGTTCAATCTCAGTCACAGTTACTCCTAGAAAATCTGTAGATCGGTGATGAAGCCGGTGGATACGGACCGAACATAGAAATCAGCGAGCGCAACACCGATTAATGAGATCCACGCAAACTTTGGATGATGGTGGTTGAGTTCTGAAATCTTTGTCCAAAGCTTGTAACGCACTGGGTGCTTAGAAAAGTGCTTCAGGCGTCCGCCAACGGTATGGCGGCAGGTGTGACAAGAGAGTGAGTAGAGCCAAAGGAACGTGGCGTTAGCTAGGAGCACCAATGTGCCCACCTGCATGTGGCCCCATTCGCCTTCGGAGTTCTTGAAAGCCAAGATCGCATCGTAGGTAAGGATGACGTTGAAAATGAGACCGGCGTAGAAGAACCAACGATGTGCATTCTGCAAGATCAATGGTTGACGGGTTTCGCCGGTGTAAGTCTTATGTGGTTCAGCAACGGCGCATGCTGGTGGTGATTGCCAGAAAGCGCGGTAATACGCCTTGCGGTAGTAGTAGCAAGTCATTCGAAAACCAAGTGGGAAGAGCAAGATGATGAGCGAAGGAGAGAAAGTCCACCAAGAGCCGAAAGGTTGACCAAGATCTGATGAGCCTTCTACACACGAAGTGGCTAGACAGGGCGAGTAGAAAGGCGAGACGTATGGCTCTACGAAGTAGTGCGCATTCTCAAAGGCGCGCCATGTCGAGTAAATAATGAAAGAGACCAGCACGGCGACAGTGATCAGGGGTTGTACCCACCACTTGTCGGTACGCAGGTGGCGCGCAGCTATCTTGGCGCGGCCTGGGGTCGTCATCGTCCCGCTCATAAGGATTCCCATCGCTCTCACCGCTGCCTCTAAGCAGTGGTGTAACAAGTGTGGACGAGGGGCTTGCCTACCGCTACCGGTGCGAGAGTGGGGTTAGCCACATGTCGCTGGGAAAGGTGAATTCCCCAGACGAGTAGGGACGATCTGAGCGGAGGACGTGGGATTCGAACCCACGATAGGTTTCCCT
>CAIMVH010000113.1 GCA_903844855.1 uncultured Actinomycetes bacterium | reverse complement strand
TCATAATTTGATGGAAGATGCTGCCACCGCAGAGATCTCCCGTTCGCAAATCTGGCAACAGGTGAAGAATGCGGTCACTTATTCAGATACCTCGAGGGTTGCCACGAAAGAATTAGTACAAGAGGCCCTCAACACTGAGGTTGCGCGCCTTCAGGCTGCGGGATTTGACCCAGAGAAATTGGAGGAAGCAGCACAACTCTTTGCACGAGTGTGTCTTGACGACGTATACGTCGACTTCCTCACATTGCCAGCACTCGAGATGATCGACTAAATGATTTGTGATCTCGTTCTTCGTTCTTTTCGAGTAGTAACACCAAACGGAGAACGAAGCGCGGCTCTGGCAGTGAGTAATGGAAAGATCGTCGCGGTCTCTGATTTTGACGCACATTTTGATTGCGATCAAGACTTCACACTTTCTGGCGTAATAATGCCGGGCATCGTGGATACGCATGTGCACATCAACGAACCTGGTCGCACAGAGTGGGAAGGCTTCGAGACCGCCACCAAAGCAGCTGCGGCAGGCGGCGTCACTACCGTGATCGATATGCCACTCAATAGCATTCCCCCCACCACATCAGTTGCAGCTCTCATTACGAAGAAAGACGCAGCGCTAGGAAAAACTTCGGTCGATGTGGGTTTCTGGGGCGGATCTATTCCAGGAAATACTGGAGACCTTATTCCGCTACACAATGCCGGTGTATTCGGATTCAAATGCTTCTTGCTTCATTCCGGAGTTGATGAATTTCCAGCAACCACTGAAGTCGAGTTCGCTGAAGCGTTAGAGATCCTCGCGAAAGTTGATGGTCTTATGGTGGTGCACGCAGAAGATGCACATGTTATTGAGGATTCCACTCGCGCGGGATCACGCGATTACCAAGAATTTCTTGCATCGAGGCCAAAGGGTGCGGAGAACGAAGCCATCGCACAAGTCATTAGAGAAGCACGACGCACAGGTGCCCGAGTGCATGTACTACATCTTTCTAGCGGCGATGCTATCCACATGATTAAAGAGGCGAAGGCCGATGGTGTGCGCATCACTGTCGAAACATGCCCGCACTACCTCTCGCTCACGGCCGAAGAAGTGGCTGATGGTGCGACTCAATTCAAATGTTGCCCACCGATTCGCGAAAAGAAGAACCAAGACGAACTTTGGGACGGTTTACTCTCCGGCGTGATCGACCTAGTCGTCTCAGATCACTCCCCCTGCACGCCAGACCTCAAGGGATTCGAAGAGGGTGACTTTCAAAGCGCCTGGGGAGGTATTTCCTCACTCCAACTTGGACTGCCTCTCCTCTGGACCGCTGGCGCCCCCCGCGGAGCCACCCTCACCCAGATCTCTCACTGGATGTCGAGGAAACCCGCAGCCCTTGCCGGGCTGAGCCAGAAGGGCGCCATCGAGGTTGGCAGAGATGCCGATCTACTGGAATTCCTTCCAGGCGAAGAATTCACGGTAAATCCGATTGAACTCTTCCACCGCAACCCGGTCTCCCCATACGCCGGCAAAGTTCTCACGGGTGTTGTACAGAAAACCTGGCTTCGTGGGACTCTGATCTATCAAAATGGTGTTCTGACCGGAGTTCCCAGCGGGCAATTCCTCTACCGAGAAGGAAATACTCCATGAGCGATTTTCGTAATCTCACCGACTTAGCTGCCCGCCGTTTTGGATCCGGGGTGATCGCCGCCAACGATGAATTCTTCGCCGAGAAGGAGAGTCTGCTTAACGAAGGAAGGGCCGACTTCCACGGACACACTTTTGGACACAAGGGTCAGATCTATGACGGTTGGGAGACGCGACGTCGTCGCGAGCCTGGTCATGATTTTGCCATTGTTCGTCTTGGTGCCGCGGGCATCGTACGTGGCGTGGTTATTGATACCGGAAACTTCACTGGCAATTACCCTGAACAAGCATCTGTTGAGGGCACTTCTCTCGAAGGCAATCCCTCTCCCGCAGACGTGGAAGCCGCAGAGTGGACCACACTTTTAGGACCTGCTGATCTCAAGGGTGATCATGAGAATCTCTTCGAGATTAAAAGTGAACTCCGCTGGACACATATTCGTCTCTC
>CAIMVH010000112.1 GCA_903844855.1 uncultured Actinomycetes bacterium | reverse complement strand
CATCTGGATGGCACCACTGCCTTGAAGTACGTGCGCGCACGTACTTTCGATGGCACGGGCGATCTTGGACGCATGAAGCGTCAGCAGAAGTTCATCGCATCCATGATTTCTGCGACTACTAGCACTGGAACCTTGCTTAACCCGATAAAGTTACTTAGCGTAATTAACGCTGGCTTAGCAACAGTAACGACCGATTCCGATCTGCAAAAAGACGACCTAGTGACGCTTGCAACTCAGATGAAATCACTCTCGGCAACGAACCTCAACATGCTCACTGTGCCACTCTCTGATGTGAACTACTCCAACAACGGCGTCACTGGCGCAGTGCTTTGGGATCCAGTTCTTGCCCCCCAACTATGGCAACGAATTAAAGACGATATCCCGGTCGCACCTACTCCAAAAAAGGCGACGAAGAGTGCAGCACTCACGATTCCGCCAAAGGACATCGTGGTTGAAGTACAAAATGGCACAGATATAAATGGTCTGGCAGGAAAGGCATCCACTGATCTGGCAGCAGCCGGTTTTGTCAACGGTGCTCCACCATCTACTGCACTCACAACTGTGAAGGCGACAACTATTACGTACGATCCCACCTACGCGGATTCGTTGCGCACCCTCAAAGCCGCTCTCCCTGACGCTCTCACGGTAGAAAAGAAGAACCTGGGCAAGAAGTTCATCGTGACATTGGGGCCGGAGTACAAATCAATTGCTAAGTTCACCGCTCCAAAGAATGCGCCCACACCAACGCCGACTGAAACATCACCGTTTGAAGTACGAACTGGCGCAGAAACTTCCTGCAAATAGTTTTAGCTAAGCACCTTACGTGCCATGACTATTCGCTGAATTTGGTTAGTTCCTTCGTAAATCTGGGTGATCTTTGCATCGCGCATCATGCGCTCCAGTGGATAATCGCGGGTGTACCCGTAGCCTCCGAGAAGTTGCACAGCATCGGTGGTGACCTGCATGGCAACATCAGAAGCGAAGCACTTTGATGCAGCACCTAGGAAGGTGAGATCAGGATCGTTGCGCTCGCTCGCCGCAGCAGCGCGGTAGGTGAGTTGGCGCGCGGCTTCTACTTGCATCGCCATATCGGCAATCATGAATTGAATTCCTTGGAACTCAGCGATTGCTTTTCCGAATTGCTTTCGCTCCTTGATGTACTCCTTGGCGACGTCAATGGCCCCCTGAGCAATTCCGACCGCTTGCGCAGCAATAGTGATGCGTGTGTGATCAAGAGTGCCCAGCGCGATCTTGAGGCCTTCACCCATCTCGCCGATCATGCGATCATCGCCCACTCGAACATTATCCAAATAGACCTCACGAGTAGGAGAGCCCTTAATGCCAAGTTTGCGCTCTGGGGCCCCGAATGAAACGCCTGGATCAGATTTCTCGACCAGGAATGCCGTCACTCCTTTACCACCTTGAGATGGATCGCAATTTGCAAAAACCGTATAGAGCTCGCTGACGCCCGCATTGGTAATCCAACGTTTAGCTCCATTGAGGACCCAAGAATCACCATCGCGTACCGCCCGGGTTTTCATAGAAGCGGTATCGCTTCCCGCTTCAGATTCAGAGAGCGCATAAGACCACATCACTTCGCCCGAAGCCAAGCGAGGAAGCCATCGCTGCTTCTGCTCCTGAGTGCCCTTGAGAATAATCGCCATGGAGCCGAGTTTGTTTACTGCAGGGATGAGCGACGAAGATGCACATGCACGGGCGACCTCTTCGATAACAATGCAGATAGCTAGAGCATCCGCGCCAGCTCCGCCGAATTCCTCAGGTACATGCAGCGCGTGCAGATCGGCCTTGACCATCGCGTCATAGGCAGCTTGCGGAAACTCACTCTTCTCATCGGCTTCGGCGGCGTTGGGTGCAATGTGCTTGTCGGCAACGGCGCGGGCAAGTGCACGGAGTTCTTCGAGTTCTTCTGGCAGGCGATAGAGATCAAAAGTCATAGGCCAAGGCTAAACGCCAACCTGAGCAGGCGAAAGCCCAAATCGCCTTGAAGGAGCTGGCAAGGAGGTAGGTTTACCCCATGCTTTCAGTTATTGGAACGGGCTATTTGGGCGCCACACACGCGGCTTGCATGGCGGAATTGGGCTTCGACGTCATCGGTATAGACACAGATGCGACGAAGATCACTCTCCTCTCGCAGGGCACGCTCCCCTTCTATGAGCCCGGACTTGATGATTTGCTTCGCAAGCATGTGGCCTCTGGGAAGCTGCGCTTTTCGACCAACTTTGCCGATCTCGCGCAAGCTGACGTTCATTTCATTTGCGTCGGTACCCCTCAGCGAAAAGATGGAAATGCGGCAGACCTCACTTACGTGAATGCCGCGCTTGAAGGCACCGCAGCGCACGCAAAACCTGGTTCGCTCATCGTGGGCAAATCTACGGTGCCAGTGGGAACTGCAGATGCCCTCACTGCTCGCCTTGCAGAGATCAAT
>CAIMVH010000111.1 GCA_903844855.1 uncultured Actinomycetes bacterium | reverse complement strand
GGGCTCTGGCTTCCACTAGGTTTCTTAGCTACCGCCGTCCTGATTTCACTCCTGCGCTTCGCCTCCTGGCGCACGATCCTGCAGGCATCTCGACTCTAACTGACCCCCAAATGCCGGGCTTCAAGCTCTCGCTATCGCTAGAGTGTGGGCGTGACCAACCCATCCCAGCCGCTGCGCGTCGTCGGTCGTAATCAAGAAGGCACTCTGCTCTTCGTTGTTGACCGCGCCGGCAATCGCTTTGAATTGCCCATCGACACTACTTTGAAATCCGCGCTGGGAAATAGTGTGAGTACGCCCAGTAGCGCGACTCCGGACACCAGCCCACCTGCCAAGCCAGCCGCCCACCTGCGACTTGCTACCTTGACCGAACTCCCCACTCCACGCGAAATACAAACCCTCATACGTGGCGGTGCCTCTATCGCAGAAATTGCTGACCGTTCCGGTCTCTCAGAAGAGAAAATCGATCGCTACGCCGGTGCAATTCTTCGCGAACGCTTTCATATTGCGCAGCAAGCCCTCGGAACTGTGATTCGCCGAGGATCGAGTGAAGGCGCCGAACTCGGCAGTGTCGTAGCAACCCGGCTCACCACTCGGGGCGTCGCCAGAGATGACATGGAGTGGGATTCCTGGAGACGCGATGACGGGAAGTGGACCATCGTGCTCACCTATCCTTCAAGTGGCGGCGTGCAACACGCACATTGGGTCCTCGATAACGTCCGCCGCACACTTACTGCAGAAGATGAGAGCGCACGTTGGCTCACCGGCGACGAGCGCTCATCGGCAGAGAAAATTGCCACTCGCCTTGAAGAGATCGCACCTCAACTTCCCATCGCAAAAGAACCGCTTCCAGAGCGGGCAGTGATTGAAATTGCTCGTCTCACTGCTGTGCGTGATGCAGAACCAGCGATGGAAGAACTTGAGCCCGAATCGGAAGTACGACCAGAGCCTCGCAAAGAGAGCGGTCGTGGGCGTACACACGTTCCTGCATGGGATGAAATCATGTTCGGCACTAAGAAAGATGCCGATCCTTTCGAATAAGCACTTCAGGTAATTGATTAACGCAGTTTAAGAGAGTGTTACAGAAATCAGTGGTACATAGACTTCTTCATCAGTAAGCGCTCCATGGTGACCCACCATCGCACCTTCGAAGCGCACTCGACTTTCGTCAATAAGGATCGCGTGGTCTCGTGGAATAGCGATGACATCCCCAAGCCGCCGCAGGGATCTTTCGTTCACTTCGCAGCCAAAGAGGCCAGCCCCCACTGCCTCATCCTTGGTGAAGATATCTGCTCTACTTCCGAGGATTGCTCGCCATCTGAGAGCTACGTCCGAGGCGCTGCCTTCTCGCACATAGATATGTCTGGCGCGGGGCTCTCCCCCGATCAAAGTCAGATCAAGGGCGAGTTCATTTTCGATGACAATCTTTTCTCCCACATTCGTCATGCCATGATCGGCGGTCACCCAGAGTCGAGCACCCTTTGGCAGCGCCTTACAGAGGTGGCCCGCTAACCGATCGATCGAGACTAGAGCATCTCGCCATTGCTGCGATCCAACACCATGAGCATGTCCAGCAGCATCGAGATCATTGAGGTAGACGTAAGAGAAACTTCTTGAGCGTGCTAGCGACTTAGCACTTTCGCGCACCAACTCCTCGTGAGTGTCTGCCGCAAGATATGTACCTCCACGCAAACTCGCTTCAGTAAAGCCACTCCCTGCATAACGTTTTGAAGCAACGTGATGAACCGATATCCCTGCGGCTACCGCTCGCTCAAAGAGCGTCGACTCAGGTTGCCAGAAAAGTGGATCAACTCGGTCATCCCACTTCAATGGATTAAGCAAACGTCCAGGATCGCCACTATCGGGAACTCGTACGGTATATCCGAGCATCGC
>CAIMVH010000110.1 GCA_903844855.1 uncultured Actinomycetes bacterium | reverse complement strand
GTTTCCGTCACCATCACGCGCCCATGACGCGCGTCGTTCTCTCCGTGGGTGCAAACCTCGGTGATGCCGAAAACATGGTTCACCAAACTATCGATCAACTCAGTGAAATATTAAAGGAATCGAAAGCTTCAAGGATCTATCAAACCTCTCCGGTCGGCGTTGAAGATCAACCAGAATTCTTCAATGCCGTTGTGGTGGGAGAGTGGGGTGGTACAGCCGATGAACTTCTTAAAAGAGCTTCCAAGCTTGAAGAGGCCGCTGGTCGAGAACGTGAAATTCGTTGGGGCGCCCGCACCCTCGATATTGACATCATCATCTTCGGTGACGAAGTGAGCGCCGAACCAGAACTCACGCTCCCACATCCGAGAGCGCAAGAACGTCTCTTTGTATTGATTCCTTGGCTAGAGGTAGACCCGGATGCCACTTTGGTAGGTAAAGGATCTGTGCGCTTCATTGCCGACGAGTTGCAAGCGGCGGGCGCCACATTATGAAGCCGACCAAGATGAGATTGCTCGCTGCGCTATTTGTTGTGGTCCTGGTGGCCGGCTGGGCGATTTTTACTGCGATTCATAGTGCTGGAACGACCATGCCAGAATTAACGTGGCAAAGTGCCTTACTCATTCTCCTCTTCTCCGCACTTGTACTTTTGACGACGAGGAGGGTCAACTCGCTCCCGTTAACTTTTGTGGGTCGGTTGGTACTTCTTGCGAAGACCAGTTCTCACGGTGGCGCCATCATTAGTGGGCTCTATCTCGGCTTTGCTCTCTACCAAATTCCAGATACGAGTAGCAGATTTGCTCGAGATCAAGTCATCGCTGCATTAGCGAATACTGCGGCTGCACTACTTTTGACATACCTAGGGATCGCCCTAGAACGACGCCTACGGGCGCCCCAATCTAAGAGCGAGTAAGACTTGCCGTCGTGGCTAGGCGACCTTAAGTTTTACGACGATTTGAGAAATCTCAGGATCGATACTCTCGAATGAGGCCACCCAGGAGTATCCACACTCTTCGCACATGAACATGGGACCAAAAACCGCATGCGTAACTATTTCCAAGTCAATGGAACGACAAGCGAAACAAGTTGGGTATTCAAGATAATTTGACATGGCAACTTCCCTTCGTTTGTTAGACGTTTAAGGGGAAGCAATTTAATAATGGTACAGAGCCGTTCTCAAAGGGGTCGGGCTCGGTGAATGGCAGGTGAAGAAATGACGTCGAATTGGATTCGATGAGGCTAAATTACTTGACCTAGAACTCGGCAATTCTGGCAGCAACCATCTCTCTTAGTAGTTTCGCATCGATCTTCCAATTGACTGGAATCTTGATGGTCTTCTTGTTTACTTCGTAACCAGTGAGTCTTGGTAGAAAATCATTGAGGACATCGGTGCTCCAGGGTGCCATCAAAATATGGTTCTTTAATACAGTGACTCCAAAGATGTACTGATCCTGGTATTTCAACATTGGCTGATTCCAGGCGATTACCCACTCGGCTTTTGGATACTTGGTACTCAGTGTCTTGATGATTCCGAGCACCGTGGTTTGCTTCGTCTCATCAAACTGGGCTAGATATTGATCAACGGTGTTGTATTTCTTTGAACTCAGCGAGCCTCGCGAGTACAAGACAAGAGCGTTGGCATGTGCCTGACTAAAACCGTGATTCTCGCGCAAGAATGCAATTTGCTCGGGATACTTTCGATCTGCAATCTCCTTCATTTGGGCAAACCAATACGCCATAGGCTGCTCGTACTTCTTCTCGATCGCAGGAAAGTAGGAAGAGCGATCTGGATTGGTGGCCATGGGTCGATTCTAATCTTGGTTTAGCGGTCGAGATCGCCTGGTAGAAATGGCCAGGAAGCCAACATCATTTCGAGGTAATCTAGCTTGAGCCCGGGTAGCGCTTCTTCTAGCGCCGAGAGATTTCCCATGGAAGGCGTGCGTAGGCGCAATCTGGCGGGCGATCGATCACCTTCAGAGAAGAGCGCAACGCCGGTTATACCTAACGCACCTTCAACATTTACAAAAATCTCGCCATCAGGCAATCGCAAATTCTTGGGTGTGCGCTGCAAAATCTCCTGATCAGTGAGTTCGTGGGCGATAGCTATCGCGGCTAAAGCGTATTGAAGTGATTTGAGAAGCTCATCATGAAGAAGTTCTATGCGTGCGGATATGTCACCTATTTTTCGAGTGCACACATTAACTGGAAGTGCGGAGTAGCCAGAGTAGGGTCGAATTACTCTCTCGTCTAAATTGCTGCCGGTAGCGCGCAGAATAATTCCACTCGCACCATGACTTAGTAGAGTCTCACTCAAAACCTTTCCTACTTCTTTCCAATTTGCGGCGAAACTCGCTACTTCAACGGCCTGAAATTCTTCTATAAGTGGTGTGAGCTCACCTCCGAGCCAAGCGAGATCAACGTCATGATGAATTCCACCGATGACGATCATGTGGTGATGCATGCGAGCG
>CAIMVH010000109.1 GCA_903844855.1 uncultured Actinomycetes bacterium | reverse complement strand
CCGCCGACGGCACCGTCCGCCCCGCCGTCGCCGGTGCGCAAAAGATAAATCCCAAGGGCCACTAGGCCAGTGTCTCGTAGCAGTGGAGTGATGTAATTCGCAGTTCCAGGCTCAACCTGGCCTCCCCCTCCAAAGCAGCCACAGTCGATAGAAAGGCCTCGAGCCCACGCCTGTGAGATGCCAATAACAAAGACCACCATGAGCAAGGCGCTGAGCGCTGCTGTGATTCGAGTAGCTGCGCCGAGGATCAGAAGCAAGCCCATCCCGATTTCAGCGAATGGCAGAACTATGCCAATGAAATTAGCTAAAGCGATAGGAAGCATTTCGTAGGCTCGCACAGCCATCTGCGATTTATCAATCTCGTCATACTTTAAATATCCAGCAACGAGCAGAACTCCACCCAAGGTCAATCGTGAAGCAAGACCAAACCACAACTTAAATTCTCTCATCGTCCTTCACGTACCCCTTGTGCTAGTTGTTCCGCTAATTCACGCACAGCAATTAAACCACTTGCTTCATCTTCTGACTCCAAAAGTTTATTGATAAATGCTGAGCCGACAATTACGCCGTCGGCATACCCTGCCACGCCCTTGGCTTGCTCTCTCGTGGAAACACCGAGTCCCACCGCCACCGCCGTATCCGTACTCTTTCGAATCCGAGCAACGAGATCTGGCGCACCGGATGAAACACTTGTGCGTGTTCCGGTCACACCCATCAGTGAAGCCGCATAGACAAAACCACTGCAATGATCAGTCACACTGGCAAGCCGTGCATCTTTCGTGCTTGGTGCAACAACGTAGATTGAGTTGATTTCACTTTGAGCAACGGCGGCCGTCCACGCGGCTGATTCTTCAATAGTTAAATCGGGAGTAATAACACCAGAGCCACCGTTGTCTGAAATCGCTTGGGCAAACTTTTCTACTCCGTATTTTTCGATCGGGTTCCAATATGTCATCACAACTGCTGGCACACCTAAATCTGTGGCGTGCTTGAGTGCTTCGAAAACTTCTTTCGCTCCAGTGCCCTGCGATAACGCCCTATCGGCTGCAGCTTGAATCGTTGGTCCATCCATCACTGGATCGCTATATGGAAAACCGATTTCGATTGCATCAACGCCACCATCAACAAATGCTTGAATTACCTTTTTGCATCCCTCTTGAGTGGGAAAACCTGCCGGGATATAAGCAATTAGCGCTGCGCGATTCTCGCCGCGAACAGTGGTGAAAAGGGTTTCAAGCGGTGTGCTCATTTAAAGTGGAATTCCAAAATACTGCGCCGCCGTTTGCACATCCTTATCCCCACGACCAGAGAGATTAATCAGAATAATTGCATCAGGACCAAGTTCATTACCCACCTGCATTGCACCAGCCAGAGCATGCGCCGTTTCAATCGCAGGAATGATTCCCTCAGTCTTTGAAAGAAGTGAGAAAGCTTCCATCGCCTGCGCGTCAGTGATAGCTCGGTATTCCGCTCTACCTATGTCATGAAGGTAAGCATGTTCTGGGCCCACACCCGGATAATCAAGACCCGCCGAAATCGAATGAGATTCAATTGTCTGTCCATTGGCATCTTGTAATACATAAGTGCGATTTCCGTGGAGCACCCCAGGTGATCCACCAGTGATGGTCGCTGCATGT
>CAIMVH010000108.1 GCA_903844855.1 uncultured Actinomycetes bacterium | reverse complement strand
GGCATCATTGATACCCATGCCCATACACGTGAGCCTGGTTATACAAATAAAGAAGATTTCCTCACAGCCTCGCGCGCCGCAGCGGTGGGTGGAATTACAACCATGATTGATATGCCAAACGTGGAGCCTCCTACGGATACATTGGAAACTTACCTTGCCAAGCGTGAGCTCGCCGATTCTAAGTCGATCATTGACTGGGGACACTGGGTGGCCGGCACAAATCCCTTGGAAATCCCCAAACTCGCTGAAGCCGGAGCTACCGGTTTTAAGACGTTTCAAGTTTCAGGTGCGTATCCTCACGATCCTCGCCTAGCGCTCAATGACGAGGGAAAGCTAATGAAGTCGTTTCGTGCGATCGCAGAGACTGGCCTCCCATCGTTAGTACACCCGTTTAATCAGAGTCTCTTTGAGCATTTGAGCGACGAAGCATTTGCTGCAGGCAAGCCACAAAACTGGCGAACTTTCAGCGAGGTGTATACAACTGAGGAAATTTGGCATACCGCTGTGAACACCCTCATTAACCTTCAAGCTTTGACCGGAGTTCGTCTGCATATTTTGCATACACACTCTGCTGGAAGCTTGAGGTTGGTCAAGGCAGCTAAGGAACGTGGCCAACGTGTGTCTGCGGCTCTCGATCCAAAGTATTACCACCTCACGATTGAAGACCTTGAGCGTCTCACTGGTCGCGCATGCCCAGGGGGATTCGTCACTGCTGACGAAGAGCGTATGGAAGTTATTTGGGAGTCCCTACGCGATGGGACGATGGACATGATCGATTCGGATCACGCTCCACACACTCTTGAAGAGATTGCGGTCCAAGATCATGACGCATGGAATGCCGCTATGGGGTCACCGCAGTATGACTGGCACTACAGCGTCGCGTTAACAGATGTTTCCGAAGGCAAGTTCTCTCTCCGCCGAGCGGTTGAATTGCTCTCAGAGGCGCCTGCCAAGTTCTTGGGAATTTTTCCACAGAAGGGTGCACTTGCGCCCGGATCAGATGCCGACTTAGTGATCGTAGATCTTGAAAGAACTCATGTGCTCACTGACGAAGGACTTCAAACTAAGTGTGGATGGACTCCGTACGTAGGTAAGACGGTCAAGGGAATAGTCGAGCTGACAATGCTTCGTGGAACGGTGATTGCAAAGGACCGCAAGGTTCTCGGCACTCCCGGCTTCGGAAAGTTCATCTCTGGTGTTCCTCAATGACCAGAGATGTTCGCAACATCTCTGAGTATCACGTTCCCGTCGGAGGCTTTACACAATTCGTGGTCTCCGATCCTGGCTCAAAAATGGTATTTATTTCCGGACTCACTGCGCGTCAAGCTGATGGCAGTGTGGGTTGTGTCGGGGACATAGTTGGCCAGACTTCCTTATTACTTGAAAGCATGAAGAAGATGCTAGAGAGCGCGGGAGGATCACTCGACGATGTGGTTCGGATCGTCACTTACCTCACGGATATTAATGATCATCACAAAATGCATGAAGTGCGTCGGGAATTCTTTGGAGACAATCCGCCGGCCTCTACCAGTGTGCAAGTTGTGCGACTTTTCCATCCTGATCAATTAGTGGAAATCGAAGCCACAGCCATCTTGAAGTAACGATCAGAAGTGAAGCCTGGATCTTTTCTTCAGGCTTCACTTCTGAAGTGAAGTTTCTGTTGCTCTAGGCTTACCCGCAAGATATCCCATACGCAACCCTACGATGCAGACGAAAGCAAGATAGATGTAAGCGGCTCTCCATCCTCCAGAGGATCTGCTTATCACACCAACAATGATGGGGCCGAGTGAGGCAACGAGATAGCCGAGCCCCTGGGCCATTGCCGAAAGTGGCCCCGCTTCCTCTACGGAACGCGCCCTTAACACGATAATTATCAATAAAGTGGGCAATGATGATTGACCAATTCCTAGCATGAAAACCCACACCCACGTTGCGGCAGAGTGTCCGAAGGCCATTCCTAGAAGTCCAATAAGCGAAGCGGTGGTAACAAGCATCATCGGCTTTCGTTGATCAATACCTTGTCCAAATACGAAGGGGACCAAGAGGGAGAAAGGTATCGAAACTGCCGTGGCAAAGGCTAACATTGCGCCGGCCGAAGTTGCGGTGAATCCCCAATCTATAAAAGTCTTAGGCAGCCAGGCCACCGTTGAATAGAAGAGTGTTGATTGGACCATCATCAAGCCAGTCACGTGCCATGAGACGCGATCACTAAATAATGATTTCCAATCCGTCTTAGCGACCACGAGCTTTGCAGAGGCATTTAGATTCCTCTGCCTCTTCATCATTGGCAGCCAGCTAAGGAAAGCGAGTATGGGCAACAGCGCCCAGACGATGGTGCCTCCTTTCCAATCCTTAGTTGTGTGGTTAGAGATCGGAATCGAGAGAAATGCGCCAAGGGTCGCAAAAGTGGCGAGTACGACGGTGTAGAACGGAAGGAGGCGAGTAAGTTGCGGACCAAATTCACGCTTAAAGACAACGGGTACAAGAATGTTCAACCCAGCCACTGCGACACTTGCTAAGAAGGTTCCAGCAAAGAGCACTGCGCTCCCTAGTAGTGGGCGGAGCAATGTGCCGAGGACGAGCGCTATTAGTAGTGCGCCAATAACTGTGTCTGTTGAACGGCGCCGGAAGTAGAGCGAGATTCCTATGGGGGCCGCAATCCCAAAGCAAATGACTGGGATTGAGGTGAGAAAGCCGAAAGCTGTGAGGGAGAGTCCGAGGCTCTCCCGGATGGAATCAACTTGCGGAGGAATTGAGGTCACGGATGGGCGCAGTGCTGCCGCGATGAGCAAGAGAGCTATCAGGTGACGCTTCTCAGCCACCCATTTCATGCAGTGGTCATTTGAAGCTGTGAAGGTCGGCGCAAACCTCTATGCATTGTGTTCTCCTTGAGGGTGGTTCACGCCATTTTCAGCTCAGAAGAACTCTACTGGTTCACTCCTTTCGCAGGTATGTTTATGGCAAGGTTGTGTCCTGTCTAGATATTCGGATAAAAAGGCCAAATAATCCGAGGATGAGTGAGTGACAGTCCCAGGGATTGGATGGCATATGGTCCACAGGTTTTTGTCCGCTCTGTTGCTACCATCTGATTCTGGTTTCGAAGATCTCGAGTGAGTGAAGCATGTTTCCTGGTAACTTCTACTCATGAGTGTTTCTGATGAGCGCGCGCTCTGGTCTCCCTCCAAAGAGAATTTACGTGGTCGACCGTTTCGAGACCTTAAAAAACTCATACCAAATGAAATACCTTCCGAGACCTATAGTGACGTGCATCAGTGGAGCGTGAATCATCCCGGTGAATTCTGGTCTGCAGTGTGGGATGAGCAAGGAATTATTGGCGAACAAGGTGCAGTTGCATTTGATGCCGGAAGTGATTTCATTTCCTCCCAATTCTTCCCGCATGGCTCACTCAATGTGACAGAAAATCTCTTTCGCAATGGTCGTGCTAATGCTGTTGCTATCGTTGCCCTTGATGAGGATGGCACTCGACGTGAAGTAACTTGGCAAGAACTTGCGGAGCAGGTAGCGGCCGTTGCATCCGCGCTGAAATCTGTAGGAGTGGAAAGGGGAGATCGGATAGTTGCTTGGGTGCCTAATACTCTGGAGCCGATTATCTTTGCGCTTGCTGGATTAAGTATTGGTGCCGTTATCAGCACCTCCTCTCCCGATTTTGCTGCAGGCGCCGTCATTGATCGTTTTGGTCAAATTGAACCTAAAGTCCTGCTCGTGGCTGGTCACTATCTTTATGGTGGAAAGCGATTTGAATGTGGTGACCGTGTGACGGCAATTGTTGCGGGCTTACCAACTCTGACCACAATTCTGACTTTAGGACCAACTAGCGAAATTGCGCAGAACTTTGCTGAGTGGAGCGCGCCGCATCAAGGAAAAACACAGACCTTTGAAAGATTCCCCTTTGACCACCCAGGATTTGTGCTCTTTTCAAGCGGGACTACAGGCAAGCCAAAATGCATTACCCATTCAGCTGCTGGAGTAATGCTTAAAGTTGGAGAAGAACAACACTTTCAATTTGGGCTGACCAATCTAGATCGAGTCTTTTACTTTTCTACCTGTGGCTGGATGATGTGGAATTGGCTTCTCATGGCCCTTGGTACGGGTGCAACTATCGTTGTATTCGATGGATCACCTACCTATCCGCATGCCGGACGACTCTTTGAAATTGCAGCAGAAGAACGGCTGACGTTTCTTGGACTCTCGGCGAAGCTGTTAGATGTTGCTCGTAAAGAGTCTACGAATCCATCGCAAGAATACGATTTATCACATCTCGATTACATCGCATCAACAGGTTCAGTATTGAGTCCAGAGGGATTTAACTTCGTATACGAAAGAGTGAAGAGCGATGTTCGGCTCATATCGATGACTGGTGGCACAGATATTTGCGGGTGTTTTGTGGCTGCTGTGCCTGACGCGTCAATTTATCGAGGAGAGCTGCAAGGACCTTGTTTGGGTATGGCTACCGATGTTTTTGGAGCTGATGGATTTCCTGCGGGCGTCGATGAAAAAGGCGAATTGGTCTGCACTGTTCCTTTCCCTTCGAAGCCTCTTGGTTTCTGGGGAGATAGTGACAACGCAAAATATCGCGCCTCATATTTCGAGGGTTTTCCTGGAGTATGGACACACGGAGATTTTGCAGCGAAGACCGTTCATGGTGGTTTTATACTTTTTGGTAGGAGCGATGCCACTTTGAATTCGCGGGGTGTACGCATAGGTACCGCTGAGATTTACCGCGTCGTTGAATCCTTCGATGACATTCTTGAGTCAATGGCGGTTTCCCAAGATTGGGAAGATGATACGCGAGTCGTGCTCTTCGTGGTCTTGAAGGATGGATCTGTTTTGACTGACGATCTCATTGGCGAAATTAAGTTGCGTTTACGTACTCAGGCTAGTCCAAGACATGTGCCGGATCTCTTTCTTTCTGCTCCAGAGCTGCCTCGGACTAAGAGCAATAAGCTTGTTGAACTTGCGGTGACTGACATAGTCAACGGGCGCGTAGTCAGAAACGTTGATGCTTTAGCGAATCCAGACTCATTAGAGTGGTTCCGCACCCTCCTCTGGAAGTAAAGAAATTCTTAGAGGTTCACGTTTGACATGTCGGCATAGCGATCGCCGGCGGTGGCGCCAATCGGTGCGGCTGAGTCGATGCTAGCTAATTCCTCGGCAGTGAAAGTAATCTCCGTCGCAGCCGCGTTCTCTTCGAGGCGATGAATCTTTCGGGTACCCGGAATTGGTACTACATCTTCACCTTGCACCATGACCCAAGCGAGAGCGAGTTGGGCAGGTGAGATTCCCTTTGCGGTTGCGATCTCCGTAATGCGATCGACGAGCTTGAGATTTGTAGTGAGGTTCTCGCCTAGGAAACGTGCGCCACGTCGACGTGAATCGCTTGCGTCGAGTTCTTCAGGATTAGTGATCGCACCAGTGAGGAATCCTCGACCGAGAGGTGAGTAGGGAACGAAACCAATTCCCAATTCCCGCACGGTTGAGAGCACGTCATTCTCTTCTACGTCACGTGTCCAGAGCGACCACTCAGTCTGTACGGCAGTGACTGGATGGATGGCGTGTGCGCGGCGGATTGTTTCGCCTTTTGCCTCTGACATCCCGAGGTAGCGCACCTTGCCTGTTTGCACGAGTTCCTTCATGGCTCCGAAGGTCTCTTCAATAGGAACGTTCCTGTCCACGCGGTGTTGGTAATAGAGATCAATGCAATCGACGCCAAGGCGTCGAAGCGAGGCATCGCAGGCAGCGCGCACATATTCCGGGCGACCGTTAACGCCAACAAACGAACCATCAGGATTACGTTCGTTGCCAAACTTGGTAGCGAGTACTACTTCGCTCCGACGATCCTTGATCGCACTACCGATCAGCTCCTCATTGGTGAATGGGCCGTACATATCAGCGGTATCAAGGAAGTTGATGCCGAGATCGAGTGCGTGGTGGAGCGTGGCTATGGACTCGGCTTCGTCGCTATCGCCGTAGAAGTCGTTCATGCCCATGCAACCTAAGCCTTGTGCGGAAACTTCAAGGACTCCGCCGAGTACGCGCATCTTCATGGTTATCTCGCTTCTTTTGCTTCCGAGTAGTAAAACTCTATGAGTCGAAGCCTAGTCCGAAACGATCGAGGATTTTAAGCCAGAGATTGCGCTTGCCACTCTTCCTATCGGCCCGGTGAATCGACCAACGGGTGATCTGGATCGCGATGTACTTGAAAGGTTCAGGTGGGAAGGGGATCGGCTTCTTCTGCACCATCGAGAGCTGGGTGCGTTCCGTTTCATGCTCATCGAGTAGATCGAGCATTACTTGTGCACCAAAACGTGTTGCTGCTACTCCGAGGCCGGTGTAACCGAGTGCGTATCCGACGCGTTTGTCGCGTGAGAGTCCCCAGAAGGGGGCAAACCGTGAACACGTATCGATGGCGCCGCCCCACATGTGAGTGAAGCGAATGCCTTCAAGTTGCGGAAAGGTTTTGAAAAAGTGTGATGCAAGTGTGGCAAATGATTCCGGACGGAATTCATACTCTTGTCGTACTTTGCCACCGGGGTGATAAATCGCATCCCAGCCACCCCAGAGAATTCCGCCGTCACTAGTTTGTCGGTAGTAGTGGAATTGATTTCCGGCATCGCCGATACCTTCGCGTCCACTCCACCCAATCGAATCGTGCTGTGCCTTGGTAAGTGGCTCAGTGACGAGTACGTAATCGTAGACAGGCACGATGTATTTACGAGCGCTGCGCACTACGGGTTTGAAAACGTTGGTAGCGAGTGCCACTTTGTTGGTGAAGATTTCTCCGAAGGTGGTGTGAACGCGAATTCCGTCTTTCTCGCGTTCGAGCCATTGCACTTTTGTGTTCTCATAAATGCGCACGCCGAGTGAAATGCATGCGCGTTCTAATCCCCACACGAGGCGCGCAGGATCCACGAGTGCGGTGCCATCGTGATCAAAGACTGCGCCGTGATAGGTGGGGGAGTGAATCATCTTCTTCACGGTTTCAACGTCGAGGAATTCCACGTCGTCGCCAAGCTCGTTTCGTTCGGCTGCTTCTTCCTCCATGCCTACTAATTGCCATGGCTCAACGGCGACTTTCAATTCGCCAGTACGTTCCCAATCGCACTCAATGCCGTAGCGATGAATGGTCTCTTCTATAGCAGCGAGGTTTTCTCGTCCCATCCGCTCGATGATGCCAATCTCGTCGGGCCACCGGTTCTTTCCGTTCTGGAAGCCGTGTGTGAGGGAGGCGACTACAAAGCCACCGTTACGTCCCGAAGCCCCAGCTCCGGTTTCGCGCTGTTCGATAATGACAACGTCGCGCTCGGGGTTGGCTTCCTTGGCAAGGAGTGCGGTCCAGAGTCCGGTATACCCGGCACCGACGACCACCAACTCGGCCGTTTCAGAGCCAATGAGGGCAGAGTGTGCTTCGGTCTCGAGAGGATCAGAGTCTGACCAGTACATGTCAGGCTGAGCGTCTGCGAGGCTTCTTAATACGTATGGGTCGATGGTCTCCATCGAAGCGCCGGCTAAGCCGGTCACACCCCTATCTCAGGTCGGGCATCCCGGGTCCTCCGGAGTACGCCCCCACGGTGCGGGGAGGCCAACCGCCCCGTTACTCGCCGTGATCTGGTCCTACCCTAGCCCGGGTGGCCACCTTCCGCTGACCAAAGACCTGCCGATGGCCATGTGGCGCTCGGGATTGCGGCTCACAGGGCGATTTGCCCCACTGGGCGTAGATCCGTAACCTAAGACCTTGGATCACGTGGGTCTTTACGTGGGAATTCCTCATCATCTGAAAGAGAGCAAAGCTGTGTACGCAATCGTGAAAGCTGGCGGACGCCAGGAGAAGGTCTCCGTGGGAGATGTACTCCTGATCGATCGCGTTAATGCTGCAGCTGGAGCTTCGCTCTCGCTTCCCGCAATTCTCCTCGTCGATGGCGAGAAGGTCACCACTGATTCGACAGTTCTCGCTGGCATCAAAGTCACCGCAGAGATCATCGAAGAAGTGAAGGGCGAGAAGGTCATCATTCTTCGTTACAAGAGCAAGACCGGGTACCGTCGTCGCCAAGGTTTCCGCGCGAAGCAGACCCGTATTAAAGTCACCGAAATTTCGGCCGGAAAGTAAAGGGGTAGACGATGGCACATAAAAAAGGTGCGTCCTCCACACGGAACGGGCGCGATTCAAATGCCCAATACCTTGGCGTAAAGCGCTTCGGTGGTCAAGTTGTTGGCAGTGGAGAAATCCTCGTGCGTCAACGTGGCACCCACTTCCACCCTGGCCAAAATGTGGGCCGCGGTAAGGATGACACTCTCTTCGCGCTTGCACCTGGTGCTGTTTCATTCGGCATGGCACGCGGCCGCAAAGTAGTGAATGTGTTGCCAGTCAGCGCATAACTTCAAGTTTGTGGGGAGCGGATCGGTTCAGCCGGTCCGCTTTTTGCATTCTCAAGCTCCTGAGAGGTTCGTCCACAGGAATTTGTAGAGGCTGTCTTCTTCGATCATCTTTAGGCACTCTAACTGACTATGTCGCTCTTCAATGCATATGTTGATGGATTTAACCTCGAAAAGGGGATGCTCGATGGGCGTCCGGAATTGAGATGGCTGAATGTTCGCAAGTTGTGCGAAAGACTTCTTCCACAAAATCAATTAGGTACTTGTTTCTACTTCACTGCAGCGAAGAAGGAAAGATTTCAAGGTGACCGTGAACCCCTTTTTCACGAGGTTTATCTTCGGGCCATTGCAAGTACTGGAGTAACGGTCGTGCGTGGCTATTTCCGGAATCATATTCGCGCTCTTCCATTGGCTGTGCGTGAAAAGCGCCTTGTAGAGCTCATTGATCCACCACTGGCTCCTACCATCTTATGGGAGCGCATGATGAGGCAGGCGTGTGTGCGTGCTGAGCCACAGCGCCCTCGGGCTATGGTCGTGCACACACAAGAAAAACGTTCGGATGTGAGCCTCGCGAGTTTCCTGTTGCGTGACGGACTCTCTGGAAATTGTCAGGGCGCTTTATTGCTAACGAATGATGGTGACTTTTTCCATCCACTCCAGATACTTAAGAGTCGTGGTTTTGAAGTGTTACTGGCTCCCACAGCGAGACGTGGTCGCTCTGCTCACCTGACATCAGTTGCCTCTGGAGTTCTGCAAATCTCGGATTCAACGCTCGAGGAGGCGCAATTCTTGCCACAACTACACATTGGACGAGGGAAGGCGCTTTCGCGCCCGGAGAGTTGGAAATAAAAGCCCCGCTCAAGTAAGACTTGAGCGGGGGGCCCGAATGTCGAAGCATGCGGGGTATTAATTCCCACTTTAACCCAATTGCCTACCGGGTGGCCGCTCTCTACACAGCGCCTTGACTGAGAGTGAGGTTTGTCGGCACTTTGGGGTGGAGTGGGGCCGGGACAAAGTCTGGGAGACTTGACCCTATGACCACCTTTGTTGATGAAGTCATCCTGCATGTGTCAGGTGGCAATGGCGGCAATGGTTGCGTCTCCGTACACCGTGAAAAGTTCAAGCCCCTCGGCGGTCCCGATGGTGGCACGGGTGGCCGCGGAGGCGATGTCATCCTCGTCGTTGATGGCAACACCACCACGCTCCTTGATTACCACCACGCACCGCACCGCCGCGCGACAAACGGTCGTCAAGGTTACGGTGGCTGGCGAGATGGTCCTTCTGGTGATGACATCACCCTCTCGATTCCCAACGGCACCGTCGTGCAAGACATGGAAGGCAATGTCATCATCGACATGGTCGGCCTCGGTACGCGCTATGTCATCGCCCAAGGTGGTCGTGGAGGATTAGGCAACGCAGGTCTTGCATCCTCACGTCGCCGCGCACCAGGTTTTGCACTCCTCGGCGAACCAGGTGATGCCAAGAGCATCCGCCTTATTCTTAAGAGCGTTGCCGATATTGCACTCGTGGGTTATCCGAGCGCCGGCAAGTCATCGCTGGTTGCAGCACTCTCTGCAGCGCGTCCGAAAATTGCGGATTACCCCTTCACCACCTTGGTTCCTAACCTTGGTGTAGTACAAGCAGATGCCAACCGCTTTACCGTGGCCGACGTACCTGGTCTGATTCCGGGTGCGAGTCAAGGAAAAGGCTTAGGCCTTGAGTTTTTGCGCCATGTTGAGCGCTGTGCTGCCCTCGTGCACGTACTCGATTGCGCCACATTGGAAAACGACCGCGATCCAGTCACTGATCTAGCCATGATCGAGAAGGAACTCGATGCTTACGGCGGGCTTAACGACCGCCCACGCATCATTGCTCTCAACAAGATCGATCTCCCTGATGGTCGCGCCATGTCGGACATGGTGATCGAGCAATTGAAGGAAGCTGGCTACGAGGTGTATCCGATCTCGGCCGCATCACGTGAAGGTTTGCGCGAACTTACGTATGCAATGTCTCGTTTGGTTGAGCAAGCTCGTGCAGACGCCCCAGTTGAAGAAGCTACTCGCATTGTTATTCGTCCTCGCGCCTTCAATAACTCTGGCTTTACTCTCGAGAATGGTCGCAACGAAGATGGCGACGAGATCTTCATCGTGCGTGGCGAAAAGCCAGAGCGTTGGATGCGCCAAACAGACTTCAACAACGCCGAAGCTATTGGATACCTTGCAGACCGTCTCGCCACCATCGGCGTAGAAAAGGCGCTCTTTGCTAAGGGCGCAAAGCCGGGCGATGAAGTGCAGATCGGTATCGATGAAGATGCCGTGGCCTTCGATTGGGAGCCATCGATCGAAGCTGGCGCCGAGCTACTCGGACCTCGTGGTGCTGATGCACGCATTGATGATGCGGATTACATCAGGAGTCTTTCAGTGCGCGTGGAGTCAGAAATCGCGGAGGAATCAGACGAAGACGACGAGTAACTAGATCATCATTTAGCGCAGAATCTGAGCGTGAACTCGTCCATCGCAACGATCTAGTGCTGCTTTAACCCGGTTCACGGGTGACCGAGGCATCACTCAGGCTCTAATCTGTGCCTATGCGCAATTCTCGCCGACTCCCATCACCACAGCAGCGCCGGTGATTGCTTCGGCCCCAAAGAGCAAGGTCGTCACTAAGTCGATTACCTGCACGAAGGGCAAGACCAAGATTATGGTGAAGGGCGCTGCGCCGAAGTGTCCGGTGGGCTTCAAGAAGGTGAGCTAACTCTTCACAGAAAAGATTTGGCGCAACCGGCGTGTGTGGGCGCTAAGGTCGTACCAAGAGGAGGTGTGTAGGTGCGTACTCGATCTAAATTAGCAGGGCTACTCGTATTGTCTTTGGCGTTTGCTGGTGCCACCATCTTGCCCAGTAGCGCAGATACACAGATGCTTGAGCCACGTGCGATGTTGAAGTTGGTGGCACCTACAACTCCGAATCACGTGATGATTTACTTCTCTGAGAATCAAGTGAACTTTCGCTCCTTCACTTCTGCTTCTAACGAGTCGGGGGAGCAAGTTCTCTGTACTGAATCCACCGATTCCAAGTGCGCACCAACTCTCACGAGCAAGTGGACACGTTTTGGTGCGGATTCATCCGTGGGTAATTGCGCGGTCGCGCCAGAATCAATCTGCGTGAATTCCTTTTCGGCAATCGCCGAAGATGGCACCATCACTACCGGAATCCCTACTGAACGTATTCATAAGAGCGATGGGGGAGTTGTCTCAACGTACGACGGTAAAACTAATTTAGGTTTTGCAGGTGGATCATCTCCGTGGATTTGGACAATGGGAAGTGGTGATTCAGCGGTTGAATACTTAATGATCGGTGTCCTCGGGCAGGGCATGTTGGTGCGCAATGGCTCATGGGACGTAGCTGATAAGAATTTACGTTTTGCCATCTTCCCCGTGAAGCGCGTTCTGGGCGAGCGCTACAAAGAATTTGCCACGGAAGACGGCTGTGTAGCAACCGATAATGGCGTCTGCTATGTACGCCAACCATTCGCGAAGAACTTGCGCTTTAAAGTGGCGCTGCGTCTTCCTATCTCAATGTCCGGGTGGCTCAACGGGCGCCTGCGCCAACCCAACGCGTACATCGAGGCTCATAACGCCAACTATTCAGATTTGATTGTTGAAGCTGCCCCGACTGAAGAGAT
>CAIMVH010000107.1 GCA_903844855.1 uncultured Actinomycetes bacterium | reverse complement strand
GTGCATTAGTACTTAATCGAGTCATGTTGGCAACTGGAGCAAAGGAGTTTGTGGCAAGCGAGCACGATATTCTTGATGGCATCGCCTGGTCTCAAGTTTCTAAGTGATGAGTGAATCATGAATGCTCGCACTGCCGCGCAAGTGAAGAAAATTTCTAGCGCGACGCATTCTCTTGAATTACTAGAAGTTGAAATCACTAATTGCAAGGCATGCGCACGGCTGACAAAATGGTGTGCCCAAGTGGCAATTGAGAAAAAGCGCGCCTACATCGAAGAGGAGTATTGGGGAAAACCAGTACCCGGGTTCGGGGCTACGTCGCCGCGCGTCGTCTTGCTGGGTTTAGCGCCGGGAGCCCATGGCGCGAATCGCACCGGAAGAGTATTTACCGGGGATCGGTCGGGAGATTTTCTCTTTGCCTCAATGCACCGAGTGGGATTAGCAAATCAACCGACAAGTGAACGGCGAGGAGATGGGCTCGAATTAATTGAGACTCGAATCCTCACCGCGGTGCGATGCGCACCTCCTGGAAATAAGCCGACCCCAGTAGAGCAGCGGAATTGTGAACCGTGGGCGGCCCGTGAACTCGCCTTGGTGGCTGATAGCGCGCGGGTATATGTGGCCTTCGGCTCGTTTGCATGGAGTGCGCTCTGGTCGATCCTTGCCGAACCCTGGGGCCTTGGGCGACGGCCTCCATTTCGCCACGGCGGGCGCTTTGATCACTCCCGGGGCACTCTTCTTGCGAGTTATCACCCCAGCCAGCAGAACACCTTCACGGGGACCCTGACCGAGGGGATGCTCGATGAGGTTCTAGGGCTGGCACGCACACTCGCCAAATCGGAGAAGGGCCTCTCTTCGAGGTAGGTTAGCGGTGCAAAGCAGTGCAAGGCAGTTCAAGGCAGTTCAAGGCAGTTCAAGGCAGTGCGCCCCCGTAGCCCAACCGGCAGAGGCAAACGACTTAAAATCGTTACAGAGTGGGTTCGAATCCCACCGGGGGTACTATTTGTCTCAAGAAGTTGTGAGGGAATTCCAAAACGCTAGAGGAGCGATCATGCAGAGCAGCAACCCGGTACTCAATCAAAACCGGTATGCCACATTCTATAGTTCGGCCCCAGGAGCAAGTGGGTCGCGCATGAGTATTGATGAGGTGGTCACTCGCACCGGAATTTTGCTCATTGTCCTGCTGGTCGCCGCAGTCGCCTCGTATGCCGTCCCACTTACTGGCGTGCTCTTCTTTGGCGCACTCATCGTGGGCTTCGTGCTCTGCATCGTGAATTCAATAAGTAAAACCGTGCGGCCACCACTCATGGTTCTTTATTCGATTTGCCAAGGCTTAGTGGTAGGCACCATTAGTCGTGTTTATAACGATTACTACTCAGGAATTGTGACCCAAGCAATTATCGGAACAATTGCTGCCTTTGTTGGAATCCTCTTCCTCTATAAAAGTGGAAAATTGCGTGCTACTCCTAAGTTCACCCGCATTTTGCTCGGAGCGGTAGCCGGCTACTTTGTACTTGCCCTTATTTCCTTGGTAGCGAGCTTCTTTAACGTGGGAAATGGTATGGGCTTCTATGGCGTAACGGGGCTAGGTTTGTTAATGAGCTTGGCAGGTGTGGCGCTCGCGTCACTCTTCTTAGTGCTGGATTTTGATCAGATCGAAAGAAGGATTGCCCAAGGAGCCCCAGCGATTGAGGCTTGGCGTTCTGGCTTTGGGTTGATCGTTACTTTGGTCTGGATCTACTTAGAGATTCTGCGCTTGATATCGATTTTACGTCGGTAACGGACAACTCACTCCAGTACCACCGATACCGCAATAACCGTTGGGTACCTTGTGAAGGTATTGCTGGTGGTACTCCTCAGCAAAGTAGTACTTCGGAGCGGGAGCAATTTCAGTGGTGATCTCTCCGAACCCTCGAGATTTTAACTCACTTTCGTAGGCCATCTTGATTCGCAGGGCACTCTCGTGTTGCGCTTCAGTAGTGAAGTAGAGCGCACTGCGATATTGGCTCCCAATGTCATTTCCTTGACGATTACCTTGTGTGGGGTCGTGATTTTCAAAGAAGAAGCGGATGATTTCATCATCGCCGACGAGTGCCGGATCGTAATTCACTCTTACGGCTTCAGTATGGCCAGTTTTCCCAGTGCATACCTCTTCATAAAATGGATGACCAAAGGTTCCGCCGGCGTATCCAACACTGGTGGCGATGACTCCCGGGTGTTGCCAGAAGATTCGCTCGGCACCCCAGAAGCAACCCATCCCCACAAAAATAACTGCACCTGTTGAATTTTCTAGTGGCACGTGAAGAACACTGTGAGTGGCCTGCAATGGGAACGGGTAAGCACTTCTATCTTGCGGTTCGACGAAAGAATTTCGCATAGCTACATTCTGCCTGGAATTTCAGGATCCGGCATCTTTGCCTTGGTTTCTGGCATTCGGATTGCGAGTATCAATGCTGGAATGACGACGATGACTGCCGTCAGGAAGCCAGCTTTAAATCCATAATGGTCAGCCAGGAAACCAGCTACCAGCGGTCCTACCACTGATCCAAAATCCCCCACCATTTGATAGAGCGCAATTACCTGTCCACCACGCCCCTTGATGATGTCGCCCACTACCGCTGCCGATGGCGAGCCAGTAAAGGAGGCACCTGCTCCAGTTAAGCCCATAGCGATAATGAAGAAAATTGGGTACTGCAGGAATGTCAGCACGCTGAGGCCAATTATGGAAAGCGAAGTACCAATAATCATGGCATATCTCCGCCCGCGCTTATCTGCAATGGATCCCGCAGGAAGCAGAAAAATCGCACCAATAATTGAAGCGAATGTAAAGCCGAGTCCAGTAATGGTGGTCGATGAATCGAGCCCATTCTTTACATAAAGTGGCACCATTGAAGAACGTATGCCAAAGATCGCCCAGCCTGTGCTAAACGATGCAAAGAGTGCAGCTTGGTAGGGCCAAGATCTCAAGGCTTGTTTCAGTGTTGTTTGTGTTTCGTTCTCGTGCACTTGAGCAATGTCATTCTCACCTAATCGCGAATGCGAAAGAAAGATAGCCGCAATCATGCCGGCGGCAACGAGGCTTGCCGAGTAGATAAAGAAAGGGGCGCGCAGAGAAATTTCACTGAGTAGCCCACCAATTGCAGGGCCAGAAATTCCGCCGATAAGAAATCCACTTTGATATGTGGATTGGGCTCGTCCGCGTTGGTGGTTTGGAACAATGCGAAGCAAGAGTGAGCCCGCAGAAACTGTGAACATGGAAGATCCAATACCACCAACGGCCCTGAAGAAGAGGAGCTCTCCATAGTTCTGTGAAAGCCCCGCGAGGAAAGTGGAGAGTGCGACAATTCCCATTCCTGTTGCAAGCACCAACCGTTCACCAAAGCGATCAACGAGTCTTCCTCCTAGGAGTCCTGAAGAGAATCGCATGAAGGAGAAGAGGCTGATGACCGCACCGACAGCAAAGTTTGAAACTCCAAACGACCTAGCAAAGAGCGGAATAGCCGGAATGATGACTCCATAGCCGATGGCAACCGAGAAGGCGATCGCGGTAAGTACCGCAACCTCTCTCGGTAGTCCGTCAAAAGGGTTCTTCACGTTTACTAGTGACCCGATTCATGTCGAGCGGCAGCGTGATCTTCATTTGATCGAAGGGGGATCTCTCTGAGCAAGAGAGCCAATAGAATTCCAATCGCCGTGATTGGCGCGGCAGTCCAAAAAACATCATGAAATGAATAAACAAAACTCTGCAGAACTGTTTCCGTCACTTCCGTGGGGAGCGTTGCTAGCACTGAGGTGCTGTTCTGGAGTTCTCCTAGTAGCGCAGGGTCGAAGCTCTCAGCTGCTGCCGGATTACTAGCCGCCAGCCGAGCCATTCCAGAATCAATGTGAACTGCCAAACGATTCGTGAGAATGGTGCCAAAGATTGCCGACCCAAAGGCTGCGCCAAGAGAGCGGAAGAATGTGTTAGCTCCAGTGGCCACGCCCATGTCTTTGAAGTCCACGGCATTCTGCACGGCTACCACCATGGTAGGCATGGTGAGGCCAAGTCCCATTCCGATGAGCATGGAAAAAATTGCTAATTGCCAGAATGGTGTAGAAATGCTGAGGGTGGTCATCAATAACAGGCCTAGCGTCATGACCAAACTGCCAATTAATGGGAATTTCTTATACTTACCGGTCTTCGAGATTCGCTTTCCAGTCAGGATCGACATTGCGAGAATGCCCAACATGAAGGGAACTAACTTAAGCCCAGACTCAGTAGCCGAATTGCCTTGCACTACTTGCAAGTAGAGCGGCAACATGACGAGTGCTCCAAACATGCCAGCACCGATAATGAAGCCAATACCGGAAGTAACACTGAAGATATCGTTCTTAAAGAGATCGAGCGGAAGAATTGGCTCGATAGCCTTGCGCTCGATTTGCAAGAATGCAAGTGTGAGTAAAATACCCACTGCGAAATAAGCTAACGTGAGGATGTCACCCCAGCCGTATGCGGGGACTGAATAGGCGATTGCGAGCAAGAGAGCGCTCACCGCCGCGATCATTGTGATCGCGCCCAGGTAATCGATCTTATGTTCGCGACGAACCTTGGGAATGTGCAAGACGATTGAAGTCACAACTAATGCGACTATTCCAAAAGGTAAGTTAATGAGGAAGATCCAACGCCAACCGGTGATGCCGAGAATAGTTCCACTGTCTGAGAAGTAGCCGCCCAGAAGCGGACCTGCTACAGATGAAAGACCCCACACTGCTCCAAAATATCCTTGATAGCGCCCGCGCTCCCTTGGCGGAATGATGTCTCCGATGATGGTGAACGTGAGAGCCATCAATCCGCCACCGCCAAGACCTTGAATAGCGCGCGTAGCAATCAATTCATTCATATTCGTAGAGAAGGCGGCTAAGAGTGAACCCACTAAAAATGTGATGATGGCGAATTGGAAAACTGGACGGCGACCGTAAAGGTCAGAGATCTTTCCGTAGAGCGGGGTAGTTGCAGTCGATGTCAGCAAGTAGGCAGTAACGACCCAGGTGTAGTGATCAAGCCCATCTAGATCTTCCACAATTTGTTTGAGTGCCGTCGAGACGATCGTCTGGTCCAATGCTGCAAGGAGCATTCCTGTCATGAGGCCAGAAAGCACTACCAGAATTTGGCGATGAGTTAATCCCGCGGGAGAAGCATTGGCTGAATCGTTGGGAAGGGTGGCGCTGGTCTCGCTCATTATTTCTTCTCTCGTTTAGGATTTATTTCATGTGCAATACGATGCAATATTTCGCTTGCTTCCGCTTTCTCTTTATCGCTCCAAGTTTCAAGAGCACTAGCGATTGCTTGGGTGCGCGAATCACGTACTTGAATCAGTAATTTCTTTCCGGCCGGGGTAAGGCGCAAGCGAAATGCGCGCCGATCAGTTTCATCTTCAATGCGTTCGATTAATCCATCGCGACCCAACGTGGCGCAGTGGCGACTCGTGGTCGACAGATCCAAGCCCACCGCATCGGCAACTTCGGAGATGCGAGGGGGAGTAGCACTTCTTTGCACGATGGCCATGAGCCGCAGAATGGTGCGATCACCGGGCTCGCCCGGCTCGCCAGGCACGCCGCACTCACTGGCCAGGTCTCGGAAGGACCAGACCAGCGAGACGATGGAACCTAGGAGCTCTTCATCCTGAGAAGTTGCTTGCACCATGCAACTATATAGCCTTCAAGAAGTAAACTCATTATCTAGCCGGTGTAGGGCTCACAGTCCAAGATGGCCACCTTGAAGGTGCGCTTCCCGTCGGGCGAGGAGTACTCCACTGTGCTTCCCACCTTGGCGCCCAGCACAGCAGCTCCGAGCGGAGATTGGTCGCTATAGACATCGAGGCCTTCGGGGGCTGATTCACGAGAACCGAGCAAGAATTTCATCTGGTCACCGGCCATATCGATGGTCACCACCGATCCACGTGCGACCACGCCACTCTCGGCATCTGGATTTACCCCCACATGGGCATGCTCCAGCATGTGTTTGAGTTGTCGAATACGCCCTTCGAGTTTCCCTTGTTCTTCACGGGCGGCGTGGTAGCCACCGTTCTCTTTAAGGTCGCCTTCCTCGCGCGCGTCGGCAATCTTCTTCACAATTTCCGCACGACGAGGCCCTTGAAGATCCACGAGTTCGATGGTGAGACGATCGAACGCCTCTTGCGTCAGCCAAGATCCAGTCATAAGAGGCGAGGTTAGCGGTTAACCCAACAACGGTCGACCTTGACGAAGGCCGCTCTACTAAGAGTGGCGACTACGGTGCGTCGGGCGGCGGTGGACGAAGCCGCTTCCCCGACCTCTCCAGGGATGGTTTCGCGTACCTCGCCGACCACTGCGGCTGAGCTGTCGAGGGCGCGTAAGACGCAGACGACGGGGCGATCTGGCTCGCGCCTAGTCACTTCGTAGCGCAATTCGGTGGAACTCTCGCTGGTAATCGTGAAAGCGATTTCCTTGATGGTGAGAGCTGGGCGGCTGTGAAACCAGGCGCTCCAACCCAGCCATCCTGTGCCGATGATGGCGAGTAGAAGAATGGCAATACGCGCTCGCCAGGGTTTCGCGGGCAACACCGAGTCGCGCTTCATGGGAGCATTCTCCACCATGAGCACTCAGTTGACGATCGCTACGTCGATTAGTCCGCCGGTCTTTAAGGGTCGTTTGATGGCGGTGCACGCACATCCCGATGATGAATCGAGTAAAGGTGCGGCCACGATGGCGAAGTACGTGCGTGCTGGACATCAAGTCTTAGTAATCAGTTGCACGGGGGGTGAGCGCGGCGACATTTTGAATCCAGGTCTGAAAGATTCAGGAATAACAAATTTGCTGGAAGTTCGCAAAAGTGAGATGGCACACGCTCAAGAAATCCTTGGCGTTGACCACCATTGGCTGGGCTTTGAGGATTCTGGATTTCCGCAAGGCGATCCTTTGCCGCCGCTGCCCGCGGGTTGCTTTGCTGATATTCCAGTGGAGATCCCGGCTGCATTGCTTGCTGAGAAGATCCTTGAGTTCAGGCCGCACGTCATCACTACGTATGACGAATTAGGTGGCTATCCCCACCCTGATCACATAAGAACCCATGAAGTCACGATGGCTGCGGTTGCACTTGCCAGAAGTGGTGGTTGGCAGGTTCAGAAGATTTATTACAACCAGCAACACACACGGGCGCGATTGGAAGCCCTTTCAGCAGCAATGCTTGAACTCGGGTTACCGAACCCATACGAAAGTTGGTTAAGCAATTGGCAGGATCGCCGGCTAGTGAATATCACGACCCAAGTGGAGTGTTCAGCATTTTTCGAGATACGTGCGAATGCGCTGCTTGCACATGCGACGCAAGTTGACCCTGGCGGCCAGTGGTTTGCGGTTCCCATCTCACTGCAGCGGGAGATCTGGCCGACCGAAGAGTTCGAGCTTGCCTTCTCTGCGGTCGGTGAAATCGACGTATCCGAGAGCGATCTCTTCGCTGGTGTTGTGGATGATGATGAGTAGAATGGTAACGTGAACTTCTTTAATAGCACGAATACCATCATTCTTGCTGAAGTAGATGAGTCAAAGGTCACTCCGGGTGCGATCGGTGCGATCGTGACGGGTCTGCTTACTGTGGCGACATTCCTCCTACTGCGAAACTTTTATAAGCGCTTACGCAGACTTCGTAAAGATCAGTGAAGACTCGATCGACTCTTTGGTGGATCACTTTCCATCTGACCGCTCTTGTCATGATTGCGAGTTTCTTTTTACTGGGACAATGGCAACTTCACCGCGCGGCTGATCTCAAAGCTTCGGTGAAGCCAGTAGCAGATATTAAAGAGGTGCCGCTTTCGCAGATCGTTAAAGCTGGTCAAAAATTCTCGCCAGCCTTCAGCGATAGGCGAGTCACGCTTTCTGGAAAGTACATTGCCAACTTCTACGTGATAGATGAGAGCGTTCGGAGTGAGGTTTCGCTCTTCAATGGTGACTCGGGCTCGATTTTAGTGCTCCGCGGAGTAGGCGCACCTGCCCGCCTTAATGAGAGCACCATCGTGGCTGGCAGGCTCACATCTCCGCGCGAGGAAAACGCAGAATCAAATTTAACTTCCCCAGGCCAACTTTCGCGGATAGATCCAGTTCTCTTAGCTGGTCAATTCGATCGACTGATCAACGGGTATGTCACTGCTTATGCCGAGAGTGGGATCACCTCCACGTCGATGACGTTCGCAATTGCGGAGTCGGCACCGCTTGCCGTAAAGAAAGTTCCTGGCTTCTATTGGCAGCACCTTCTTTATGTTGTGCTCTGGTGGATGTTGATCTTGATGGTGATCTATTTATGGGTTAGAACTATCCGCTTTGAACGTAAAATCGGTATGCTAACGTGACGTACGGAGGTAGTTAAATGACCATGAAATTGTTTCGCATCTTTGCTTGGGTGACCGGTATTTTCTTGTTATTCAACATTATTGTTGCGCTTCCTTACAAATATATGTTTGGCGGCGAAGGCCAGTGGACAGCCATCACATGGCAAATTCATGGCTACCTCTATATGGCCTACGTGGTTGTTACTTTTAATCTCTCCCGCCTGGCCAATTGGGATCTGAAGCGAACTGTCCTCTTCTTGATCGCTGGGACCGTACCCATGGCATCCTTCTTCGCTGATCGTCGCGCCCGCGCTCTGATCGGCTAACTCGATGGCTAGTCTTAAACGGTCAATTAAGAAAGTCGTTAAGGCGGCTGTCTATCCCATCTATGAACGAAGATTAAGTGAACGAGTTGATCGAGCCAAAGTCCCACAGCATGTAGGTGTCATTCTTGATGGAAATCGTAGGTGGGCACGCAATGCAGGTGCGGAGAGTGAAATTGGTCATGCTGCGGGTGCTCGTAAAATTGTGGAGCTCCTTCAGTGGTGTGAAGAATTTAATATCCCACACGTAACTTTATGGCTGCTGTCTACCGACAATCTTTCGCGTTCAGATCGAGAAGTCTCTCTGCTCTTAGAGATTATTGATCGCACCGTTGCAGAATTGGCCGGTCGTCAGAAGTGGAGGATGAATCTGGTCGGAGCACTCGATGTGCTCCCTACAGATGTGCAGGAAAGGCTCACACACGCTTGCGAGACCACAGAAGATATTGTGGGCATTACGGTTAACGTGGCAATCGGTTATGGCGGGCGAAGAGAAATTGCAGATGCGGTTAAATCACTCCTTACAGAGCATGCAACGCAGGGAAAGTCACTGATTGAAGTCGCGGAGATGCTAACTCCAGATCACATTGCAGAACACCTTTATACGAAGGGCCTACCTGACCCTGACTTAGTGATTCGCACTTCAGGAGAACAGCGTTTAGGTGGATTCCTGCTCTGGCAGAGCGTGCACTCGGAGTTCTACTTCTGTGAGGCGTACTGGCCAGATTTTCGACGGATCGACTTTCTGCGCGCGCTCCGTGCGTTTGCCCAACGTTCACGCAGATTCGGTGCTTAGCCCCATTTTGGGTGGGCGTGTCGCATAGGTCTTCCTTCTCCGGATGCGTAACTTTTATTCCATACGGTCCTCGCACAACCAGAGGGGTATTGAGTGGCGGCAACGAGCAAGAAGCCCATCAGCAAGTCTGCAATTCAGTCAGCAAGCAAGCCCGCTAAACATGAGGCGCCAGCATCCATCTCGTACGTACTCGACACCAGCGTCTTGCTGGCAGATCCGGCTGCGCTCTATCGCTTTGCCGAACATGAAGTCATTCTGCCGATCGCAGTGATTGGCGAACTTGAGGGCAAGCGTGATCACCCTGAGCTCGGTTACTTTGCCCGTGCTGCCCTTCGTTCATTAGATGAACTGCGCATTCAACATGGTCGACTCGATGAACCTATGTTGATAAACGACGCAGGTGGCACCATCCATGTAGAACTCAATCACACAGATTTACGACTATTGCCTGCCGGATTTACGCGCGATGGCAGTAATGATTCTCGCATTCTTGCGGTAGCCAGAAATTTGGCTGAAGAAGGCAAACGTGTGGTGCTGGTAACGAAGGACTTGCCACTCCGCGTGAAAGCCGCATCTATGGGTGTGGTTGCCGAGGAGTATCGCGCAGAGCTTGCGCCCAGCAGCGGGTGGACTGGTATGAGTGAATTGGAAGTGGGCGCCACCTTGGTAGATGCACTCTACGAAGGCGAGCGAGTCGAACACGAGTCCATTCGTAATTTGCCCTGCCATACCGGAGTCGTACTGGTGAGTGAACGCGGGAGCGCTCTTGGACGTGTGACCCCGGAGAAAACTTTGCGCTTGGTGCGATCAGAGCGAGATGTCTTTGGGATACATGGTCGCTCGGCAGAGCAGCGGGTGGCTCTTGACCTACTCACTGATCCGGAGGTGGGCATTGTCTCGTTAGGTGGTCGTGCCGGCACTGGAAAGAGCGCGCTCGCTCTTTGTGCTGGTTTAGAAGCGGTGATGGAGAAGCGTCATCATAAAAAGGTGGTCGTCTTTCGCCCGCTCTATGCAGTCGGTGGCCAAGAGTTGGGATATTTGCCAGGAAGCGAAGGGGAGAAGATGTCTCCTTGGGCCCAGGCAGTCTTTGACACCTTAGGCGCCCTTGTAAGTCAGAACGTCATCGATGAGATTCTCGAGCGCGGGCTTTTGGAGGTGCTACCACTGACACATATTCGTGGCCGCTCGCTTCATGATTCATTTGTGATTGTTGATGAGGCGCAATCATTAGAGCGTGGTGTACTACTCACGGTGCTCTCTCGCATTGGTCAAGGTTCGCGAGTGGTACTCACCCACGACATCGCTCAGCGTGACAATTTGAGGGTGGGTAGACACGATGGCGTCGTCGCCGTAGTGGAGGCTTTAAAGGGCCATCCACTCTTTGCACATGTGACTTTGACCCGCAGTGAACGTTCACCGATTGCTGCATTAGTAACCGAAATGCTGGAAGATCCCATCCACCTTTAAAAACATGTAAAGCATTTGTCACGCGCGACACGCTAGAAAAACCCTTATTTATGAGGCTTTTTTGGCACCAAAATTGGTCTTTTTCGAAATGTGAGATCTCTCTCTTTGAGGGCATTTTCCCCGCGTAAATTCAAAATATTTTTGGCAAAATGTCCGATTTCTCTCCACAATCGTCGTACATTCGATTTGACACCCATTCGTAGGACACGGGCATCTTGTACTTGCACAACAAGTGCAACGAGTGAAAAAAATGCTCAATCGGAGGTGGAGATGCGTAAAGGAATTGTGTGGGGATCTGCCATAGCTTTACTGATTGCGCTTCCCTCCGGTGTTGTGAGCGCCATGCCGCCATCAACTCAACCATCGAGCGCATGGGGCAATCGCCCCATTACCAGCCCGGTTACTTCTGATAGTCCCGATTTCATCGGACCTCGCATTGAACATCGAGCCGTTGAACCATCTCGCGCCCAGACACGAGCGCCGATGGTTGTCAGTCGGACGAGTCTGGCTCGCACTCGAGCGGGCGCCATTAGTGTTGCTGGAGAGTTAAATGCGGAGCTCTACCAGTGGAGTTTTGACCAAATGGGCTGTCTGGTCGACCTCTGGGATCACGAGAGCAATTGGAATTACAAGTCGGTAAACCGGGAATCGGGTGCCCATGGCATCGCCCAGGCGCTCCCCGGATCGAAGATGTCAACGATTGCTACCGATTGGCGAAAGAACCCAGTCACCCAAATTACCTGGGGAATGAAGTACATCAAATTAAGGTACGGCAACCCGGCTAACGCCCTGCGCCATTGGCAGCAGAATAACTGGTACTAATTCGTGGGCTTTGGTCCAATTGAAAGTGGCTTACTGGTCTCGGCAAAGAAATCATTTCCCTTATCGTCGACCACGATGAAAGCTGGGAAATCGACCACATCAATTTTCCAGATGGCTTCCATTCCGAGTTCGGCGTACTCGAGAACTTCAACTTTTTTGATGCAATCTTGTGCCAAGCGGGCGGCAGGACCTCCGATAGAACCTAAATAGAACCCACCATTTTTTTCGCACGCCTCTGTCACTTGTGCTGAACGATTTCCTTTTGCAAGCATGATGTGCGATCCGCCGGCCTCTTGGAATTGCGCGACATATGAATCCATTCGACCGGCTGTCGTCGGTCCAAATGATCCTGATGCGTATCCCTCTGGAGTCTTTGCTGGCCCGGCGTAATAGACGGCATGATCGCGCATGTACTGCGGCATGGGCTTACCGGAATCAAGAAGTTCCTTGATCTTTGCGTGCGCAAGATCGCGCGCCACCACCATTGAACCATTGAGCGAGAGGCGAGTCTTCACCGGATACTTGGAAAGCATCGCGCAGATCTCGCTCATAGGTCGGTTGAGATCCACATGCACCACCGCGTCGCCAAGTTTTTCAGTGCTGGGCTCGGGTAAGAAGCGAGCTGGATCGCGCTCTAATACTTCTATGAAAGCGCCTTCAGGAGTGATCTTCGCGCGCGCTTGGCGATCGGCAGAGCATGAAACTGCAATGGCGACCGGGAGTGAGGCGCCATGTCGGGGGAGGCGGATCACGCGTACATCGTGGCAAAAGTACTTGCCGCCGAATTGGGCGCCAATGCCAAAGCCTTGAGTGAGTTTGAGAACTTCAGCTTCCATTTCGATGTCGCGGAACCCGTGTCCCGTCTTGGCATCTCCTTGAAGTGGCAAAGTGTCGAGATATTTAGTGCTCGCTAACTTCGCTGTTTTCAGTGTGTGTTCGGCGCTGGTTCCACCGATCACAATTGACAGGTGATAGGGAGGGCAGGCAGCTGTACCTAATGAGCGAAGTTTCTCGTCAAGGAATCGAAGTAACCCAGCCGGATTAAGAATGGCTTTCGTCTCTTGGTAAAGAAATGACTTGTTTGCGCTACCTCCGCCTTTGGCGATGTAGAGAAAGGAGTACTCATTCTCGTGACCACTTTTGGTGTCAGCATAAATTTCGATCTGAGCCGGAAGATTATTTCCGGTATTGCGCTCTTCCCACATGTTGATAGGAGCTAATTGTGAATAGCGAAGATTAAGGCGCGTGAAAGCGTCGTAGACGCCGCGCGAAATTGCCTCTTCGTCATTTCCTTGAGTAAGCACTAGCTGCCCACGCTTAGCCATTACAAGAGCGGTTCCGGTGTCTTGGCACATGGGTAGCACGCCGCCGGCTGAAATGTTTGCGTTCTTCAATAAATCGATTGCTACGAAGCGATCATTAGCTGACGCTTCGGGATCATCAACTATTCTGCGGAGTTGCTCAAGGTGGGCAGTGCGTAGGTAGTGCGAAATATCGTGAATAGCTGTTTCCGTAAGAGTGGTAAGCGTTGATGGCTCCACCATAAGAAAGGTGCGATCGCCAAGTTTTTCCACTCGAATTCCGTCAGTGGTGACAAGGCGATATTCAGTGCTGTCGGCCGCAGTGGGCAGTAGGTCGGAGTAGGAGAATTCAGGCATGGATAAGAGCCTACGCCTCTAGGGGATGCTCGCTCTGGATAAGTCGAACAGTGTGAGATTTTCCTCGCATCACCAGAGAGTGTGAGGTCATCCCTCGCGGACCGAATCGAACTCCACGCAGGAGCTCCCCGTCTGTGATTCCGGTCGCGGCAAAGAAGACGTCGTCGCCGGTGACTAAGTCGTTGGTGGAGAGCACCCTCGAGAGGTCATGTCCGGCGGCAATGGCCTTCTCCCGTTCGGCATCATCGCGTGGCATGAGACGGCCTTGGATAACCCCGCCGAGGCACTTCATGGCACACGCAGCGATGATGCCCTCTGGGGTACCGCCGATGCCCATCAAGAGGTCGATGCCAGTATTTTCGCGCGCCGCCTCCACTGCGCTGGCAACATCGCCATCTGTAATAAATTTGATGCGCGCACCAGCTTCGCGAATTTCTTTCGCAAGTTTTTCATGGCGTGGTCTATCAAGAATAACTACGGTTATTTCAGAAGGAGAGAGCCGCTTGGCTTTTGCAACACGGCGAATGTTCTCTCCCACTGGTGCAGTGATGTCAACAACATCTGCTGCTTCTGGGCCGGTTACAAGTTTCTCCATATAGAAAACGGCGGAAGGGTCATACATAGCGCCGCGCTCTGCAACTGCAATCACAGAGATGGCGTTATTCATTCCTTTTGCAGTCAGAGTTGTTCCATCGATGGGGTCGACCGCAACATCGCACGCTGGACCAACGCCATCGCCGACACGTTCGCCGTTGTAGAGCATGGGTGCTTCATCCTTCTCGCCCTCACCGATGACGACGACGCCATCCATGGATACTGAACTGATTAATCGACGCATCGCATCGACTGCCGCGCCGTCGGCGGTGTTCTTATCTCCTCGTCCCACCCAACGGGCGGCGGCGATAGCCGCTGATTCCGTGACGCGAACGAGTTCGAAGGCAAGATTTCGTGAATTCCCCATGGCTACATCATTCCCTCCTGGGCGCGGTGCGGCAACGAGGTGACAAGCCGCTAATGCGGCTCTATTCTGCTAGATATGACGCAATATCGGATAAGCGAGGGGGCAGCGCTCCTAGGGGTCTCAGATGACACCGTACGGCGCTGGATAGATACCGGGCGCCTTGGAGCTCAGAAAGATCAAGGAGGCCGGATGACGGTCTCTGGAGTCGATTTGGCCGCCATTGCGCGCGGCGAAGGGCCAGATGAGATTGACGGTAATAAGAGCAGCGCCCGAAATCGTTTTGTGGGGCTGGTCACTCGAGTGGAGAGAGAGGGTCTGGTAGGCATCGTTGAGATCCAGGCTGGTCCACATCGCATCATCAGCATGGTCACCGCTGATGCCATCACGGATTTGGGACTCACCCCCGGTGCGCGTGCCGTTGCATCCATAAAGTCGACCAATGTTGTTATCGAAACGGCGTAAGTCGGTATCGACCTCGCTTGTTAAGGTCCTCGCGATCGTGGCACTGCTCTTTGTCGGCTTGCCTTTTATCGCACTGCTCTTTCGTATTGAATGGCGAAACTTTTTTGCTCATGTCTTCACAAGCGAAAACTGGAGCGCCATTCAACTCACTCTCCTCACTTCAATTCTTTCGTTAGTCATCTCACTCATTGTGGGCCTGCCGCTGGCATTCTTAATGGCAACGAGCAATAAGTGGGGAAAGCTTCGTCCTGTCCTGGCAATTCCACTAGTGCTGCCGCCGGTGGTCGGAGGAGTACTTTTGTTGGTGGCCTGGGGTCGCCGAGGGTTATTTGGCGGTGCGCTCTTTAATTTCTTTGGCTTCTCTATTCCGTTCACCTTAGTTGCGGTTATCTTTGCGCAACTCTTTGTCGCGCTGCCCGTCGTGGTCATCATGGCCGAAGGTGCGTTCCTGGAAGTGCCGCGTGATTTGATTGATGCGGCCAGGGCCGATGGGGCGAGTGAAGGCGTGCTCTTTTTGCGTATTGCTATTCCTTCAGCAGCATCAGGCATTGCCGCTGCCGCGCTACTTGCATTTTCACGCGCGCTCGGCGAATTTGGCGCGACTATTACTTTTGCTGGGTCACTCCCAGGTCTTACGCGCACGATGCCTACAGCCATCTACGCTGCGCTCGAAGCCGATCCGGCGAGTGCGCTCTCCTTAAGCCTGCTGCTTGTGCTCATGAGCGGGGTACTCATGATTCTGATGCGTCGCCGGCTCTTTGCCTGGGTTCGCTAGAGCCGTGAGAGGGCCGTACTCTGTGACAATGAGCAAAAAGATATTGCTGGCCGCCCCCCGTGGGTACTGCGCAGGGGTCGATCGCGCGGTTCAGTCAGTTGAGAAGGCTCTAGAGGTGCATGGCGCTCCCGTTTATGTACGCAAACAAATAGTTCATAACAAGCATGTGGTTGAAACTCTGGAGCGTCGCGGAGCAATCTTTGTAGAAGAGACCGACGAAGTTCCAGAAGGTTCCATCGTGGTTTTTTCTGCCCACGGAGTTGCGCCAATAGTCCACGAAGAAGCGAAGCTGCGTTCTCTCAAAACGATCGATGCTACCTGTCCACTCGTTACAAAAGTGCACCACGAGGCGCGGCGGTTCGCGGCAGATGATTTCGATATTCTGCTTGTAGGCCACGAGGGCCACGAAGAAGTAGTAGGAACTGCCGGAGAAGCACCGGAGAATGTCATCCTGGTTGATGGCATTGATGGCATTGCCGATATTCAAGTTCGTGACGAGAGCAAGGTAGCTTGGCTTTCTCAAACAACACTCAGTGTTGATGAAACTCTCATTACTGTCGCTGCCTTGCGCAAGCGATTTCCATTGCTCGTTGATCCACCAAGTGATGATATTTGCTACGCAACTCAAAACCGCCAGGTTGCAATTAAGGAAATCGCAGGGAAGTGCGAACTAGTCATTGTGGTGGGTTCTAAGAATTCCTCAAATTCAGTGCGCTTGGTTGAAGTGGCCTTAGAGTCAGGGACAAATGCTGCCTATCTTGTTGATTATGCAGCCGAGGTCGATCCAGCGTGGTTTGTGGGGGTCACAACCATTGGAATCACTTCAGGAGCATCAGTGCCGGAAATATTGGTGACAGACCTGCTTGATTTATTGAAGGAGCACGATTTCAAAGATGTTGAAGTGGTAACTACAGCGGAAGAAACTCTGCTCTTTTCACTGCCTGCAGAACTTCGCAAGGACCTTCGGGCCGCAGGAAAGTCGTAATTCATGTTCCGTGGTATCGGTACGGTCATCAATATCGTCACGATCCTTTTGGGGACTGCGGTAGGCGTGAGTTTGGGTTCGCGTTTGCCGGAGCGCACCCGAAATGTCATCACGGACGTACTTGGGCTCGTAACCGCAGTCGTTGCAATTAGTGCAGGTTCAGCGGTGGCATCTCCTGCGTTAAAGAAGGCGGTAGGAAGCGGCGCACTGCTGATTGTGCTTGGTGCATTATTGATCGGTGGAATTATCGGTTCTCTGCTTCGCTTAGAGGATCGCCTCAATAACATTGGCGAAACCTTGAAGAGTAAGTTCGGAAATCAGGAGAATGGGAATTTTGTCGAAGGTTTCGTCACTGCGTCACTGATCTTTGTAGTGGGTCCGCTGGCGATCCTCGCAAGTGTGAGTGATGGTCTAGGTAATGGCATCGACCAACTACTCCTCAAGAGCACACTCGACTTCTTTGCCTCGATGGCATTTGCGGCTTCACTTGGTTGGGGTGTGGCAGCTTCAGCAATTGTTGTCGGCCTCTACCAAGGCGCTTGGACACTCCTTGGATGGTTGCTTGGAAATGTGATGAGTGACTTTGCGATTGCAGCTATGACAGCTACAGGTGGCTTGATGCTTGCTGGAATCTCTCTTCGCCTCCTCAAGATTCGACACATTCCCATCGGAGATTTGTTGCCGGCCCTCGCTATCGCACCACTGCTCGCCGTACTCGTTTCAAAATTTTAGTTACTTGCGATAAACGCGGAACCAGGAAAAGGCGGCTCCTACTAAGAGGTAGGGCGCAAGTGAAGCAAGCGCAGAGAGAAGATCAATAGCTAAACGGCTGGGCGAAAGCGTCGATGGCCCGATAGGCAACCAGATGAGTAAAGAAATCAAGGTGGCAAGTGGTGGTGTGATGGCGGCCGCGCGTCTGGCATCACGCCTTGCAAGCCAAGAGCCGCCGCCATTTACCAAGAGAATCGCCAGACCACTGAAGAGACCCACATGATCACGGATCAGAATTTCGATTCCCATCAACAGAAAGAGCAGCGCTGAGGGTAAGGCAGCGATTCCTGGAGCAGTGAGTCCTGAGCCAAGAGTTGCGCGCTGGGCATCTGCCCGCGCCTTAAGCGAAGTGACTTGAGAGCCGAATTGTGAGGACATAAAGGCATCTTGCCACGCGGAGGTGACATTCAAGCGAAGGTACTTCTGAGTACTTCAGGGAAGAGTTCAGCCGGTATTAAGCGTGCAGGGGAGGAGAGTGGTCAGCGCGAGGCCGGCGGGGCAATAGGATTTAACCCTTGTGAGCCTCTCTATTGGAATCGTCGGCCTGCCCAATGTGGGCAAATCCACCCTTTTTAACGCGCTGACGAAGAACAACGTGCTCGCGGCTAATTATCCTTTCGCCACCATTGAACCCAACGTCGGTGTGGTCGGCGTGCCAGATGGCCGGTTGGCAGAACTTGCAGGCATCTTTAAATCAGAGCGCCTCTTGCCGGCCGCGCTCTCATTCGTCGACATTGCAGGCATTGTGAAGGGCGCCAGCGAAGGTGCTGGTCTGGGGAATAAGTTCCTCGCCAATATTCGCGAATCAGATGCCATCTGCCAGGTCATTCGGGTATTCACGGATCCGGATGTCGTGCACGTTGATGGTCGTGTTGATCCACGCAGTGACATCGAGACGATTAACACAGAACTTGCCCTCGCCGATCTTCAAACTCTAGAGAAAGCGTTACCTCGCTTAGAGAAAGAGACTCGACTTTCAAAAGACCGCGGTGAAGTTCTCGAAGCTGCCAAGCAGGCGAATGCACTTTTGGAGCAGGGCAAGACTCTTTTTGCTGCCGGGACTCCTGAGCTCCGTGAACTTGTGCGCGAATTGCACCTGCTCACTGCCAAACCATTTCTATACGTATTCAATGTGGATGCAGCCGAACTTGCTGACTCAGCATTGCGCGCCGAACTTGCTGCGCTCGTGTCACCAGCTGAAGCGATCTTCTTAGACGCAAAGACTGAAGCTGAACTAGCTGAACTCGACGACGTAGACGCACTTGAATTGTTAGAAAGCATCGGACTTACCGAGCCAGGATTGGCAACCTTGGCACGCGTAGGTTTCAGTACTCTTGGTTTGCAAACTTACCTCACTGCTGGTCCCAAGGAAGCGCGTGCTTGGACGATTTCTCAAGGCGCGACCGCTCCTGAAGCAGCTGGCGTGATTCACACAGATTTCCAACGCGGTTTCATCAAAGCCGAAATTGTCTCCTTTACTGATCTGGTTGACGCCGGATCAATGGCAGAGGCAAAAGCGCGCGGCAAGGTGCGGATGGAAGGCAAAGAATATGTCATGGCGGATGGCGACGTAGTCGAATTTCGCTTCAACGTCTGACCCACACTAATCAAAGGATGACCGTGAAAAGCAGAGACGATTTAAGAAACGTAGCAATCATCGCCCACGTCGATCATGGCAAGACCACGCTCGTTGATGCAATGCTCTGGCAGTCCGGCGCTTTCGCGGCTTACAAGGAGCAGGGCGAAGGTAAGGATCGCGTGATGGATTCTATGGATCTCGAACGCGAAAAGGGCATCACTATTCTCGCGAAGAACACCGCGGTAAAGCGTGGTGACATGACCGTGAACATCATCGACACCCCAGGCCACGCCGACTTCGGTGGCGAAGTAGAACGCGGCCTCGAGATGGTGGATGGTGTGTTGCTCTTGGTGGATGCCTCTGAAGGCCCACTTCCACAAACCCGTTTCGTGCTGCGTAAAGCACTCTCCAAGAAACTTCCGGTCATCTTGGTTATCAACAAAGTCGATCGTTCAGATGCTCGTATCGCCGAAGTTCTCAACGAAACATACGAACTCTTCCTCGATCTTGATGCGGATGAAAAGCAAATTGAATTCCCTATTGTTTATGCATGTGCCAAAGCGGGTCGTGCCTCGCTCACCCAAACTGCTGATGGCGGTATGCCAGAAGAGACTGATCTCCAGGTACTCTTCGACGTCATCAAAGAGACCATCCCAGCCCCCACATTTATCGAGGGTGCACCACTTCAGGCGCACGTCACCAACCTTGATGCTTCTCCTTATCTCGGCCGCCTAGCGCTCTGTCGCGTACGCCAAGGCACTATCTCTAAGGGCCAAACAGTTGCCTGGATTCGCACTGATGGAAGCGTGGAAAAGGTCAAGATTTCTGAACTTTTGATCACCGAAGGTTTGGAACGTGTGCCAGCTCTTTCAGCAGGTCCCGGCGATATCATCGCCGTTGCCGGTATTGAAGAGATCACCCTTGGAGAGACTCTCGCCGATGCGGAGAACCCCATCGCACTTCCACTTATCACGGTGGATGAACCTTCAATTTCTATGACAATCGGTATCAATACCTCTCCGCTTGCGGGTCAGAGCGGTAAGAAAGTCACTGCTCGTTTGGTGAAGAACCGCCTTGATGCCGAGCTCGTAGGTAACGTTTCGCTTCGCGTGCTCAGCACTGAGCGCCCAGACACTTGGGAAGTGCAGGGGCGCGGTGAACTTCAGCTTGCAGTCCTCGTGGAATTAATGCGTCGCGAAGGTTTTGAACTGACTGTTGGTAAGCCACAGGTGGTTACCAAAATGGTCGATGGCAAGATGCATGAACCAATGGAACGACTCACCGTTGATATTCCGGAAGACTATCTTGGCGTTGTCACGCAATTGATGGCACTTCGTAAAGGGCGCATGGAACAGATGGTCAATCACGGAACTGGTTGGGTCCGCATGGATTACCGGGTACCAAGCCGTGGGCTCATTGGTTTCCGCACCGAGTTTCTTACTGAAACTCGCGGAACAGGATTACTCCACCACGTGTTCGATGGGTACGAAGCTTGGCACGGTGAATTGCGCACGCGCCCCACAGGTTCACTCGTTGCCGATCGACGTGGTGCGGTAACTTCCTACGCGCTCTTCTCACTCCAAGAGCGTGGAATAATCTTCGTGCAACCAGGTACTGAAGTGTATGAGGGCATGATCGTCGGCGAAAATTCACGTGGCGAAGACATGGACGTGAATGCAGTTCGTGAAAAGAAACTCACAAATATTCGTTCTGCAACCGCAGATGAATTAGAACGTTTGATTCCGCCTAGACTTCTCAACATGGAACAAGCGCTCGAATTCTGTCGCGAAGATGAATGTATCGAGGTGACTCCAGCGACCGTGCGCATTCGCAAGTTGGTACTTGATCAGAACGAGCGTGGACGCACCGCTTCTAGGGCAAAGAAATCGAATCTGTAGTTGCTGGTGTACTCCTTCGCGCGGGCCGAGAGGTTTTACTAGCGCGAAGGAGCACTACGCATGCGGGCTTCTGGGAGTTTCCTGGCGGCTTAGTTGAGCCCAATGAATTGCCAGAACAAGCAATAGTTCGGGAATTTCATGAAGAGTTCCTGGTAGAGGTAAGAGTGCTTCGGAAAGTGGACTTTACTTATGCGCTTTCTACTGAGCGCGAATTGCACTTCTTCTTACTTTCAGCAGAGCATGATCCACAAGTGACGCACCATTCACACGATCAGATCGCATGGATCACAGAACAAAGCATTTTGCCAGGAGATGTGCTTCCGGCAGATCTGGCAGCACTACCAGTTATTTGGCAGGCACTTGTAGATGTCGTCTAAGAAATTCCACCTGTAGCAATAAAAGATTTTCGGCGACCTCTTCTTGTGGAGTCATGTGCGTCACGTTGCTCAGCATCAATGTTTCGTGTGGTCTTCCGGCCGCAAGCAAGTGTGATGAAAGTTGGAGCGAGTGAGCCACGACAACATTGTCATCAGCTAATCCATGAATGATCATCAAGGGGCGCGAGAGCTTGTGCGCTCGCGGATAAAGCGAGCTGATCTCATAACCCGCTTCTTCGCCAGTAATTCCCAAGTAGCGCTCTGTGTAAAAGGTGTCGTAGAGCCGAAAGTCACCCACCGGTGCACCAGCAATGGCGGCCGCGAAAGTATGAGGAGCATCCATGACGGCAAGGGCTGCGAGATAGCCGCCGAAGGACCATCCGCGGATCGCCACCCGGGCCGGGTCGATAAGGCCAGGGCGCAAGGCAATCAGCGCCTCCACAGCAGCGACTTGATCTTGCAGCGGAATGGTTGCCAGATCGCCAGAGATGGCTTTCTCCCACTCCGGACCACGATGTGGGGTACCTCGGCCGTCGGCAATTAATACTGCAAATCCTTGATTCGCAAACCATTGAGCCTCGGCGTAAGCATTCTTCGCGGCGACCACCCGAAGCGCGTGCGGACCACCGTAAGGATCGACAAGAAGCGGAAGGTTAGTGCGTCCGCCACTTTCTGGCAGCAGTAAGGCAGCGCGTAATTCGTCTTTTCCAAGGCGAATGAACTCGGGCGTAGCATCGTGGCTAGGAGTCCAGGCGTGTGAGGTGATCTCCCACTTCTTTCCATCACGATGTATTTCTGTCTTCACGCCGTACTCATCTAGTGAACGCGATGAGATCACTAACGTGTGGTTGCGCGCCCTGCCTGTATGCATCCCACCTACAGGTGAGAGCTGATCTAACTCGCCACCAAATCCGTACCACCATAGGTGGCTCTCTGTTGGCTCAAAAGTTCCAGTAAATGTGATGCCGAAGCGGTCGACGTCTACCACTCCGGTCACTTGCAGACCATCTGGCGTCACTTGTCGTCCATTAATGGTGAGCACACGAGTCTCACTTTCATCGTGGGCAAGGAGGAGTTCGCCTGATGGCAACCAAGTGGGCACACCGGGAGTTATCTCGACCCAATGATCATCGCGCTGCGTGGCAAGTTCTGTTAAATCACCTGTGTGAATGTCTAAGGCAAATACCGCTGCAGTGTGCTGGCTGCGATCCATGCAGTAGAGGAGCGGTGGACCATATTGATTCCAATTAACTTCCACGAGATATTCAAATCCTGCGGGAAGAGCGATTTGACGAGAGATATCGCCATCGCACGTCATGAGCACGAGTGAAACTACGGCATTTGCCGTTCCTACTTTGGGGTACTTGATCGCGCGCGGGGTTTGTTCTGGATGTGCTGGGTCGCTGATGTGCCATGTGAGAACTTCGGATTCATCAGTTGACTGCACGAGAATCAGTTGTGAATCTGGTGACCACCAGAATCCACGGTATCTATTCATCTCTTCGCTGGCTACAAATTCAGCTTGCCCAAAGCTCTTTCCCGAATCAGCGTGAGTAAAAGTTTCCTTTCCTTCACTGATGTGCGCTATCCGAAAACTTCCATCAACAGCGGCGTATCCGATCCGAGATCCGTCTGGAGATGGCCTTGGATCAATAGCAGCGACTGGATGAGAAATTGATTTCACTTTTCCACTTACCAAATCAGCGACTCTGATCTCACCCGATTCGGTATAAACCGCGAGGCGGTGATCCCCGTCGGTGGTGTAGGAAGTGATGCCTCCACTACTTTCCCGTAGGCGCTCTCTTCGAGCTCTCTCCTGGATGGAAAGTTCTTCACTCCCTCCGCTCTCAACTACTCGTCTCGCAAGACCGGTGGTGGTGTCGAAGGCCCAAAGCTCATTACGCCGATCATCACCGCTGGGGGAGCGGAGGAAGGTGAGCCGGGTGCCATCTGGGGAGATGGCGAAAGAGCGCGGGACCCCCATCGAAAAACGGAGAGTGCGGGCGTAGAGGCGAGGGAAAGTTGCGCCATCGGCAGGTGTACTCATCCCGGAAGATTAGCGACTCTTCTTCCCTAACCAATACCCTGTGCTCATGTCGCCTGCGAAAAGACTTCTTTTGGTTCACGCCCATCCGGATGACGAGAGCATTAATAATGGAGCGACCATGGCTGCTTATGTAGCGGCTGGGGCCGGGGTGACCCTGGTGACCTGCACTCGAGGCGAAGAGGGTGAAGTACTCGTTCCTGCTCTCTCCCACCTTGCGAGCCACGAGAGAGACGAATTAGGAACGCATCGCGAGGTGGAGTTGGCTAATGCGATGGCCGAATTGGGAGTGCGGGATCATCGATTTCTTGGCGCCCCAGCAAAGCGGTGGCGCGATAGCGGAATGATAGGTACTGCTCCCAACGAACGCTCTGATAATTTTTGGAAAGCTGACTTAGACGAAGTAGTGGGAGAGCTGGTGGCGGTCATCGAAGAGATTCGTCCACAGGTTGTCATTACGTACGACGAATTTGGCGGATATGGTCATCCGGATCATATTCAGGCACATCGCATCACCATGGCGGCTGTCGGCCTCGCGAGATGGAAAGTTTCCAAGGTGTACTGGAACGTGATGCCACGATCTGTTCTGAAAGTTGCTATGGACGCGATGAAAGAGCAAGGATCGGATTTCTTTGGTGCAGAAAATATCGAAGATGTGCCATTTGCTAAGCCAGATGAATTGGTAACGGCTGTCGTAAATGGTGATGCATATGTCGATGCCAAAATGAATGCTCTTAAGGCGCACGAAACCCAGATAACAGTAGATGGCCCATTTTTTGCGCTCTCCAATATGTTGGGTCAAGGCGTCTTTGGTAAGGAGTATTACCAATTGGTAATTGGTGTGGCCGCGGAACCGTTCGACGAGAACGGTCGAGAGACAGAGCTTTTCTCGGGTGTGAGTCTTGATTAAGCGTGTTCAAAACTATCTCGTAGGGCTTGTTTTCGGAATTGGCGCCTGCGCCTTACTCATACTTACGCACAATGCCTATCCACCGATTGGGATAGTCCTGGCCTTGTTGGGTTTCCTCGCCCTTTCGATTGTGGTGAGGGGGTACTTAAAATCTCGTAGTACTTATGTTTGCTACCTCTTAGGTGTGGTGGGACTCATCTATCTGGCAGCAACTCCGCGCGCGTCTGAGTTCCTGATACAGGGAAATACCCAAGGGTATCTACTAATCTTGGGTGGTCCGCTAGCCGCCTTATTTCCTCTGATCAAGAGAGTACCCACCACATAAACATGTCTCGTCGCGTAGTGATTCTCTTTGGCGCTGGCGTGGGCGCACTTGCACTCCTATGGCTAGGTGGTTGGCTCTTAGTTGGTGGCGACATTCCTCGGAACACCATCATTCGTTCCCATGATTTATCTGGTGAACTGAATGTTGGAGGTATGTCGCGCGAGGAAGTATCAAAGTTAGTCACGCGCGATGTCGCTCAGATGGCGAAGTCCAGGGTTGTGGTAGATGTTGATGGACGAGTCTTCAAGCGGAAATACTCGGATCTCGGAATATTTCTCGATGCAGAAGCCACTGTCAATCAAATCAAATCAAGAAGCCCAAACCCCATCACAATCGTCCAGGCGCTCACCGGCGGTCTCGCCTACGACCCGGTCTATACCTTTAGCGAGAGCACATTAACGCGAGCGATATCAGATATTGCTGTACGTACTGATCTCGCACCCACGGAGGGAGACGTTCTCTTCTCTGGCGTTCGACCGGTGGTTATTGACGCGGCTGCAGGACACGCACTCGACATCAAGGCAGCAGTAAAAACAGTGCGCGCTAGTTGGAATGAGTCGCGCATCTTCAGATTCAAATCTCCGTTAATTGCTCCACAAGTGACCACGAAAGAGGCCCAAAGCGCGCTTCCTTTGGCGCAGAAAGCAGTGAGCGGAACTGTTTTGCTCATCGTGGATGGCCATGACGTAAACCTTAAAGTTTCTGATATTGCTTACGCCTTGGATTTTGCAAATGATGGATCCGGAAAACTCGTACCAATATTTTCAAATGAGTTACTGACTCAAGTTTTAGGGTTGAAATGGACCAAGTGGGTGACCCCACCGTTGAATGCAAAATTCTCAGCGGTGGGCGGAGTTCCCAAGTTGCAACCGAGTGCACCAGGCCAGGCGGTTTCAGATGAGGAACTGACATCAGCACTACTCCCGGCTATCAGCGCGGTGGGTACTGCTCGGGTGGCGAGCGTGCAGACTTCTTTAGTCGAGCCAAGGGTGACCACCGAGATGGCCGGCGGTCTTGGAATAACCGAAATTATTTCAACTTTCACGACGAAGTTTCCACCGGCTGCGTATCGCATTCAAAATATTCATCGTGCGGCGGATCTCATTGATGGCACCATTCTTAAACCGGGTGAAATATTTAGTCTTAACAAAGTTGTGGGTGAGCGCACGGCTGCTAATGGCTTTGCCGAAGGAATTATTATTAATCAAGGTCGATTTGAAAAAGACTTTGGTGGCGGCGTTTCACAGGTTGCTACCACTATGTGGAATGCGGCGTGGTTCTCCGGTCTAGATCTCGTGGCGCACATGGCCCACTCGTTCTACATTTCGCGTTATCCAGCGGGCCGCGAATCAACGGTGGCCTGGCCTAAGGTCGATATGAGGTTTCGCAACGATTTTGATACCCCCATCATGGTCGACACTTCTTATACCAATTCATCTTTAACGATCTCTATTTATGGAAAGAAGAAGTATGAGGTCGAAACTATAACTGGCCTGTATCGTAATATTAAAGATTTTGAAATTTACGATGATGATTCGCCCACTTGTATTCAGCAAGATGGCGTTAAAGGTTTTGATATTACAGTGACTCGAGTTGTGAAACTCAACGGTCTTGAGGTGAAACGCGATCCGTTTAATACTCGCTATATCCCCGAGGATCGGGTTACGTGCACTAATCCGGAAGCTGTCTTCGGAAATCCCACGCGACCAAAACCCAAAATAAAAGCGACTCCAAAGCCCACGCCGTCGGACACCTCCACAGCCACCCCCACAGCCACCCCCACAGCCACCCCCACAGCCATTGGGACGACTACTGCGAGCGCCACTCCCACACTTGCCCAGTAGCGGAATCTCGTACTTCAACACCCAGATCAGCGAGGGCCTCGCGCAATTCATCTGATTGCTTCCACTCACCACGGCTCCGTGCATCCGCGCGTTGCCGCAAGAGCTCTTTGATCTCAGTGGAGCCCTCTTTGACCTCTTGGCGAGTGAGATCGAGGCCGAGGAATTGATCAAAGTAATCAAAGAGAATCGCCCGCTGACCTAATGGTAGAGCGTCATCCTTTTCGATCTTCCTGAGGAGTTGAATGAGGGCAGGGGAGTTGAGGTCTTCTTGTAGCAGCGCCAGACCTTGCTCGATGACTTGGCCTGTCTCTTCTGTCATCACAACTTCTGGGTTTCGCCAAGTCGTGAGTTGCAATCGCCATCGTGTAATCGTCTTATGTGCTGCGGCAATCGCTGCCCACGAAAGATCGAGTTGGGTGCGATATCGGGATTCTAGATATGAGAGCCGGAGCGCCAGGGGATCAAAACCACGAGCGATGAGATCACTCACAAGCACCACATTCCCGCTGCTCTTAGACATCTTTCGACCCTCAAAAAGTAGGTGTTCGCCATGCACCCAATGCTTAACTACTTCGAGACCTGCGACAGAGTCGCTTTGTGCGCGCTCATCTTCGTGATGTGGAAACCGCAGATCTATCCCACCTAGATGTACGTCTATTGACTCTCCCAAGTGCTCAAGCGACATGGCCGAGCACTCGATATGCCATCCCGGGAAACCATTTCCCCAAGGGGATGGCCAAGTCATCGCGCGATCAGTGCCAGCGTTTTTCCAGAGCGCCCAATCTGCATGGAAGCGTTTAGCTTCACCGCCCTTACCTTCAAGCCGATGCCCGGGCTTTAAGTGATCGAGTGAGTTTCCGCTAAGGGCACCGTATGTGGGGAATGACCTAGCATCGAAGAAGAGCGAGCCGTCAGTACCCACATAGGCGTGACCTGCTTCCTCAAGTTTCTGACAGAGGTCGATGATCAATTGGATAGATTCGCTAGCTCGTGGATATACGTCGGCAGGAAGCACGTTGAGCGCCTTCAGATCTTTGTGAAATGCCTCTTCGTAGAAGCGTGCGATGGCAAATGGGTCTTTGCCCTCCAATTTTGCCTGCTCTAAAATCTTGTCTTCTCCCTGCGCATCTACCTGCGTATCGTCAACTAGGTGACCCACGTCTGTAATATTTTGAATAACGCTGGTCTTCCAGCCATTGAGATGTGCAAGTCGGGTGATGAGATCTAGCAAGAGAAAAGTACGCAGATTTCCTACGTGTGCGTAGCGATAAACTGTGGGTCCACAAGCGTAGATTTTGAGGACGTCTCCGGCGGGAGTCACGGAAACGACTGCTCGAGCTTTCGTGTCGTAAAGGCGCACGTTATTAATGTATCTAAAGGTTCCTACTCGCGCGACAGATAGATATTTCGATGGTGCTCGGTGAAGCCCAAGCTTTTATAGAGCGCAATAGCTGGCTGATTATGGCAATCTACTTGCAGGAACATAAAGGGATATTCGCGCTCATTCGCACTGTTAATCGCACATTCAACAAGAGCCCGGGCGATTCCCTGCCGTCTAAAATCGGGATTTACTCGCACCGCCCCCAGTGCGCTCCAACCCTGCGCAAATCCAACGCGGGCACTACCCACTACTTCTTCTGATGTGAAAAAACTCAAAAAGAGAGGATTTCCACTGAGGAGAACCTGCTCTCCTTGGGTACCTAATTCTCGAGCATGCGCAGTGATCCACTCAGCTGATGGAGTTGTCGCACTTTGGATTTCGCTAAAGGTGTTTTCTGTGATGACTTTGTCGCGCGATATACGCACCATGACGGAGATGTCGAGATTGGATTTCCAGCCTCGCTCATACAAGGAAGATGCCACGTCATCAAAGAGAGGTATGGGCAGCGAAATGACGGTGGGTAAGGATCGAGATTGGTAAAACCGATCCGCTTCGGCAATGTCGTCATCGAGTGAACTCTTATTCCAGACTGTGCTCTCCCAAGGTGGTGCACACGGCACCATAGAATTGGCACGGCGGGTGTAACCATCCGCGGCCCGCAAAAGCCAGCGAGCCGTCCGCAAGTGTTCAGGGCCGCTCCACAGTTCACTACTCGCTAATTCGATATCGAGGACGCGTTGTGACGCGGGCGTTCCAGTGCCCCGAGGGGTAAGTACTACTCGCCACGCAACAACTTTGGATGTGTCAAATGATTTCAGGCCGCTCTTGGTCTCCAGTTGCCCATTGGGCAAGAGGATGCCCACCACATCTTCAGTGTGACCTTCCTCGCTTTGGATCCGAACAGAGAGGCGTTTGCCCACGTGGCTCAGGAGGTCGTGCGCCGCTCGTTCTGGCAAGGCACTCACCCTCTCCGCTCCCGATTTGCTCCTTCACATACTAGGCTTGGCACGAACGAAATGGAGAGACTATGACCTACGTGATCGCCCAACCTTGTGTCGACCTTAAAGACAAGGCATGCATTCAAGAATGTCCCGTTGATTGCATTTACGAGGGTGAACGGATGCTCTACATCCAAGCCGATGAATGCGTTGATTGCGGTGCGTGCGAACCTGTATGCCCAGTGGAAGCTATTTACTACGAGGATGACGTTCCAGCGCAGTGGAAAGAGTACACCGCAGCAAACGTCGAGTTCTTTGATGGAATTGGCTCACCTGGTGGAGCCGCGAAAGTTGGCATGTACGAGAAGGACCACGCGATCGTTTCTGCGCTGCCACCACAAGAACACGAAGGTCACTGATTTAAAAAGTGAGCGATAACGCCACTTTTGATCTCCCTGAATTTCCCTGGGATCGACTTGCGCCACTTGGAGATAAAGCGCGCGCACATCCTGGCGGAATAGTTGATCTTTCGATTGGCACACCTGTTGACTCAGTTCCTGAAGTGATTCAAAGTGCGCTCGCCGCTGCAAGTGATTCCCCTGGTTATCCGCCAACGGCGGGCATTCCAGCACTTCAAAAAGCGATGCGAGATTGGTCTGTCAAGTATCTAGGTACCAGCGAGAGTGTGGGCGTGCTCCCCAGTATTGGCTCGAAAGAGATGGTCACCCTCCTTCCATTCTTATTGCGAGCAAAGCGCGTCCTCTATCCCGATATTGCTTATCCCTCATATCACGTGGGTGCAGTTCTTGCGGGAGCTGAAGCCATTCCAGTGGGCGAAGATCCAAAGTCGTGGCCTGCTGCCGATTTTGCTTGGATCAACTCGCCTTCAAATCCCACGGGCGCACTTATGAGTGATCAAGCAGTGCGTGATGCGATTCAATGGGCGGCATCTAATGATGCATATTTGGTCTCTGACGAGTGTTATCTCCAACTTGGTTGGGAAGCGACACCACGCTCGGTGCTCTCCTTCCCAGAAGCTGCCGACGCGAAGGTTATTGCGTTGCACTCACTTTCCAAGCGCTCAAACTTAGCCGGTTACCGAGCAGGTTTTGCGGTCGGCAATCCCCTGGTGATCTCGGAATTACTAGAAATTCGTAAACACGTCGGAATGATGATGCCCGGCCCGGTGCAGTTAGCGATGATCGCCGCATTGGCTGACACAGAACATGTGACGAAGCAACGAGCTGTCTATCTGAGGCGTCGCACAGAACTTCACCGTGGCCTCACTGCCGCCGGTTTTACGATTCATGATTCGGTCGCCGGTCTTTATCTTTGGGCCACGCGCGATGAAGAGTGTTGGAAGAGTGCTGATTGGCTGGCCCAGCATGGAATCTTGGTGGCGCCCGGAGATTTCTATGGCGTACGTGGAAAGAACTTTGTGCGAGCCGCGCTGACGGCAACCGACGAACGTATCGATGCCGCGGTAGCTCGGCTCACCGCAACTGCTTAATCAACTCTCTCTGCTCGAGTTATCGAGTCAATATCGGTAGGACCATTGACCAACACCAGTGATCCACCATCCAGGATCACTTCTGCATACAGATCAAAATCTGCACCCGTTGAATTGAAAAGCTTTCGCACTTGCTTTCCTGTCGCGGCTGCCTTCGTGTGATTCTCACTCTGAAAGAAGTCCGGAAAGGTAAGTACCTCACTCGCGAAGTCGATCTGCTCTGAGGTGCCGTCACCTGCGCGACCCCAGAGATCTCGCGGTGAACGAATATTGAGGGCACTAGCTGTTGTGGGCCCCGCATCGGTAACGTGGATTTCTGTCGAGAGTTGCACAATCTCTAAGTTGAGCGATGATGCGGTGAGGAGCCAGACGACGGAAAGCCAATGGTTTGATAGATCGAAGGAGATGGTGTGGGGTTCGTTACTTACATCGGTGAGGAAGTTAGCGCTCTTTGCAACCCAATTTCGCGTTGATGTGTAAGAGAGTTCGATCCGGCCGGTGGTGTCGTAGTACGTGATGAGTGGCCGTGCTCCGTTCTTCTCCCCAAGAAGCGTGGGATAGAGCGCAGATAAGGACATCCCCCGATCCTACGCGCGATATTATGAATGAGTGAGCGAAGCAATTCTGCTAGTCGGTGGCCAGGGGACCAGATTGCGCCCATTGACGGACTCCACTCCTAAGCCCTTATTGCCGCTCGCCGGTGTTGCATGTACTACTCACCAACTACTTAAAGCCAAGGCTGCCGGGGTTACCCGAGTCGTGCTCGCTACGTCGTATCTGGCAGAGGTTTTTGAGGCACAGTATGGAGCGGGAGAAGAACTTGGGCTCGAATTGGTTTATGCGGTGGAGCGCGAGCCACTCGGTACCGGCGGCGCCATCGCTAATGCCGGGCAATTCCTTAAGGGCGATGGCCCCATATTGATCTTCAATGGTGATGTCATCTCAAATCACTCACTTGAAGAGCAGTATCGAGTTCACGAAAGTTCGGGCGCGGTGGCCACCCTGCACTTAACGCCCGTGGAAGATGCTCGAGCGTATGGCTGTGTTCCCGTAGACGATTCTGGTCGGGTGAAGGCGTTCTTAGAAAAGATGGACAATCCTGTAACTAATCTGATTAATGCTGGATGCTACATATTTGATCGATCTATTATTGATGTAATTCCGTTAAATGCTGTGATTAGCGTTGAGCGCGAAATCTTTCCCGAGCTAGTTAAGCAACATGTACAAGGGTATGTTTCTGATGATTATTGGATCGATTTAGGAACGCCCGAGGCATTCACCAAAGCATCGGCAGATTTAATTACCGGTCGGGCTTACTCACCGGCCCTAGGAAGTTTGAATATGGAGTACCTAGCAAATGCTGCAGAAATTGCAACCAGCGCCCGAATTACGGGAGGAACTTTCTTAGATGAGGGTGTCATCGTAGATGAGTCAGCATATGTTCATCAAAGCGTGATTCTTGCTGACTCGCGGGTAGGCAGTAATGCACATGTAGAAAATTCTTTTGTTGGACGAGGGGTAAAAATAGGTTCAGGTATAAAGCTGGTAAATGTGGCAGTGGGCGATGGCGTAGAGATCCATGAAGGAACCACGGTTTCTGAAGGTGCACGGCTTAGCGCGTAGAGAAATAGTCTTCCAGCGAAAGTGCGCTTCTTGGGTGTGGCGAATGTGCTGAGTAACCAACTGCAATTGCGCCCAGAGGCTGCCACGCTTCTTTAATGCCAAGAGTTTCGCGAACGATCTGTGAGCAGAAGATGGTCGATGAAATCCAGGCCGAACCTACGCCTTCACCGTGCAATGCAAGCAGGAAGTTCGCCACCCCGGCTCCACCAGCAATCATAAACATGTCCCGCTCGGAGTCATCTCGGTGGTCCCCGTACGTGTGTGCTCCATCGAGTGAAACAAATGCCAGTATCACTTCGGGTGCGTCATAGAGAATGCGCCCACGGCGTAGGCGCTTCTCGATACTTTCAGTATCAGCACCCGATTTTTCCAAGTCGCTGCGCCATGCCGCCGACATATGATCGAGTACTTCTACTCTCTGCGCATTGAGCCGGATAAAGCGAAGTGGATGAGTGTGGTGCGGCGCTGGGGCAGTCAGAGCTGCTCCTACTGCGATTTCAAAAACTTCCAATGGAATTGGCTCATCGGTGAATTCACGAATAGTACGTCGAGTAGTAATTGCCTCACGGTGCCCAAGACGGAACCAATCATCCTTACTTTTTCGGATCAGCGCGCTTACTCCCGGTCCATCTTCTGAAGTAACAAAATGATTGATGCCAGAGATGATAGCCACTGGGCTTTGGGTGAGCTTTTGGCGTACGAGTTCAGAGGCAGAGGCGATTTCGTCGACGGTCGCCATGACAGTGGCCTCAAGCAAGTTGCCAGCATCATCTACTCTTCCTCTAAAGTCGTTAAGAACTTGGATACCTGCGGCTCCGATGGCCATATCAACCAGACCATCGCGCCAAGCACGGCCAAACGTGTCAGTAATGATGACACCAATGGTGATTCCTAGAGCTTTTTGAATATCTCCACGTATCTTGCGCGCACTCGCGTCTGGATCTAGTGGGAGAAGTGCGGCGAAACCGTGAGGAACATCAGACATGTCGACACCCGCCGCTGCCATGATAAATCCGTGACGTGTTTCCACAATGGATGTGCGTCCACGCTGGGCGACCACGCGCTGAGCCTCGGCGGCGATGGCATCAACGCGATCAAGCGCAGGAACTAGACGATCTTCAGCCTTGCTCACAATTTTGCTGGTGATGACGACGATATCTCCGTCAACTATTGAAGTATGAGCAGCGACGAGAGTGGCTAAATCATCCCCTGCGTTAATTTGTGGAAGACCTGCTACGCCGCGGATGGTAATCACGAGAATGACAGCGCTAATTCTAGAGCAGCACCTGCAATGTCACGAGAGGTTTCTAGATCCTTCATAATGAGTGGGCGCGCAATTACTTTTAATCCATCAAGGACACAGTCGTTGTCGACTTCGGCTACTAACCAGCCATGCAAAAGGCCACCGTTGGCACGAGCACCATAATGTTCGGCGATACCAAAGGCCGAACTCTTCACGTCGATGGCCGCTAAGCACGCATCTGCCATGCCACGCACAGGTGAACCACCAATAATTGGTGAGACACCGACCAATGGTGCCTTCGATGCCATAAGTGCCCGCCGAATTCCCGGAATTGAAAGAATCGTTCCAATTGATACGACGGGGTTGCTTGGCGGAAAGAGGATGACATCAGCGTTCTTGATGGCATCGATGACGCCGGGAGCTGGTGTGGCGCTCTCCGCATTGATGGGGATGATCCGAAGCGCGGGTGTATTCGCACGAAACTTAATCCACCACTCTTGAAAGTGAATGAATCGACGGCCATCTTCATCTTCGATTTCTACGTGTGTCTCAACCCGGTCATCCGTCATTGGAAGTAGTTGTACGCCCGGCTTCCATCGATCACAGAGTGCTGCGGTGACTTGTGAGAGTGGATAACCGGCGTGACGCATCTGCGTACGCACAACATGGGTAGCGATGTCACGGTCACCTAAACCAAACCATTGTGGCGTCACCCCATAGATAGCAAGCTCTTCTTTCACGACAAAAGTTTCATCGCGCCTGCCCCAGCCCTGCTCTTCATGTATCCCATTTCCTAAGGTGTACATCACGGTGTCGAGGTCAGGAGAAATCTGCAAACCAAAGAGTTCTATATCGTCGCCGGTATTTCCAATAACCGTTATTTCGGCATCGGGGGCGGCGGCTTTGAGCCCTCGCAGAAATCGGGCCCCACCGATGCCACCGGCTAGAGCCACAATCTTGAGCCCAGCTGCGGCGGGAACCCTGGAGCCAGGCTCAGAAATTGTCATAGGGCAAGTCAATCATGGGCTACCCCCTCAACGACGCAGGAAATGTCCGATTTAGCCCACTCTGAACCGCGGCAGGGGTTGCCTACTCGCATTACAAGCGTGTAATTTACTTACATACATCGCGACCTGGTGCTAAAGATCTGGCGCTGGCGATCTTGCTTGATTGAGAGGAGCTCACTGTGAGCGAGAGTTTTCCCTTATCCACCACGGAAAATCAAGAGATGACCTGGCAGGAGCGTGCACTCTGCGCCCAGACCGATCCTGAGGCATTTTTTCCAGAAAAAGGCGGTTCTACGCGTGAAGCGAAGCGAGTGTGCCTCTCATGTGATGTTCGCTCCGAGTGTCTAGATTACGCTCTTGCTCACGATGAGCGATTTGGAATCTGGGGCGGCCTCTCTGAGCGCGAGCGACGCAGGCTTAAGCGCCGCGCCATTTAACCAGGCGATACATGCACTAGTCGTCACACATGACGGCGCACGTTGGCTCCCTGAATTAATCACGTCGCTTTCAGATCTGACGTACTCGCCCCAATCAATCCGGGCAATCGATACAGGTTCTCTCGATCGAAGTATTGGTCTACTTCAAGAAGCATCGATTCCTCTTCGAAGTACAGATCGAAATTCGGGCTTTGGTGAAGCCGTTAATTTAGGTGTGGATTGGATTACAGAAGAGATCGATACAGATCCCAGTAAAACGTGGATTTGGTTATTGCACGATGATTGTGCGCCCCTCCCAGACGCGCTTGAGAAATTGGTTTCCGCATTGGCCGATGCGCCGAGCGTGGCGATGGCGGGTCCCAAGATTCGAGGATGGCACGATCGGAATCATTTACTTGAAGTTGGTGTTTCCATCGCTGGTAATGGTGCACGCTGGACTGGTTTAGAGCGCCGAGAACGTGACCAGGGCCAACACGATGGTGTGCGAGATGTATTAGCAGTGAGTTCTGCCGGTGCACTCATTCGACTTGATGTCTGGCAAGAGCTTTCTGGCTTTGACCCACACCTCACGCTCTTTCGCGATGACATCGACTTTGGGTGGCGGGTAAATGTTGCTGGACACCGAATTATTGCCGTCCCTGATGCCGTCGTACTACACGCCGAAGCGGCGGCCACGGAGCGACGAGAAATCGATGTCGAAGGTGCCACCTTGCACCGCCCACACTTGCTTGATCGCCGAAACGCAAATTATGTCTTATTGGCCAATTCATCACGCTGGCGCCTGCCGCAGGTACTGGCTCGACTCGTAGTTTCGACGGTAGTGCGGACGATCGGTTATCTCTTCGCCAAACTTCCGGGTTATGCCGGTGATGAGATAGCAGCACTTGCACTCATCCTTGCTCGCCCCGACCTTATTCGTACCGCTCGTAGAGTTCGTGCTCAGTCCAGATTGCTTCCGGCCAGCGCCGTTTCTTCGTATTTGGCCCCTAATGGATCACAGATTCGATTGGCATTTGAATCTTTACGGGAATTGGTCTTTAAGGGCATAGCGCCTATGTCAAACCCGTCTACATCTTTTTCCGACGCACGTTATGCCGTTGCCGAAGATGATGAAGCGATAGTGAAGAGCAATTCGTTCTTATTGCGGGCACTCAAAATTCCGGCAGTTTCACTCTTCTTAATTCTCACACTGATCAATCTTGTTGCGTTCAGAGGCAAGTGGGGCAATCTTTCAGGCGGCGCGCTCTTGCCAGCACCCGCTAGTGGCGCAGACCTGATCAGTACTTACTTTGATTCCTGGCATCCCATCGGGATTGGCACTTCCACACCAGCCCCACCTTGGATGTTAATTCTTGGGTTCTTCTCGATAATCACTTTTGGAAACCTACAAGTACTCGTCTCACTTATCTTCTTCTTAGCAATGCCGATCACTGGCATCACGATGCATCGTGCCTTGGGTAGACATGTGCACGATCGTGGGATCCGGATCGCAGGATCTGTCATCTACTCCTTCTCACCAGTTCTGCTTATCGCCATGTCAGATGGGGAACTCACCTTGATCCTTGCCGCGATGATCTTGCCGTGGGCTCTCAATATTTGGTGGAGTGGAGCCAGTTCAGTACTTCAACGTGAGAGTTTTTCGCAGGCAAAACTATGGCGATCATTATTTGTCGCCATAGTGATGATCGCTCTGCTTCCGCAGCTCATTTTTTCCTTTCTTCTTGTGGTGGGTGCTCTCATCTTTAAGGCGCGTGCACAGGGCCGGAAACGTGTAGGAATTTTGGTTGCTCTCTCCGTGCTGACCCCTGTCCTCGCTCTCCTCCCATGGTCGCTGAGTGCGATACTCCATCCCACTCTTTGGCTCCGCTCCTTTGGACTCGGTCCTGAAAGTGGCAACGTATGGAATCTTGCGCTCTTTAATCCTGGTGGTTTTTATTCGCCACCGTTCTGGATGGGTGCACCACTTCTGCTAGGTGTGTTACTGGTGGTCATAAGAAGTGGACGCGCGCGTATTCGTATTTTTGCCACCCTCAGCATTACGGTGCTTACTATTTCAATCTTGCTCTCGGCACTTATGGTGACTCCATATGGTTCGCCAGTGCCTAGCCGTTTATGGAGTGGTCCGGGTGTGCTTTTGGCCACCGCACTTGCAATCTATGCATTGGCACTTGTTTCTGATGGATTAAGTGATCGTTTAAGAAATTCGCCTCTCTCAAAGCAACATGTTGAATCTCTCGTTACCACTGTCGCGCTCTTGATAAGTATTGCAACCGGAATTGGCTGGCAGATCCTTACACCTTCGCCTCTTATTTCGAATAGCGAGCAGATCCTTCCCGCTTTTGTGGCTGCGTCATTGCAATCGACGGATCGGTCACGCGTCTTGGTATTGCGAGCTACTAGTTCAGGGACTAAGTATTCGGTGGTGCGCGAAGGAACTTCTGTTCTCGGTGATCCTGAGGTGAGTGGCCTCATGCCCGAATTGCTCGAAAAAACCCTCGCTGAACTTATGACGGGTGGATCAAATACCACGAGTCGAGTCCTCGGACAGTTCGCTATCAAGTATGTATTCGTGACATCGCCTGCACCTGCCGCACTCTCAAGAGTTTTAGATGGCGTTGGCGGTCTCAGACGTGTTTCGGCGACAGAACAAGGTGCTCTGTGGAAGATAACAAATCCGTCGGGGAGGCTAGTCTTCTTAAGCGATGGAGCGGAGAGTCCCATTGTGCTGCCCTCCAGCCGGGTCTCAGCCCAAGTTGCAATCCCAGGCCCGGGAAAACTTTCACTTAGCGAGAAGGTGGATGCTAAGTGGAGTGTGCTGCTCGACGAAGAGATTCTTAAGCCAGTCGAGTCTGGTAGTTGGAACCCCACTTATAGCATCAGCCAGGCCGGAGAACTTCGACTCATTCACGACAGTTCATTGCGCAGACTTGCTCTCGGGTTGCAATTTCTTACTCTTATCGCGCTGCTCATCATGTGCCTTCCGGGCGGGCGACGTTGGGTTGATCGACCTGATGAAGAGGTTTCATGAGAAAGTATCTCTTCGTCGCATTACTTGCTATCACAACTGTGATTGTTTCCCTGCTTCCGCATGCAGCAGTCGAGAGCGAGTTGCAGAGCTTGCGCTACTCTCCAGAGATTTGTCCAGCGAGCAAAAACAGCACTCAAATTGTTGTTGCGGGTGCCTCAAGTAAGGTGCAACTCTTTCGCGGTAAGAATTCAAAGATGGTCGGAGTGAAGAAGGATTTTACGATTCTCACCCCGCTGCCAAAGGAATGGTTGGAGATCTCTGAAAGTTCCGGGGCTCCTATTTTAGTTGATCGAAGTGAAGGGCTTTCTCTCCTTGCTTGTCCAGGAATTGCTGAGCCTGCTTGGTTTGTGGGTGGTTCAAGTGATATTGCAAGTCAAGATCAGCTTGTGCTGGCAAATGATGGCGCGAGTGCGGCAACGTTGTTGGTGAAGATGTGGAGCAATCAGGATCGCCCGCTGGAAACTGCTATTACGGTCGGCGCACGAACTTCAAGAAGCGTACGGCTAGACACTCTTGCACCAGGAGTAAAATCAATGGTGCTTTACATTGAACCTCAAGTAGGCCGAGTCTCTATCGCTCTGCAGTCAAAGCGCAAGACAGGATTTAAATCGGGGGGCGCCGATTATATTTCTTCGAGCGCGGCGCCTTCCCTGGAACAAATAATCCCAATAGTTATCGGGGTCAAAAAGAGTGCAGCAAAAAAGCCAGCTACGAAATTGACAAAGAAGAAGGTGAAGAAAGCGCCAGTTGTCCCTCAAACAAGCGGGTCGATTCGCACTCTCAGAGTCTTGGCGCCAGGCGAAAGTGGCGCCACTTTTACGGCAACCCTGCTAGCTAGTGACGGATCCTATATTCCTGTGGGTTTAGATGGCATTTTGCTCGAAGCTGGTCGAGTGAAGGAGTTCACCTTTACGGCGAGTGTTCCACTGGATCTCTCTGCACTACGCATTTCCTCTGATGCACCCGTTGTTGCAAGTGTCAATAATGATGACGTCGATTACGCGTGGTCTCCTTCTGTTGGCGGAATGGAAAAAGAGAGTGCGCTTCTAGTGCCACCAAAGGGCATCCTCGCGCTCATAGCTTCACGGGGCTCTTCTGTGGTGTTGGTAAAAGCGGGGTCTCGAGGCGTGACCTCACTCGCCGTTACAACAGAGAAATTAACAACTTGGGTGAACGAATCGAAGAACTGGGCCTTGATCCAAGTCAGTAGCGACGGCACCGTGCATGGTTCAATCCTGCTTACTGACTCGTCGGGTATTGCACTCTTGCCTATTCGCAATCGCGTGCGGGTGGGAAGTGGTTCAATGCCGATAAGCGATCTTTCTGTCACCCGAGGTGGCGCGTCATTGCCCACTTCTGGGTGAGAGTCGCGATAACTTGCTCGTTATGGCTGGAAGAAAATGTTCAAAGACCGGGTGCGACGGTAGCGCCGTGGCCACTTTGACATATATCTATGCCGATTCCATGGCAGTTCTTGGACCCTTAGCTACATACGCTGAGCCGCATGCTTACGATCTCTGCGCTCTGCATAGTGATCGCCTCACGGCTCCCCTTGGATGGGAAGTCGTGCGCCTGGAAGAGAACCACGCGACGCCAGAACCAAGTGATGACGATTTATTGGCCATTGCCAACGCGGTGCGTGAGGCAGCTCGGCCGTTGCATCAAGAAACGGTCACGGCAACGCTCATGCCCGAGGTGGGACGCCGCGGCCATTTACGGGTCCTTCCCACCGATCGGTAGCCACCACTCCTTACGAAGAAGAGATCCCAGTACTCTTTTCCTATGTACTCATGGGAATTTGAGCCGGCTGCGCTCGATCAAGTAATCAAGGCCTATGACGTTCGTGGATTGGTGGGATCCCAACTTACCGAGGATCTTGCGTACGCAGCAGGAACGGCTTTCGCACTCTTTGTTTCCGACGCTAGATCGGTAGTTATCGGGGAAGATATGCGACCCTCTTCGCCATCGCTTGCATCAGCTTTTGCCGACGGAGTGATGGATCAAGGCATCGACGTGGTGCGCATCGGGTTAGCTTCTACAGATCAGCTTTACTTCGCATCTGGTTTCCTTGACGTTCCTGGAGCTATGTTCACAGCAAGCCATAATCCAGCCGCATATAACGGGATCAAACTCTGTCGAGCCGGGGCAGCGCCAGTTGGTAAGGAGAGCGGACTTACCCAGATTCGTGAGCAGATCTTAGGATCCGCGCCGCCGCTCGCCAGCCACCGCGGAAGCGCTCGCCACCAAGACTTACTCACGGAATATGCTCATCACTTGCTTTCGCTGGTTGATCTTTCGCAGATGCGCCCTCTCAAAATCGTGGTTGACGCGGGTAATGGCATGGGCGGGCATACGGTCCCCACCGTTTTCGCCTCACTTCCAATCACACTGACCCCACTCTTCTTCGAACTTGATGGTTCATTTCCACACCACGAAGCAAATCCGATCGAACCGGCAAACATGCGAGATCTCCAAAGCGCTGTGATCAAAGCCGGTGCCGACATAGGTTTAGCATTTGATGGTGACGCAGATCGGTGCTTCATTGTTGATGAGCGTGGCGAGATCGTCTCACCATCGACTCTGACTGCTTTAATCGCTGCGCGTGAGCTTGCCAGGAAACCGGGATCTACCATCATCCATAATTTGATCACTTCGCGTTCGGTCAAAGAAGTTGTCGAAGAGTTGGGTGGCCGGGCCGTACGAAGTCGAGTGGGTCATTCATACATAAAGGCGCAAATGGCGGAAGAGTCTGCGCTCTTTGGCGGCGAGCATTCAGGCCACTTCTATTTTGCAGATTTCTGGAACGCGGACTCCGGGATGTTGGCGGCTTTGCATGCAATGAGTGCTCTAGGTAATGCCCCTGAGGGAACGAAACTTTCTGCGGTACTTCGCCCATACGATCGGTATGTAGCCAGTGGCGAGATTAATTCCACTGTGGCGGACAGTCTTTCCAAAATGAAAGAAATCGAGTTAATTTACGCTTCCCACGAAGGAATTGAAGTGGATCACTTAGATGGCATCACTATTTCGACGAAACAATGGTGGTTTAACGTGCGAGCATCTAATACTGAACCTCTTCTTCGCCTCAACGTCGAGGCGAAAGATATAGTTACTATGGAGAAATTGCGAGATGAGGTATTAGGAGTGATTCGGCTATGAGTCTAGATCAACGCTTACTCGATGTGCTGGTCTGTCCTGAATGCCATGGAACACTCACCTTAGTAAAAGACGAATTGCTTTGTAACAAGTGTCCGCTTGCCTATGAAGTTCGCGGTGGAATTCCGATCATGCTCGTAGAGAGTGCTCGTCGCCGCTCGTAGACACACGTTGGGTGCGCAGAAGTTGGAGCGCCTTCTCCTGTTCGAAATTTAGGGCGGCCAAGGCATCAACT
>CAIMVH010000106.1 GCA_903844855.1 uncultured Actinomycetes bacterium | reverse complement strand
CTCTTGACGCAGAGAAGAGCGGTCGACTCCCAGGTGAGGTGCTTTCTTGAAAAAGAAATTGCTACTCATCGTTCTCGTGGGTGCGTTGGTTATCGGAACGCTCGCCTATTTTACCTCTCGCCCTCCCGAACTCGATTTCCCGGCTAATACTGCTACCGCTGAAATTGATTTTACTATTTCACCAGGTGAGTCGGGAAGTGATATCGCACGTGCGCTGGCTAAAGCTGGGATCGTAAAGACCTGGGAAGCATTCTTTAACGTAGCGGTAACGGATAAGCGCTCTCTCTCATTGCAACCTGGAACAAGAAGGATTCACGCGCACCAAGTTTCGAAGTTAGCTTTGGAAGAGTTGCTCGATCCTTCTCGACTGGTTGGGGTGGTGCGTATACCCGAGGGGTCACGCATCTCTAATGTTATAAAGATCATGGTGGATCAAGGCTTTGATGAAAATGAAGTATTGGCCGCGATCAAAGGTGCAAAGACACCGTGGGGGAGTGTAGAAGGCGGGCTCTTCCCTGCAACATATTCGTTTCCACGAGACACTTCTGCACAATCTGCCATCGCGCAGATGATTCAAACAACTCAAGAGAAATTTGATGATCTCAAAGTAGACGAGCGATCCAAGGCCGCTGGATTCACTACTTTGCAGGTGTTGACGATGGCCTCTTTGATTCAGGCGGAGGCAGATGAGCCTGATTTCGATAAGGTCTCGCGAGTAATTTACAATCGCATCGCCGACGGCATGCGATTACAATTTGATTCCACTGTGCTTTATGCGTTGAACGAGCAAGGCAGAATTAGAGTTACTTATAAGGATCTCACTGTAGCCTCTCCGTATAACACCTATGCGAATGGTGGTTTACCACCCGCTCCGATCGGCAATCCTGGGGTGCGAGCGATCGAGGCCGCGCTCTCTCCGGCGGACGGTACGTGGATTTTTTTCATCACGGTGAAGCCTGGTGACACTCGTTTCACTGCATCTGAAAGTGAGTTCTACCGCTGGAAGAGTGAATACGATAAGAATTACGCGTCTGGGGCCTTTAAGGTGGGAGCATGAAGTGCGCAGTGCTTGGATCGCCGATCGCCCACTCAAAGTCTCCTCAGTTGCACCTCGCAGGATATGCATTCCTTGGTCTCGACTGGAGTTATGAACGGATTGAATTAGCAAAAACTAGCCTCTCGGCATTCGTTTCGAAATTGGATAAGACGTGGGCCGGGCTCTCGCTCACCATGCCATTGAAAGAAGAGGCGCTGGATCTGGCCGATGATGTGGATGTGCTGGCTCGTCGCGTGGGTGGCGCTAATACGCTTGTGCGTGACGGCGAAAGATGGCGGGCATTTAATACAGATGTTCTTGGCTTCTCACAAATATTCAAGAAGCAATCTCGGCTTGGGAACGTTTCTATTCTTGGCGGGGGAGCTACGGCAAGAGCAGCGTTGGCCGCCCTCGAACCCTTTGACGTCCAGGTGAGCGTGTACTTGAGAAGCTCACATCGAATTGCATCTATCAAGAGTGCATTTGGCGAAAGCTCAGGTCGCCTCGTCATTAAGGATTGGAAGGATAGGACAGATTCACTGGTTGATCCTCTTCTTATCTCGACGACACCGGATGGTGCGAGTGACGATCTAGCTGAGGTGAGTGGAGCTGCGTCAAGCGGGGCAAGAACCGAGATATTTGTTGATGCTCTCTACGGAAATTGGCCCACGCCCCTCGCTCGAGCTCTCTCCGAGAGAGGATGCCAAGTTCTCAGCGGTAAGACTTTGCTGGTGTACCAAGCGGTTGAGCAAATTCGCCTGATGACTCACTTGGACTTCGACCAACAGGAGATGGAGTCACTTCTCTTCGAAGCTGTGGAAAAGTAATTCACTTCAGATTTCAAATCACTACCCTGCCAGCATGCAACAAGGCCTCATCGAAGTATCTGGCGCATTCATCTTCCTGCTCGGACTCTCCATCTGGGACATCAGGACTATGCGAATACCTCACCGCGCGACCCTGCTCTTCTTCCTGTGGGAATTGATATTTACAAGTGTGGGAGGTGATCTCTCTTCGAAGGCCCTGTGGTTCACTCTTCTCGTTGCCCTTCTTTGGGGAGTTCTCGCACTCGCGCTAGGCATGGGCGGTGGAGATTTCAAGCTGCTCTTCCCGTTGGCGCTCCTCCTGCGGTTACCGATGGAGTTCCTGTTGATGCTCTCTCTGGCAGCTGCCATTGGCGGTGCTTTCTCTCTCGTGAGGAGATATCGGCTCTCCAAGGCGGTGCCCTTCGCACCGTTTCTCGCCGTTTCCACTCTCGTCACGCTCTTCTACCAAGGCTAAATGGGGTAAATCGGAGCGAAGCGCTAGCCGGCTCTGTCAGAATGTATCCATGTTGAGATGGCTTACCGCTGGAGAATCCCACGGACCTGCCCTGGTCGCGATTTTGGAAGGCATGCCCGCAGGAGTTGAGGTCACCACCGCAGTCATTGATGGAGACCTGGCCCGCCGGCGCCTCGGAGTGGGACGAGGGGCTCGACAGAGTTTTGAAGCAGACAAGGTGACTATCCAAGGGGGCGTGCGCCACGGGTTAACTCAAGGTGGTCCGATCGCCATTGAAGTAGCCAATAGTGAGTGGCCTAAGTGGAGTGAAGTGATGTCGGCTGACCCAGTGGCCCCCGAGATCCTCGAAGGCTTAGGCCGCAATGCGCCGCTCACTCGACCCAGACCCGGCCATGCGGATTTGGTGGGAATGCAGAAGTACGGATTTGACGATGCCAGGCCCGTATTAGAGCGGGCAAGTGCGCGAGAGACGGCTGCCCGCGTCGCACTTGGTAGCGTCGCTCGCGCTTTCCTCTTGCAAGCGGCTGGCATTGAAATTTTAAGTCACGTGGTTTCGATAGGTGCCGCTGCTGTTGCAGAAGATGCGCCGATACCGCAACCCTCTGATTCAGCAAGCGTCGACGCTGATCCGGTTCGCGTTTTTGATCAGGTCGGTAGCGCGGCCATGCAAGCGGAGATTGCAGATGCACACAAGGACGGCGACACTCTTGGTGGTGTTGTTGAAGTTTTGGCGTATGGATTGCCTCCTGGTTTGGGTTCCCACGTTCATTGGGATCGCCGCCTCGATTCGCGTCTTGCGGCAGCCCTGATGGGTATACAGGCGATTAAAGGTGTAGAGGTGGGGGACGGTTTCCGTACTGCGACGCGTCGTGGTTCGGTAGCGCACGACGAAATTGATCCCAGTTCAAGTGGCCGATTCGTTCGTCGTTCAGGTCGTGCAGGTGGCACTGAAGGCGGAATGTCCACAGGTGAAGTATTGCGAGTCCGTGCGGCCATGAAACCGATAAGCACCGTCCCGAAGGCTCTCGACACCGTGGACGTTTCGACGGGTGAGGCAGCGAAAGCGATCAATCAGCGATCAGATGTGTGTGCTGTTCCGGCCGCTGGAGTCGTTGCAGAGGCGATGGTCTCCCTAGTGCTCGCTGACTGCATCATCGAAAAATTTGGTGGAGATTCACTTGTCGAAACTCGAAGAAACATTCGCGCGTACCTCGACAGCATTCCAGGTTACTAATGGCTCCACGCGTACTCCTTATTGGTCCGCCGGGCTCAGGTAAATCCACTGTAGGTAGGTTGCTAGCGCACCGTACTGATCAAATATTTGCTGACACTGACACGCTCATTGAGCTTGATACGAGTAAATCTATCTCTGATATTTTCGTCGACAATGGTGAGCCAGCTTTTAGGTTAATAGAACGGCGCGTGGTGCTTGATTCTCTCAAGAAGTGCGATGGTGTTCTGGCATTGGGTGGTGGTTCAATTCTTGATCCCGATGTCCGTGCTGCTATCAAACTCTTCAATGCGCAAGGTGGAGCCACCGTTTATCTTGCGGTGACTCTTGCCGGAGCTGCACCACGAGTGGGTTTCAATCGCGACAGGCCTTTGTTGCTCGGGAATCCTCGAGCGCAGTGGCAAATGCTGATGGATGCAAGACGCTCTATTTATGAAGAGTTAGCCACTATCCAGATCGACACCAGTGAAATTTCTGCAAATATCATTGCGGATGCCCTGGCTGAGCAATTAGAAGCTACCGCGTGATCATCAACGTCGCGGCCGCAGATCGCTCTTATCAAGTGATTATCGAAGCTGAGATTTTAGATGCGCTAGTTGCCTCGTTCGATCCTAAAGCGCGGGTGGCATTAGTAGTACCAGAGAGTTTGGCGAGAGGCGCACTCGAAGATTTTGTAACCGAATTATCTGCGCGTGCGGTAAGTACTCTTATCCTCACTCCTGACGGAGAGGCGCAAAAGAGCGTTGCTGTCTTGGAATCCGCCTGGAACCAACTTGGAATCGCTGGTTTCACTCGCAATGATCACATCGTCGGTATTGGTGGCGGGGCGACGACGGATTTAGCAGGCTTCTTAGCTTCGTCGTGGCTTCGTGGGATTGAGTGGAGTGCTGTGCCCACGTCTCTTGCTGGCATGGTGGATGCTGCGGTCGGTGGTAAAACTGGCATCAATACGGCCGCTGGAAAGAATTTGGTGGGCGCCTTTTATTCGCCTACTGGGGTCTTCATATCGCCTCACTTTCTCTCTACGCTTCCCGCAGCCGATCTAGCTGCAGGATTAGCGGAGGTCATCAAGTGTGGGTTTATTTCTGACCCGAAGATTTTAGAGTTAGTAGCTGCTGCGGGCTCTGGGACTTTGACGGACGGTGCCCTACTGGAAGAACTCATCTGTCGCGCTGTGCAAGTGAAGGCAGACGTAGTCTCACAAGACTTTAAAGAATCTGGTTTACGGGAGATCTTGAACTACGGTCACACCCTTGGCCATGCGATTGAAAAGCAGGAGCGCTATTCGATGCGACATGGGGATGCGGTCTCGATCGGTATGGTCTACGCCGCAGAGCTCGCACACGCCTCAGGCTTTATCACCTCTGAAGATGTGGCTCTGCATCGCACTCTCTTGCTTAGCCTTGGACTTCCTGTCACATACGCAGGTCCATGGGAAGCGCTGCGAGCCTCGATGTCGATAGATAAGAAGAGCAGAGGTGGAATGCTTCGCTTCGTGGTGTTAGAGGCGCTGGGAAGTACACGACGTCTTGAAGGTCCAAATGAAGAGATTCTCAAGCAGGCCTATGAGAGGCTACAACCATGAAGGTTTTGATCATCAACGGCCCTAACCTCGGGCGCTTGGGTACTCGAGAACCAGAAGTCTACGGTTCCACGACCCATGCAGAATTGACGCAGATATGTGAAGTGAGTGGTGCCGAGCTCGGATTGGAAGTTGAAGTACGACAGAGCGACGATGAAGCTGAGATCATCAAGTGGCTTCATGAGTGTGCTGACGCCCAATTACCAGTCATTATCAATCCTGCGGCCTTTACCCACTATTCAATTGCGATTCGTGATGCTGCTGCCATGCTTGCCGCCCCGTTGATCGAGGTCCACATCTCTAACCCTCATTCTCGCGAGGAATTCCGCCATGTATCGGTCATCTCTGCAGTGGCACATGGGGTGATCGCGGGCTTTGGTATGAACTCTTACCGGTTAGCCCTCAAGGCAATGTCTGATCTTCTCTTACGGTAGAATCGTCCGGCGTGGCCGAGTGGCCCGGTGAATACAGGAGTCAAAGTGGCCTCGACAAACGAACTTAAGAACGGCATGACCCTCGATCTTGAAGGTCAACTATGGAACGTCGTTGATTTTCAGCATGTGAAACCAGGTAAGGGTCCCGCTTTCGTGCGTACCAAACTCAAGCATGTCCTTTCGGGGAAAGTTGTAGATAAGACATTCAATGCTGGCGTCAAGGTGGAAGTTGCTATTGTCGAAAAGCGTGACATGACTTACCTATATCACGATGGCGACGGATATGTATTCATGGATAAGGGTAATTTCGATCAAATCACCATCGCAGATGCCACCGTCGGCGATGCGACTAAGTACATGCTGGAGAACACTGACGCAGTGGTTGCGCTCCATGAAGGAAATCCCCT
>CAIMVH010000105.1 GCA_903844855.1 uncultured Actinomycetes bacterium | reverse complement strand
CGAATGGCCGGTAGTGGGAACTTCGTATCCGGATTCACTTGCCCCCATCGCTCACTTGCAAGAGTTTGTGGGCGAGATTAGGCGCTTTCGCAGCGACCAAGGGCTGCAACCTGCCCGGCGCATTCCAGCGAAGATTTCTGGTCTTGGCGAATTGACCCATCTTGAAGGTGAGATCCGTTCACTCACCCGGCTCACTCCTCCGGAGGAAGGATTTGCATCGAGTGCCGACCTCCAAGTGGGTACCACTCGAGTAGATATCGATCTTTCGGGAACTATCGACGTGGCTGCCGAGCGCACTCGTCTGGAAAAGGACTTAGCCGCTGTGGTGAAGGAGATAGAAGATTCATCGACTCGCTTAGGAAACAGTGATTTTGTGGGTAAGGCTCCAGCTGCAGTAGTGGAGAAGATCCAAAAACGTTTGATTGATGCCACGGCTGATCGCGACCGCATCCAAGATCAACTCTCACGGCTTGGAAAGTAACATGATGCTCGAAAGTTTTACCGAAGTAGAAGCGGCGCTCAACGCGCGTTGGCCGGAAAACATCATTGAACCAAGCCTCGAGCGCATCGCAGATCTGATGGATCACTTAGGCGCTCCGCAAGAGTCTTACCCAGTCATTCATCTTGCCGGCACTAATGGAAAGACTTCTACAGCACGAATGATCGATTCATTGCTGATGGCTTTTGGGATGAGAACGGGTCGGTATACAAGCCCACATCTAGAATCCATTCATGAGCGCATTACCTTCGCCGGTGAGAATATTTCCGAAGAGCGTTTTGTCGATACATACAACGATCTGGTGCTCTATCTAGATCTCATCGATTCACGCCATAAAGATCCACTCTCTTACTTCGAAGTACTTACAGCAATGGCGTACGTAGCATTTGCTGATGCACCAGTCGACGCAGCTATCGTGGAATGCGGATTAGGTGGCGAGTGGGACGCCACTAACGTGGTTAATGCGCCCGTTAGCGTCATTACGCCGATCGGAATCGACCATGTTGCCTACCTTGGTAATTCACTCACCGGCATTGCTGCCACCAAGGCGAAGATTATCAAGCCAGGTTCAGCGGTGGTGTTAGCAGCGCAGCCACTGGAAGTAGCTGCGGAACTCATGCGGCGAGCTGCCGAAGTCGAGGCATTGCCGCTTCGCGCTGGAGTGGAATTTGGTCTCATGGAGCGCAATATCGCAGTGGGTGGACAATTCCTGGCCATCGAAGGTTTGGGTGGTCGGTATACCGACATCTTCCTTCCACTTCATGGCGCTCACCAGGCCGAGAATGCGGCGCTTGCCCTCGCTGCTGTCGAGGCGATGATGGGTAATGGGCGCGAGTTGCTCGATGTTGAAGCAGTACGTGACGGCTTTGCGATGGCTTCTTCTCCTGGGCGGCTAGAGATTGTGCGCCGTTCTCCTTCGGTCTTACTCGACGTTGCTCATAACCCTCATGGCGCTACTGCGCTGGCGCTGGCTCTTGAATCTGCGTTCACTTTTGATCGAGTTGTTGGTGTCGTGGGAATTTTTGCTGATAAGGATGCCCGCACTTTCCTTGAAATTCTCGAGCCTGTGCTTAACGAGATTATTGTGACTCAAAGCAACTCAGTGCGCGCACTTCCGGAAGCAGATCTCTTTGAAATTGCCGTAGATATTTTTGGAAGCGATCGAGTGCATCGCTCGGGTG
>CAIMVH010000104.1 GCA_903844855.1 uncultured Actinomycetes bacterium | reverse complement strand
AGATTTCTGCCGCTCTTCGTCTCAGTAGCGGGAGTGCGCAACGCGAAATAGATATTGCCCGCGCGCTCCATGTTGATATGCCAGCTCTGCAACGAGCTCTCGAGTCTGGGGATCTCTCTCGTACACATGCGCGCATCATCATCGACGAAAGTACTGAGCTGCGCCGCCTTGGCATTGATCGCGCCCGCGTCAACGCACTCACGGAACGAGCCATTGCATACTCCGAGCTTCACACGCCTGCCCAACTTGCCCGCCACATGCGAAGCGAAATCGTTAATGTAGCGCCCATGGAGGCCGAGATTGTTCACGCAGCTGCGCGCGGAACTCGTCGAGTTATTTGCTATCCAGAGCCCGATGGCATGGCAACCATTCTTGCCCTGCTGCCAGTAGAAGCCGCACAACGCGTGATGAATGCCATCAATCGCATCGTGCGTGCACAGGACGACGAAAGGAGCGCCCGAAAGAGTGCGCGCCGAAGAGTCTCGGAGGATTCCCAAAGAGTATCGAAAGATTCATCGTCGCCAACGGAGGATTCAAAGTCGCCGACGTCTGCAGAGATTCAACAATTCATGCGACGGACGGATCTGTTAGAGACTCGGCGGGCAGATGCCTTCATCCTCCTCGTCGAAGATTCCGCCCACCGATTAATGCAACTCTCTGGTAGTGATGGCGAATTACTGAGTAGAAGCCCTGCAGGACGGGTGAGCGAAGAGAGCAATAATGCGCAGATTAATGTCACCATCGGCCTTCCCTCTTTGCTCGGCCTGGCCGATACGCCTGGCGAATTACGCGGATACGGCGCCATTCCAGCATCTGTTGCTCGCGAATTAGCGATGAGTGGAAAGTGGCGTCGATTTATCACCGATCCGCAGAACGGGCATCTCATCGATATCGGCCGGGGTAGTTATACGCCGACTGCTGCCCTGCGAGAATTAATCATTGCTCGGGATGGGAGTTGCCGATTCCCCGGTTGCGCACAACCCCCGAGTAAATCAGATCTCGATCACGCTATTGCGTGGGGCGAAGGAGGTGCGACGGATCGGGCCAACCTTGGTCTCCTCTGTCGAAGGCATCATCGACTTAAGACTCACGATGGTTGGACTCTGATGAGTAATGAAGATGGTTCGTGTACCTGGACAGCGCCGAGCGGTCATCGCTACCACGTGCCCGCTCGCACTTTCACGGGGAGAAGTGCTCCACCTAACGATCTCGCTGCCTAACTTCTTACTTCGCGCGCCTTACTGTGGCTAACCCAAGTAATACGATCGGAATAGCTGCTACGGCGCAGAGCACACCGTAGTTAGCGGTAGCAATGATGATGCCGGCCATCACTCCACCGAGCGCACCTGCACCATTCATCATCAGATCTGACGCGCCTTGTGCCGCAGGGCGGTCTGCTGAATCGAGAGACTCAGCGAGGAGCGTGGATCCCGCAACGATGGTGGCCGACCAACCTAAGCCGAGGAGAAAGAGTCCGATGCCGAGTGAAATAGCGTCGTCGGCCGCAGCGGTACCAGCCACCAGCGCTGAAAGGAGTAGTAGTAGAACGCCTAACCGAATGACCGCATAACGTCCGTAACGATCGGTGAGCCAACCCATCACCGGCGAGAGCGCGTACATGCCCAAAATGTGAACGCTAATGACTAAGCCAATCACCTGCAGTGAAACATCGACGTGACGCATATGGACTGGCGTCATCACCATGATGCTCACCATTGCGATGTGGCCCACGACAATTGCCGCTAGCGCGATTGTGGCAGGGCGGGAGGCGCGAATAGTGACGAACGCTCGCTTCGTTGTTCCGCGTTCACGTTTCACCGGATCGCTCGCATCACGGCGTGAGAAGAGATAGGGATCAGGTCGTAGCCGCGTCCAGATAATTGCTACTCCCACTAGCAACATCGAGCCGGCGAAGAGATACGGGCCGACCAATTCGCGCATACCAAGTGAGGTGGCAATCGAGCCAGAGAATTCAAGCAGGTTTGGACCTGCCACTGCGCCTACAGTTCCGGCCCACACAACCAGTGAGAGATCGCGAGCGCGATGTTCTTCGCTGGAGAGATCAACCGCCGCAAATCGAGTTTGGTATCCCGCCGCTGATGCGCCTCCGACCATCATCGTCCCGAAGAGGATGAGCGGAAGAAAGCTCATACTCCCACCGATGACTGCCGCTGCCGCTCCAATCGCGCCGATGATATAACCGGTGGAGAGAGCCAGACGCCGCCCACCACGAACAGTGAGTGAGGCCAGCGGTATTGCCATCAACGCGGCACCGAGCACACTAAAAGTTTGCGCCAGCCCGGAAAGCGATTCACTCCCAGAGACTTCCAAAACCAAGAGTCCACCTGCAGGCACCGCTCCTGCCACACCTATGCCAGAGAAGACTTGGGCTGCGGACAGAGTTTGAATCGTGCGCCTACGCACACTTACGATCGCATCTTCACTCACTTAGTGAGCGTAGCCAAGAAATCAGTGGGGAGAGCACAAAGGCGCGCCCGCACCTCTCGCAAAAGGCTGACAGAATGACCGACAGAATCACCGAGCAGAATCACCGAGGAGAGGAAAGGTGGGCTACGGAGTCGTCTTAGACTTGGTAAGCAGCGTTTGTTACCGGCGCTCCAGGTAGCGGATACCCGGTGCTATCGTGCAAGTAACGACGTCTAATCGCTGGTGTCGCAGCTACTTTTCGAAGCGCCTCATCCTGACGCTTGATGACGAACTCATGGTTCTCCCCGGCAGCCGCTTCCATATCCATAGCAGCGACATGGTTGCGGGCAATCGAACGTTCATACAAAGGCTTTTGAATTGCTTCAAAGGCAAGTAGTGCTTCTCGAACCTTATTGGGGTCTTTCAACTCGGCGGCAGTTGGTAATTTCGCCAACAAGTTTGGAAGCGCGGAAATGCCCATATTGAGCCCTTGGCCGCGAGCTGGATGAATGGTGTGCGCGGCATCTCCAATGAGAACCGTATTACCCGACACATACTGGAGTGCATGAATCATGCGTGCAGGGTAGAAACCAGCCATCTCTGTTTCAATTCCTTCAAGGATCGGTGCACGGCGCGCTAAGAATTCAGCACGCTGTTCCGGAGTTGCGCTCTTCCACCAAGGCATACCTTCTTCGCCCACGGCAAGAATTACTTTAGCCGTGCCATTATTTCGATGCTGAATGATGACGTGGCCTGAGGGATCTGAGTATCTATAGAAATAATTCTGTGGCATGAGCTCTTTCGGATATGGCGCAAAAATAGAAACTAGATTGTGTTGATAGGGATGCTCGAAAGTCGGAAACCCTAATGCGGTGCGAACGTTCGACGATGAACCATCAGAAGCAACAACGAGTGGAGCGCGCACCTCGATCTGCTTACCTTCATTTGAAGTTGCAGTAATGCTCTTGATACTTCCAGCTTCAATCTCAAAGCCCTTCACCGAGTAAGGCTGCAAGAGTTGGTAATTAGGATTTACAGATGCAATCTCTTGAAAAGTCTCAGCCATTAAATCGTGGTGATAGACCAAGAAGTATGGCTCTGGAATATCTATTTCGCTATATGAAGAGGTAAGAAGGACTTCGCCTGCAGAGGTGCGAAATTCAGCACCCACGCGCTTGGTAGCCCCGCGTTTGATGAACTCATCCAGAATGCCCCACTGCGAAAAGATCTCAGCGTTGGCGGGAGTGAAATTATCCCCACGAGACGAGTCGAGTGGCGCGGTGCGCTTATCGATCACCACGATTTTGTATTCAGAGTTGCGCAAAGCCGCTGCCAACGCTGACCCAGCCACACCGCCGCCTACTATGGCAATATCGGCTTCAATTATCTCGCCCTGAGCAGTAGACATGAGCCCTCCCGTATTGATAGCCACCTGCGCGGTGAAATCATGAATCGAATTCAAGCACAGGGAGCTGGGCGAAATGGGGAATTGTGACGCAATCGTGCTGCGCCTGAAACTCATCAGCCAATAAACCAGAAAGCTCCACTCAAAGGAACGAAGAATTCCTCTGAGTGGAACAATGCGGCTCGCATATCAGTGGAGGTGGCGGGAATCGAACCCGCGTCCTTCGGCATTAAACCAGGTCTTCTACGGGCGTATTACGCTAAGCGGTTTCTCAGTCCCGATCCACACGCGTACAAGTGATCGCCGGACTCATCATCGAAAAGATTTCCCCAACAGAGTTCGATGCACCCCTGGCAGGTAGAGCTCTCTAGCGACGCTAGATTCCAGGTCGAGAGCGACCCTGGGCTAACGGATTTCGAAGGCTCGCTTATGCAGCGAGGGCGAAATCAGTGGCCGTTTTATTGGCACTTATTTTTTTGCACGGGTTATTGGTTTACGAGATCATCCCGGCTTCCTCGGCCCGCTTCCCCTGCCTCAACATCCGTAGTCGAGACCGTTCACCCCCAATACAAAAGGCTCTCTGCCTTCTCCACAGTTGGAGTAGGCATCGAAAGCCTTGGGGACGGAAAGCTAATTTCCGTCACCCGTTCTTGGGGACGGAAAGCTAATTTCCGTCACCCGTTCTTGGGGACGGAAAGCTAATTTCCGCCACTATGTAGTTTTGGATCATTCTACCTCCTGCGTGGGAGGACGAAACTCCCTCAAAGTACGCCAAACGACCGAGGATAGGGTACTTTT
>CAIMVH010000103.1 GCA_903844855.1 uncultured Actinomycetes bacterium | reverse complement strand
CTATCACGTCATTGTTATCAACGGCGAGCACGAGGGCGCAGTTCCTTATGAGCGCTTTCTCGCTGCGCAGTCCAGTGAGGAACTACGCCTGGCAGTGAATCCAGATACTTTGGTGTCGCTTAATTATTCAAGCGGAACTACAGGCAAGCCGAAGGGCGCTATTCGCACCCACCGTAATCGCTTCGCTAGCCTCAACAACATCGTTACCGATCTCTTCGGCCGCATACCGAATGAAAATGATGCTTGGCTCCATACCGGCCCTGTCACACATACCAGTGGACTCTTCGTACTCCCCTTCTTTGCTTTTGGTGCTCGCCAGATCGTGCATGCCAAGTTCGACGAAGAGCTTGTAGTTGAAGCGTTCGAAAAAGGCGGTGCTACTGCAACTGCCATGGTGCCTACCATGGTCGCTCGTCTCCTTGCCATGAAAGACATCTCCCCCGAACGCTTGAAGAATTTACAAATGCTTGGCTATGCAGGAGCGCCGATGCCCGCCGAGCAAATTCGCCAATGCCACGAGCAACTCACGACGCACATGGTGCAGTACTACGGATTAGTCGAAGCCATTCCCCCAGTCACCGTGCTCTCCGAAGCAGATCACACACTCGGTCTCACACGTGAACCAGAAGTCCTGACGAGCGCGGGCAACGCCTGCAAGGGTGTAGAAGTACGCATTGTTGATGAGGACGGCAAAGACGTTCCTCTCGGGGAGATCGGCGAAGTCATTACTCGCGGCGACCACGTCATGCGCGGGTACTGGGGCTCAGCTGGTCAAGACAACACCGTTACCAAAGCGGTGCGTGATGGCTGGCTACATACTGGAGATCTGGGGCGGCTAGATACTCACGATCGCCTCTTTTTAGTCGATCGCAAGGGCGACATGATCATTAGTGGTGGCTATAACATCTACCCGCGTGAAATTGAGGAAGTTATCGCCCAGGTTCAAGGCGTCCATGAAGTGGCTGTCGTGGGAGTGAAGGATCAGGAGTGGGGCCAACGGGTCACCGCACTCATTACCCTCCTCCCAGGAGCCCACGTGGATCCACAAGTTGTGATGGATCACTGCAAGGCGAGCATGGCTTCCTATAAGAAGCCGAAAGAGGTACGCATTGTTGAGTCTTTCCCGTTGAATTCCACCGGAAAGATCGCTAAGAAGGTCATCAGGGAAGAACTCGAAGCGGAATCGAAGTAAGGATCATTGTGAAAGAGCAACCGGGTGAGTACCCATACACGCGTGGCATCAGTGCAGAACCACGCGTGTGGACGATGGGGCAATACGGTGGTTTTGGAACTCCTGCTGAAACTAACGCGCGCTTTCGTCAGTTGCTCGACCAAGGTCTTACTGGTTTCAGTGTCGCACTCGATCTTCCCACACAGCTAGGCCTCGACTCAGACCATCCCCTTGCTGCTGGCGAAGTAGGCAAAGTGGGTGTCGCTATTGATTCACTCCGCGATATCGAAATCCTGATGGATGGCATTCCCCTCGACAAAATCAGCCAGGTG
>CAIMVH010000102.1 GCA_903844855.1 uncultured Actinomycetes bacterium | reverse complement strand
TGGGGTCATGGTGGGATTAATAGCGAGTAAGAACTCTTCACGCCGGTCGTCGCAGCTCGTTTCAGACCAACACCATTTTGCTTGATACGGCTGAAACTCTGCAACAACGGCAATATTGTTGGTGGGATCAGCTTTCCCATTCTTCGGGAAGGTCCACTCTTCGTAATACCCGCGATTAGCTTGTGGCAGTGTGACTTCGATGACTTGTGGCGTGCCTACTTGAGACCATGACAAGAGTAATTTCTCTGTCGAAAACCATTCCCATGCACCGTTCGGGTCAGCGATTCTAAAACGTAAATTAGCCGATGAAACCTCGATCTTATTTGCACTTGCCTTGTTCAACGCTGAGAGATCACCGTATGCAGCAGAATTCTTTACATTATCCGAAGCTAATAGCGCAGTACCTTCAGCCTCAGAGAAATTAAAACTGGCATTACGCATATTTGTAGGGCACTTAATATCTATGGACGTTGCGGAGACTGGGTCTTTCTTAAGATCAATCCACGTGTTTGCCACTTTGATCTGCAAAGTCTGAATAGTGCCGATGCCGTGGCATCCCTCAGGCGCATAAATTGTGAGAACAGGGATATTGATATTCGCCGGCACAGTTGAAGATTCTGGAGCTGTGATGGGGCGCTCAGAGTTCGCATAACGCTCATCGGTCGGGATCTGCATCGAGGTAATACGTCCACTTACTGGAGTCGCGCCACTTGAACTGGTCATAGTGACACTCTCGATGCACGCGATCGCGTTACCTGGATTCGTGGCACACGAGGTAAGTGTGTGACGCACAGGTGCGCCATATGCCAAACGTGGGCCGTGCGGATCGCTAGCTGCGTGTGCTGAAGTAAGTGGTGCGAGGGTAAGACTCAGCAACGTGCTGAGCAGGAGACCCCAGAACTTCTTCATAGAAAAAAGGTTACTGGAGAAATAAGAGATTTACCGAGCGAGGGTCGTAGGGCTACCTGGCCATTAGCCCAGGGATTTTAGGAGCATTTGAGCCACATCGAGAACTTCAAGGCTCTCTGGTGCCGCGCCCTCTTGCTTCTTGGAGTCCACGCCATCAGAGACCATCACGCGACAGAAGGGACATGCCACCGCAATCACTGAAGGCGCAGTGGTGAGGGCTTCCTCGACGCGAGTGACGTTGATCTTCGCGCCGATTTTCTCCTCCATCCACATTCGTGCGCCACCGGCGCCGCAGCAGAAGGATCGTTCAGAGTTACGTGGCATCTCGACAATGGTGGCTCCACTTGCTTCGAGCAATTCCCGTGGTGGTGTGTAGACCTGATTGTGCCTACCGAGGTAACAAGGATCGTGATACGTGATCTGTTGCTGCACCGGTGCCACTGGAATGAGTTTCTTATCGCGCACTAACTTGTTGAGTAGTTGCGTGTGATGGACAACTTCAAGCTTCATCCCGAGTTGCTCATAATCGCGACCGAGGGTGGTAAAGCAGTGAGGGCAGGTGACGACAACCTTCTTCGTTTCGCGTTCCTTAAATACTTCGCCGAGCATCTCAATATTTTGTGCCGCGAGCATTTGATAGAGAAATTCATTGCCGGCGCGACGGGCAGGATCCCCGGTACATGTTTCGCCCTCACCTAACACACCGAAGGTAACGCCAGCACGGTGGAGAAGTTCAGCAACTGCCTTGGTGGTTTTCTTTGCGCGGTCTTCGTATGCACCTGCGCAGCCCACCCAGAAGAGATACTCCACTTCAGGTGCGATAGGACCATCGAGCACAGTGACTTCGAAGTCGAGTTCAGTGATCCAGTCGTTGCGTTGCGAAGAGTTCATTCCCCAAGGGTTGCCCTTGCTTTCAAGATTACGAAAAGTGCCACCAAGTTCGGTGGGGAAATCTGATTCCACGAGCACTTGGTGACGACGCATGTTCACGATGTGATCTACATGCTCGATATCAACAGGGCATTGATTTACACACGCACCGCACGTAGTGCATGACCAGAGAACTTCAGGAGTGATGATGTCTCCAATAAGGGACTTCTCTGCCTCTGCGCGTTGTTCGTCTGTGAGGGCAGCTTTCTGATCATCGGAAAGCGCCAGCAAATAAGGGGCTTTCGCGAATGCGTGATCGCGCATGGCAGTAATCAATAGTTTCGGCGAGAGTGGCTTCTCGGTATTCCATGCAGGGCATTGCGATTGGCAACGACCACACTCGGTGCAGGTAGAGAGATCGAGAATGCCTTTCCAAGACATGTTCTCTATAGCACCCACACCGAAGATGTCGTCATCGCCTGGATCCTCGAAGTTGATCGGCTTGCCATCGGAGAGCATGACTGGAAGTGCTCCCAGTGATATTGCACCGTCTGCATTGCGCTTAAAGAAGATATTGAAGAAGGCGAGGAAGCGATGCCAAGCAACACCCATCGTCAAATTGATAGAGATGGTGATAAACCATGCCATCGAGACCACGATTTTGATGGCGGCCACAAGCACGATCAACGATTCAAGAGTGCCAGTACTGAGTCCGCTGAATGCTAGTACCGCGGGCCAAGAGAGCGCGTAATGCCAATTCCATGACGTTTCGCCAGCGAGCGCACCTTCCAAACCACGAAGTGCAATAACGCAGAGAACAATCGCCAGGATGGTGGCTTCTACGTAATACGCCTGCCATGAACTTGAACCATAGAAACGTGAGGTGCGTCCTGGGCGGAAAATTCTCGTCGCTTGGCGAATACCAATAAGTGTGACGATTCCAAGACCCGTGAGCCACGATATTAATTCCACGAAGAATTCATAAGGCGCAAAGTGTCCAAGAAGAGGTATCGCAAACTCTGGTGCGAAGAGTTGCCCGTATGCGGTGACCAAAGTTAGGGCGAGTGAACCAAAACCGACGAAGACAAACCAGTGCGCAATTCCACCGATGCTCCACTTGCGCATACGGGTATGTCCGAGCACTTCGCGTACCAATGTCTTGACGCGCGCACCTCGGTGATCTGATCGGGTGGGATCAGCTTGGCCGATGCGCACGATTGCAAGGATTGAGCGGACCGCCTTGGCAAAAAGGGCGAGGCCAACGACCGTGGCGGCCAGCGAGATGACGATGAGTAGTGCGCTCATGGGAATAGAGGTTACCGACCGCAGGGCTTGCCGCGAGTGGGGGGCGGGAATAAGTCGGTAGAAGTGGTGGTTCTCTCATCTGATAAGACTTGAGCCGACTCGACTCAATCTTTTGACGAAAACCGGCGCAAGTGGGAAGATCGTCCTAGACCCAGGCGGGAGAACTCGCTTGGTACCCCCTCGAGGAGCGCGAGCTCCATCGAAAGAGCAGAAGCGAAAGAGAGTAAAGAGAATGGCTAGAGCGGTTGGTATTGACCTCGGAACCACCAATTCATGCGTCAGCGTGCTGGAGGGCGGCGAGCCCACAGTGATCGCAAATGCGGAGGGAGCACGAACCACCCCTTCGATCGTGGCCTTTGCTAAGAATGGCGAAGTCTTGGTCGGCGAAGTCGCCAAGCGCCAAGCCGTCACCAACGTCGATCGCACGATCCGTTCGGTCAAGCGCCACATCGGTACCAACTGGACTGTTGATATCGATAACAAGCCATACACCCCCCAAGAGATCAGCGCTCGCGTACTCATGAAGTTAAAGCGCGATGCAGAGGCTTACCTCGGTGAAACAATCACCGATGCTGTCATTACAGTGCCGGCATACTTCAACGACTCACAACGTCAAGCAACGAAAGAAGCGGGCGAGATTGCGGGTCTTAACGTACTTCGTATTATCAATGAGCCCACTGCAGCCGCACTTGCATACGGTCTAGATAAAGCAGATCAAGAACAAACCATTCTCGTCTTCGACCTCGGTGGTGGAACGTTCGACGTCTCGCTTCTTGAAATTGGCGATGGTGTTGTCGAAGTAAAAGCAACCAATGGCGACAACCACCTCGGTGGCGATGATTGGGATCAAGCACTCGTCGAGCACTTGGTTAAAAACTTTGGCCAAAGCAATGGCATCGATCTCACTAAAGACAAGATGGCGATGCAACGTGTTCGCGAAGCAGCGGAGAAAGCAAAGATTGAACTCTCTTCTTCACAATCAACCAGCATCAACCTTCCTTACATCACAGTCGATGCTGAGAAGAATCCACTCTTCCTCGATGAGTCAATTACTCGTGCGCAATTCCAACAAATCACTGCTGATCTTCTCGAGCGCTGCAAGAAGCCTTTCGAGCAAGTAATCAAGGATGCAGGTGTTCCACTTAGCAAGATCGATCAAGTTGTCTTGGTCGGTGGATCAACTCGTATGCCAGCAGTTGTTGACCTTGTACGTACTCTCACAGGTGGCCGCGAACCAAATAAGGGCGTAAACCCTGATGAGGTAGTCGCCGTCGGTGCAGCGCTGCAAGCAGGTGTGCTCAAGGGCGAAGTGAAGGATGTTCTCCTTCTCGACGTCACACCGCTCTCACTTGGTATTGAAACCAAGGGTGGCATCATGACTCGCCTCATCGAGCGCAACACCACCATCCCTACCAAGCGCTCAGAAATCTTCACCACCGCTGATGACAATCAACCAAGCGTGCAGATTCAGGTCTTCCAAGGCGAGCGCGAGATGGCCTCTTACAATAAGAAGCTCGGAATGTTTGAACTCACCGGATTGCCACCAGCACCTCGTGGCATTCCTCAGATCGAAGTCACTTTCGACATCGACGCCAACGGTATTGTGCACGTAGCTGCCAAGGATCTTGGTACGGGCAAAGAGCAATCAATGCGCATTACTGGTGGATCTGCTCTCGGCAAGGACGACATCGAGCGCATGATGAAGGAAGCCGAATCGCACGCAGAAGAAGATAAGGCGCGTCGCGAAGAGGCCGAGACTCGTAACCTCGCCGATTCACTTGTCTACCAAACAGAGAAGTTCCTCAAAGATAATGGCGATAAGTTCACTGAAGGCGAAGCCGCTGAGAAGAAGGCTGAAGTTGAAGGCGAACTTAACTCACTGAAGGAAGCTCTCAAGGGCAGCAACATGGAAACGATCAAAGCCGGCACTGAGAAGCTCTCAAATGTAAGCCAACAATTAGGCGCCTCTCTCTATGAAGCGGAGAAGGCAGCTGGCTCTGACTCTGAACACGGTAGTGAAGAGCCACATGGCCATGGGGACGATGTAGTCGATGCTGAGATTGTTGACGAACAGAAATGAGCGAAAGCGCAGCAGAATCTATAACCGAAGAGTCTGTAGCTGAAGTTGTTGAAGTTCTCGAGGAGGCGGCGAGTGATCCACTCGTCGTCCTCACCGGGGATCTGCAACGACTCCAGGCCGAATACTCCAATTATCGAAAGCGTGTAGAACGCGATCGTGAACTAGCGCGTGACATGGCTGTAGCAGCGGTGCTATTTGAAATGCTTCCTACTCTCGATGATCTCGATCGCGCTCGTGAACACGGTGAGCTCGAAGGTGGGTTCAAGGCAGTTGCTGATCAACTCGAAAAACTTACGGCCAAACTTGGGCTCGAGAAGTACGGCACCGCTGGTGAATCTTTCGATCCACAAGTGCACGAGGCACTTGTTCACGCCACGAGCAGCGAAGTGACCGAAGCAACTGCCACGGCAATCTTGCAACCGGGATATCGCTTGAAGGATCGCATTCTTCGACCTGCACGTGTGGCAGTAACGGAACCTGAGTAAATCCATGGCCGCTAAGGATCTGTATGAGAAAGATTTCTACGCCATTCTTGGCGTCGAGAAGAATGCAGAAGCGGCCGCAATCAAGAAGGTGTATCGCAAACTCGCGCGCGATCTCCACCCTGACGCTAATAAGGGCGATGCCAAGTTAGAAGAACGCTTCAAAGAAGTCTCTGAGGCATACGACATCTTGAGTGATCCAAAGAAGCGCGCGGAGTACGACGAAGCACGGTCACTCTTTGCGCGTGGTGGCTTCCGTAAACCCCAAGGCGGAGCTCAATACAGTAGCTCGCAACATAGTGCACATTTCCAAAGTGGTGCGGGCGATGCGTTCGGTGGTGGCGACATCAACGACATGCTGAGTGGACTCTTCGGCAATCGCCAACGTGGACCACGCAAAGGTCAAGACTTACAAACAGAGACCACTATCTCGTTCCGTGACTCTGTTGTCGGTACCCAGATTTCTTTGCGGGTGAATGGAGCAACTGTAAAAGCGAATATCCCTGCGAGTATTGAAGATGGGAAACGCATTATTCTCAAAGGCAAAGGTGGAGCCGGACAACCAGGTGCACCCGCCGGAGATCTTTACATCGAGATTCATGTAACACCGCATCCGATCTTTACTCGCAAGGGAGATAATCTCTCACTCACTCTGCCCATCACTTTCGCGGAAGCGGCACTGGGTGGTGACGTTGAAGTTCCGACATTAAGCGGCGAACTGGTCAAGGTGCGTCTAGCTGCGGGCACTGCAAATGGGCGCACGCTTCGCGTGAAAAGCCATGGTTTAGCGAAGAAGAGCGGTGGCCATGGAGATCTCTTCGTCACCGTCGAAGTTGCCGTGCCTCAGCGTCTCGACGCTAAAGAGCGCGCACTCATCGAGGAGTTTCAAACCTTGACAGCGAATGAGGATCTTCGGGCAGACTTTGTTGCTAAGGCAAAGGAGTAGTGATGTTAGGAGATCACGACGAATTCGCAGCGGTCTACGTTATTAGTGTGGCCGCAGAAATCTCCGGCATGCACCCACAAACGCTGCGCCAATACGATCGCCTCGGTCTGGTCTCTCCCGATCGGGCTATTGGCCGCGGTCGCCGTTACTCCATCCGTGACATCGCACTTCTCAGAGAAGTACAACGACTTGTTAACGAGGGAATCAATCTTGCGGGCATCAAACGCATCTTGGAGTTAGAGACCCAAGTAATCGATCTCAATCGCGAGATGGATTATCTCCGTGCGCAACTTGCAGGTGCTCCGGCAAGGCGCGATCTCGTGCCAATACGAAAAACTTCACATCTGGTCATCTACAAAAAGGATTAACCCCGTTTAGAAGTGTAAGTGCCTTACTTAATTAAAGTTTTGCGAGACGTTCAAGTGCCGCGTCGAGTACCGCATTCTTCTTACAGAATGCAAAGCGCGCATAGGCGGCCCCGCGTTCTGGATGTTCATAAAAAACGTGCGATGGAATCGCTACTACACCGATCGACTTCGGAATTGTTTGGCAGAATTCGTCAGCGGTCGCAAAACCCTTGGAACGTACATCTACTGTTGCAAAGTAGGTGCCCTTGGGTTGGTGGACTTCAAAACCCAATGATTTAAGGCCT
>CAIMVH010000101.1 GCA_903844855.1 uncultured Actinomycetes bacterium | reverse complement strand
GAGCAGATCTCTGCGCGCTGGGTCGCCCTCACCTCTTTGATCCCAATTGGACGCTCCACGCCGCTGTTGATCAAGGCGTGCGTTTGCGCTGGCCAAACCAGTACGGCGCCGGTAGCCGCCAACCACCTGCAGGTCGCACCGAAGATCCAAAGCCACGACTTACTCTTGGCACCAGCGAAGTCGTTGCAAAGCGACCTGCTCGTTGGCGTCCGCACGCAAAGTAGTGGTGCAAACTCACTAGGCTAACTAAGTGGCCACGCGCAGCAATTCCTCAAAGATGTGGCTCTCCCTCTGGACGGTGTACATCATCTGGGGGACGACTTATTTAGCGATCGCAATTTCTATCAAAACGATGCCCTCGTTGGCCGCGATGGGGCTGCGATTCCTCGTCGCTTCAGTACTTCTGGCGCTCTGGGTTGGCTTCAGGCAGGGGTGGCATGAGCTGCGCGTTACTAAGCGGGAGTTTTGGTCGACCGCGCTCCTCGGTGGGCTCTTGTTGGGTGTGGGTATTGGAACCGTATCCCTGGCGGAAAGGTATGTACCGAGCGGGATCGTGGCGTTGATTATCGCGGCGATGCCGCTCTGGATCTCCATCTTTCGAGTGATCGCCGGGGATAGACCCACTAAGTTGAGTTGGAGCGGCATCGCCATTGGGTTTATTGGCGTAGGGCTCTTGCTCCGCCCAGGTCAGGTGAAGACACCAGAGGGTGTTACTTCGGGACAGTTATTTTTTTGGATGATGGCGGTACTGCTCGCCAACCTCATCTGGGCCTTCGGAACCTTTATGACTCCGCGTTTTCAAACGCCCAAGAATTCATTGATGGTCACCACAGTGCAGATGTTTGCTGGTGGGGTAGCTCTCTTCACTGCTGGCATGATTCACGGAGACAGCCTTCATCAGTTCTTTCATGCAAGTGCGTTCTCCTGGTTTGGCTGGAGCTACCTTGTCGTTGTTGGCTCAGTAATCGCCTACAGCGCCTATCTCTGGCTCGTAGGAAATGCTCCCGTCTCGATGACTTCTACCTATGCCTACGTAAACCCTGTCATAGCAGTGATACTCGGAGCAATTGTACTAAGCGAACCCATCTCGCTGCCGATGGTGCTCGGAGCAAGCACCGTTATTCTCGGCGTTATTTTGGTGATTACCGCAGAGAGTAAATCTAAGCGCGCGCACTAGCGAAGCAGCGCGCGTAACTTCTCTCCGGACTCTTCAGCGAGGGCCGCAGTACGCAGCGCTATTTGACGAGCAACGGGATCAGCCGCGACGAGGGTGCGAGGAAGTTCGGCCATGATTGCATCAAAATTTGCAAGTCCATTAGCGTGAGTCTCGCCGTAACCCTTCACGAGTGATTGTGTTTCTGCTACTTCGCAAGCGAGTCCATAATTCTTACTAGCAAGATCCATCACGGTGGTGAGCCAAGCATCGATCAAAAGTTGTTCTTCATTAAATCTCAAAGAGCGACGACGAATAGGGCGCAGACGGCTGAGGATGTAGAGCGTTGTATAGCCAAAGGCTGAAGTGGTATTGACCTTTATCCCATTCCCGCTCACTCGAGTGATCAAAGCATTAACTGGCTTTGAGCGAAGTACCCACTTGCCGAGTGCGGTGGGCAAGGTGTCGGCAACTTCCTGGACCTGTGGGTGGAGAAATTCCATGATGCCTACAACTTGCTCATTCTTAGCGCGCGCTTCCTTGTGAATACGATCGAAGCGTCTTGCCCTTACCTTGATCGCCGCTACCCGAATGGTGTCTTCGTACGTCATCCAGAGGGCGGTGTAACGAGCGGCTTCGTTAGTGAGTCGGAAGGAACCATCTCCGTGTGCAAGATCCAAGGCGTAGACGGATGCCACTCGGGCGAGGAATTCGTCTGCGTACTTCACATCTTGGTATTCAGTGGTGCGCTTAATGCCATGAACAAGGGTGGCGCGCACTGAAGCGGGGTAAGTATTTTGGATGTGAGCTGCCTGCGCAGAGAGGCGCGCTCCGACTGCAGCAGTGGGGTCGGCAGCGATGGCAGCGTCTGTAGCCGCTTTCGTATCTTCAACCGAGACAGGCTTCATGCCGATTTGAATCGGAACTCCAGTTGATGCCGGTTTGAGTGCGTTCTGGGCATACTCAAATCCGCGAGCGAAAGCGTTGAGGCTGGTAGCAACGCCTACGCCAGCTCGTTCGATAGCGGATTCAAACTCTTTTCGGGTGAAAGGCAGGCGACCGGTTCCAGCGAGTGCTCCAAAGAGTACGGAGCTAATAACGCTGCCACTCTCTTCAGCAATTTTAGCGAAGTCGCCACCGACGAACTTAGCAGCGGCTTTCATACAGTTTTCGATGATGGTGTCGGAGTCGACTCGGCCATCGCCGAGTGCTGTCTTCTCCATCATGCTGTAAACCCGATGGGTTGAGGCGATGAGTGTGGTGTTCTTCGGTGTTACCAGCCCACGAACGACTGAGCGTCCTGCTTCCATGAGTTCAGATGCCAGCACGATATCTACTTCGCCCGGTGTGGGCATGGTGCTCAAGATGGGTTCGGCGCCATCTGCAGTGCGGGGAAAGAGTTCTACGTAATAGATCGTGGCACCAGTACGTTGCGCGACGCCCGGCACCGATGTGGTTTGTGCCCAATAGCCAGAGTGTTCGCCAAGGCTGACCATCCAGTCGGCGAGCACTCCGCCACCTTCGCCTCCCATGGCAAGAATCGCCATGGTAATGGCGCGAGTTTGTGTTGCTTGAGTCATTAGGCAGAGACCAATTCTGCAGTACTCGCTTCTGGCTCGATTCCTGCGTAGCGCCTTTCGATTCCGCTTTGCAAACGTGAAATATAGGCATTACGAAGTGACGTAATGAATCGGTCCCATGCCGTCGGATTGCTGATCACTTGGGTGCGATAAAAAGATGGACAGAGCGCAGCTGCGTGTGCGTTTTCGCCGCAGAGGCCGCAACCCACACAACTCGAAAGCACAGTGGCAATAGGCTCTTTACGAAGTGGATCTGGGTTGGCCGTAATCGAAAGACTCGGGCAGCCAGAGATGCGGATGCATGAGTGATCTCCGGTGCATGTTTCTGGATCGATTCCATAGCGTTCACGGACGACGCGCTTGCCCTCTTTCTCTGCCTTAGCTGCGAGGGGGCGTTCGCGCCTGGTGCGGTTGAGTGTGCACTCTGATTGCGCCACGATAACTTTCGGCCCTGGCTCCTTAGACGTAAGTGCATCGATAAAGGTGTCGCGCAGTTCATCAACTTTGTAAGTATTGGTCACCGTCTTCGCCCACTTCACACCTACGCCACGTACTGCGCGCTCAATCGGGTGTTTGGTGGATCGAATGGGGTTATCCGCAGCGGAGGAGAGGATGTCTTGTCCGCCAGTGGCTGCGCTGTATGCGTTGTCAACGACAACAAGTACTTGGTTGCTCTCGTTGAAGACTGCGTTGCCAACGCCGCTGGTAAGACCGTTATGCCAGAAGCCGCCATCGCCCATGAACGCGAGCACTGGCTTTTCGCTATTGGCATCTTGGAAACCGGCCGCACCTGCTGATCCGAGGCCGTAGCCCATGGTGGTGGCGCCGATGTCGAAGGGCGGCAAGATGGAGAAGAGATGGCAACCAATATCGGCACTGACGTGGTGTTTTCCGGTCTCACGTTCAGCCAACTTCAACGCCGAGAAAATGGGTCGCTCAGGGCACCCGGTACAAAATCCTGGCGGGCGCGTATGCACTTCTTCTTGCGTGAGCTTGATTGCCATCGGATGCTCGGGGGAGTCAGGTGGCAAGACGATCGCTGGAAGATCGTTCTCCTTGATGAGATCTGGCGCATACATGCGCACAAAAGAGAGCAAGCCTTTTGTGACCACGGTGGGGGTGTACTCACCGGCCATCACAAGTACATCTTTTCCGTGCAATTTTGCGGTGGCATCAGCCTTGCGAAGGATCGAGTTGATGTTCTGCTCGATGTAATCCGGTTGGCCCTCTTCGAAGAGCAGGAGTGCGCGCTTATCTTTGGCGAACTCTTCAACTTCGTCGGCGATGATGGGGTAGGTAACGTTGAGAACGTAGACCGGAATTTCGGAATTTCCGTAAATATCTGCAAGACCAAGAAGTTGGAGACCACGCATGACGGTGTTGTACAACCCGCCTTGCGTGATGATTCCAAAGTCCTTCTTTCCGTTGGAAATCATTTCGTTAATTTTTCGATCCTTGATGAATTGGATCGCGGCT
>CAIMVH010000100.1 GCA_903844855.1 uncultured Actinomycetes bacterium | reverse complement strand
GTAGAACTCAGGGTCCTTCTTGTCGGCACGCTTCACGACGGAGTCGAATGAGTGTTGAGCCTGTGCGACCCACCCCTTGCCGGCTCGCCACACCAGGTCATCGCCCCAGATGACGCCAACGCGATCAAACTCGAAGCCCTGAGCGGTATACACACAGCCAACCTGGTGGACGCCCTCCGGATCGATCGCCCACGCATTTGAGCTCGGGATCCCAGGTGCCAAGCGGCCAGCTGTGGGCTTCGCGTTCCACGGTCGTTGCCAATCACCCACCACAACGTCGTTGACAAGCGTGCCATCACTGAGAGGGTCACTCCACGGCCAGCAGAAACCGGCCACTAGCCGGGAGTTCTGCCCCTTCTTAAGCAACTGCTGGACTTCCCGCTCCAGTGCAGCCGGTGAGTCGACGACAGAGAAATCAAACCCAGCCTGCTCAATGTCAAGGATCTCATCACCGTCTGTGCTGACACCGAGTAGCCGATCAACCCAGCGCACATACGTATCTGACCCGCCGCAACGGAACTGTGCCGCAAGGTCATATTCGAACACTAGCTGACCACGCTTGGCGCTTGCCTCGCGAATCAACGCCGCGCTGCCAACTTCGCCCGGTCGCACAACTTGACGGTCATCAATGAAGAACGCGGCGATCTTTGCTGAATCAAGAAGCTCCTCAATTTGTGAGCCGCCACGGTCCTCCTTCTTTGTCCACTGGTTTGCGCTGGTCTCGCGAATGCGGTGTGCCTCATCGGCGACGAGTAGGTCGAACGGCTCACCCTTCTTCATAAACGAGTTGAAATACTTCATGAGTGTGCCCGCACGAGGACCTACTCGCTTGCGGAGACCTTCAGTAAATGCGCGAGAGCCGGTGGCATGCGCAACGGTCTTCCCTTCCGCTGCAGCACTCGCCAGCAACTGCAGTGCGATCAGGCTCTTTCCTGTACCGGGTCCGCCATTGATAATGAACGTTGATGGCTTGCTCTTTTTGCCAGCGCGCTGAAGTTCGTCGTGCACTGCCATATATGCCGTGACCTGTTCGTCAAGCAACACGAATGCCTTTTCGTTTGAGATAACGGAAGCAACGTGGTCCAGGAGCTTCTTACTTGGCCGATACCCAGAAGAAGAGATTTTCTCAATGAGTTCGGTGCTGTCACCAGCGCCAACTTTTTCTGAAAGGTGGCTCGCTAGCTCTTCAATCTGGTCCTGCGCATAAATCGGTGACGAACCAAGGAGCTCGGCGAATTGCGGCGCATAGAGCGGAGCGGCACCAGAAGAAGCTCGATCAAGGTTGTGAAGGAACGCTAGCGAACTCAATCCCACGTCGCCCGATGCAAAGAGCTCACTCATGTCGCGCAGGAACTGCTCGTAACGGTGAACCTGGGCGCTTGGGTGCAGCGTGTCCTTAGGGCTCCCGCCAGCGAACGCGACAGCAACATGCTCTGTGATTGAACTCTCGTCAACATGACTCCATTGCTTAAGCTCAATGATGATTGCGTTGTCAGCTGGTCCACTTCCGGTTGCTGAGGTGCG
>CAIMVH010000099.1 GCA_903844855.1 uncultured Actinomycetes bacterium | reverse complement strand
TCATCGCTCTGCTCGTGCTTACTCTAATCTTCGCCGCGGTGGCACTTCTCTTGCACCGCGGTGAAAAATCTCCCGTGCGCGCTCGTCTTGTTGCCACGCTCTTCTCCTTTGCTGGTATCTCCGCTGCCGCTACCGCCGGAGTGGCATCACCATGGGAGAAGGCACTTGTCGCAAGCATCGTAGGAAGCATCGTCGTCGATGTTGCGTACTTCCGTAATCGCACATCGGTCGGCCATGTGACACTCTTTGCATTCAAAATTTTTGTCGCTATGGCCGTTCTCGAAGCAGTGAATATTTTTAATGGTGCAATTTCCGCACTCGTCTTCGCCGCCATCGCAACTGCGTGGTATTTCTTTTCAGAGCGCGGCATCTTCCACGAGAAGATGCTCGGCTTTTCCATCGCTAGCGCCACCGCATTTGTCAGCGCGGAAATTGCCTTCGTCGGCAGCTCCCATATCGTTGGCTACCTGCTCTTTTTAGGTACCGCCATTGCTGGCTACCTGCTCTACTCCCACAGCCGGCTCTGGCCCTTCCTCGTGGCTGCGGTGACCGCTTCCACCTTCGGGGTCGCCCAGCTCATCATCACCACACTCGGTGGGGCTCTCGGGGTTTCTATCGGTCTCTTGGGAGCTGGGCTCGTCCTGCTCGGCGCCAGTACCTTCATTCTTCGTACTCGCCGCTCCGCCCCTCCCCAACCCTGAGCGCTCATGCTCTTCCCAAGCGCCACGCGCGTTTGGTCGCCTCTCCTCCCAGCCCGTATGCTGTGACGGCTCCAAGCGGTACCGGCCTTTACGGGCTATGTCCCCATCGTCTAGGGGCCTAGGACATCGCCCTTTCACGGCGGTAACACGGGTTCGAATCCCGTTGGGGGCACGCAGAAGGATGGGTAACCATCTCGAAGTAAAGGCAGTAAAAGCAGTACCTCACTGGTTCGCCAGTAAGGCCCGGTAGCGCAGTTGGTTAGCGCGTCGCCCTGTCACGGCGAAGGTCGCGGGTTCAAGTCCCGTCCGGGTCGCAAGGTGTCGCAAGGTATGGGTACGTCGCCGGTTCGGTGTCGAACCGATATTAAAACGGTGCCGAGGCCAGGTAGCTCAGTTGGTACGAGCGCGCGACTGAAAATCGTGAGGTCGACGGTTCGATCCCGTCCCTGGCCACCAAGATTTTTGACTTGCCATAGTTGCGCTCTTCAAAATATTAGCGACGTGACTTATTTAGAGTCATGAGATAACAATGCAAATTTCTCACTAGCTTCGTGCCGATTACTCACATTGAGATTGCGATAGATCTTTACTGTCTCTTGACGGATCAGTGATTCAGAAAAGCCAAGATGTCGTGCCATCACCGCATTAGTAAGCCCTTGCGCCATCATTTCAAGAATTTTCTGCTGGCGCTCCGTGAGTTCAACAGGCCGCCCCCCTGTGCGTTTCGTCGATATCTTGCGACGGCTATCGTCCATCGCAAAGACGACGCATGACGCTAAAGAGCGAAGAAATGGCAAGAAACTTTCATCTGCCGGTATTTCTCCTGCAAAAACTATTCCCATCACACCGATGGGGACTCCCCCTTTAAGGATGGGCACGTCAATAATTGAGCGTCCGATTCGGGAGCTACGTCGGTCTACGAGATCCTTATAGACCTCCGTGATGTGCTCTTCGTTAGCAATCACGATGGAGCCGCTTCGGGCGGCATCAGCCATCGGGACTCGATCCATAATGTTTATTTCTGTCCAGCCGGCCGAGTTTTCAAACTGAAAACCAAAATATGCAATCTCACGAAAGACGCCATCGCGATCTATCAGCGCGATAAACGCCCGTTCTGCACTCCACGATTGCAGAGTGCGTGCCGCCACGAAATGGATCAGATCATCGAGAGAGGGACGTTTGATTTCTAGGTACTCATTGAGCTGAGACACCAGATCGAGATAGCGCGTGGAATCTTGCTCGCTACTTCTTTCTTTATTCAAAATATCCCCCCAAACGACATTGGGCTCCTCTCACCAGCTCGAAAAGACCCCCGTGACCTGGTGATTTACCCTCTTCCTGTCTGGACATTTGACCACACCTGTCCGGACATTGTCACTAGGTGATCACATTCTCTAGTGCCTGATCCTTTGAGAGGCGGACGAGTTGATGCTCGACCATCTCTTTCCCGCGGCTCTCAGAGAGATCGGCTTGGCCGCCAATATGTGGGGTAATGATCAAATTGGGCGACTTCCAGAGTGGATGGCCGGCCGGTAGCGGCTCAGGATCCACCACGTCAATCGCGGCATGAATGCGGCGAGTAGACAGCGCCTCAACCAAAGCTGAGGTATCAACTACTGCCCCCCGCGCGATATTTACCAAGAGCGCCCCATCTTTCATCGCCGAAAAACGCTCAGCATTGAAGAAATGAAGACTCTCGGAATTGAGCGGCATCAGTAGGAAGATCACATCGAAGCTGGGTAGATGCGCATCAAAATCAGCGACCGGAAGAGAACCAAGTTTTCCCGAGCGAGAGAATGAAACGACTTCAACATCTAGGGGAGCCAAGTAAGTCTCGAGTGTGCGGGCGATTGATCCGTATCCCACTATCGCGGCTCTGGCGCCCCCAAGAGTTGAGTAGCGGTGATGTTGCCACTCACCGGCTGCTTGCGCCGCACTCGTTTCCACAAAGCCACGTCTTGATGCAATCGCCAGCCCAAGCGCCAATTCAGCAGTTGCTGGATTGTGCACTCCACGTGCGTTGCAGAGCGTCATTCCTGGTCTCACAAATTCCAGAGCATCGTCATATCCAGCATTGAGCATTTGTAAGATTTGGAGATGGGGCATTTTCAACGAGTGGAGTAGCGCAGGTCGGAAGCCTGCATACGTGGGTACGTAGAAAGTTATTTTGCTTAAGTCATCGGTTTCTAATGAGCAGTTACTGGGCGAGAGTCGGGTGAATCCTGAAGGTACTTTCAAATCCTCCCACTGAGACCAGACAGTATGGAGCATTTAAATTACTCACCTTTCGTAGCAAACAATTACTTTGGTTAGCTCTTTAGCACACCGTAAACATTAATAGCATCGATGTCGGTATTTACCGTATTCGCTCCGGTAGCACCGGTGAACCCGAAGTAGACACCGCTACTGAGATCAGTCATGCCGATTGCTGAGAGCAGACCTGAGGCCGTGGGTGTGGTGCTAAAAGTAGTAGTCGCCGAGATATAGACGCGATATCCGCGAGTGGCAGCTGAAACGGTGCTTGGGTCAATCACCACTCGCATGTAGTAGCTCGCGTTATAAGGATTTGTGATGGAGACCGCCGAAAGAGTGGGCAGCACACCGTTCACTCCGGTGGCTCCATAGACCCGGAGTTGGGGTGAGCCATTGAGAACCACGCCGACGCCGAGGAGTGCGCCCTTTACTTGGCCCGCTGCCCCATCACCGTTGTAAGCAAGGTATCCGCCGCCGCCACCGAGCCACGTGCCCCTTGTCGCTGGCGCACTTGCTAGGTCGGCATTGGCTGGGTTTGCGAGGAAGAAGGTGAAGCCATCACCAGGAATTGAGCTTCCGGTGTTGAAATTAAATCGGAACTGCACATCGAGACCCTTAGTGGTGTCGAATGCGGTCTTGTTGATCGCGCCACCACGTCCGCCGGCACTTGAAGTGATGCGGAGCTTATTAGCGACCACAGCGGGTTGCCATGTGGAAGCCGTGCTGGATTCACCAGCAAGCAACCAATTCGACGTGCTAGTGATGGTAGCCAAGGTAAGTACAAGTGGTGCAGGAGTCGACGCGAGTGGAGAAGTCGCGGCGCCAATGGTGTTTGCGCTGCCACTAAAGATTGGCGTGATGCGGAATTGATAGGTCGTAAGTTCGCTCAGCCCGGTGATAGTAATGGCAGGCGATGTTGAAGCAGAGTGTGCGAAGGTCTTCCAATCACCAGCAGAGGTCGCGTACTCCACCTGGTAATCACTGACACCCGTCATGTTGAGCGGCGCCGCCCAGGTAACTGCCATCGAGGTTGCAGAACCCGCGATAGAGGTAGCGACCACGTTGCTCACGGTCGGGGTGATCACAAAAGTGCTGGGCGCAGAGACCGCTACTCGACCGCTGGTATCGCGAGTGAAGAGGAGCATCGTGTACGTGCCGTTTGCAAAGGCGGTGGTATCAATGTTGAAAGAGACCGCTCCGGCTGGTGGAGTCCACACATAATCTGCGGTGCCAGCCACATCGAAGGTGAGTTCTGAAGTTCCATAACCGTTGTAGTAACAGTTATATGCACCGGTGGGGCAGACACGTGCATATGAACCAGCGCCGAATCCTGTGCCGCCAGTAATACGCACACCCACCTTATTGATGGTGGCAGTTCCGGAGGAGTCAGCACGAGCCGTACCAGTGAATGTTCCAATGCCCTTTACTACTCCGCCACTGGCCGGTGAAGTGACAGCCGCAGTGGGAGCGCCATTAGAAGTGGTGAAAGTGTTTGGTGTGGAAGCTGCCACGCGACCACTGCTATCACGTGTGAAGAAAGTGATGGTGTACGTGCCGTTTGCCCACGCCG
>CAIMVH010000098.1 GCA_903844855.1 uncultured Actinomycetes bacterium | reverse complement strand
GAATATCTACAGTTGCATCACTGGTCAGCTGGTTTACCAGATTACAGATAACGAGCTCAATAGTTGCGATTTGGCGCTTCGACATAGAGCTCAATGCAACACTCCGTGAGATGAGTCGGAGTGAATCGATGCGGTCCGGATCATCGATGTGTAGCAATCTCCCAATAGCTCGCCGCAATCCTTTTTGATGGGGGCCATCTGATTGTCTGCTGACAATTCCAGCGTCCGCCAGAAGCTCGGACCAGCAATGACCACCTTCGTAGATTGCTTCAAGTTCGAGACCCTCGGCATCTAGGAATTCCTTAAGACTTGGTACCCCGCCGGATGCGAGGTACTTTCTGCACGCCTCAACTTTTGGTTTCCATGTGGTCGGGAGAGCATTCCGGATAGATTCAATAATGATCTCTGAAGCTATGCGGTCAAACTCCATGTGGCAGCCTACGGGTAGTGTCGGGAACCCTCCCTGGATTTGAGCGATTAGGGCCTTTCTGTTACCAGGAAGCAAGGCTCCAAGCTTGCGGTCAAAGCGGAATTCTTTTCGGTGGTTCGAAACAAAATCAATGATGGTGCAACTGAATTTCCCGCTCAACTTACGCAGGCCGCGCCCAAGCTGCTGTAGGAAGAGGACAGGGCTGTCAGTGGGTCTAAACATCAATAAGACGTCCACTTCAGGTACATCAATCCCCTCGTTGAACAAATCCACCGAAAACACAACCTTGATCCGCCCGTCCTTAAGGTCTTGCAACGCAGCACGACGAGCGCTTTCGTCGCTAGCTCCTGAAACGAATGTTGATGCAATGCCACGCTTGGTGAACTGATCAGCCATGAATTCAGCGTGGAGGACACTGACGCAGAACCCAAGCGCTTTGAAATCGGTAGCCAAGCCAATGTATTTGTCAATGCTGGCAATGGTGGTGTCAAGCCAGTCTTTGCTTGAAGCGTAAAGTTCGGTGAGTTCGCCGGTGTCATATCCCGTGCCGCGCTTCCAGGTCACATTTGAAAGATCAAGCCCGTCGCTCACTCCAAAATACGTGAAAGGTACGAGACGCCCTTGATCAATCGCATCCCAGAGACGCAATTCGGCAGCGATCTTGCCGCCAAACAAGTCGATGATTGGGAGCCCATCTGATCGCTCAGGAGTTGCCGTCAACCCGAGCCATTCTTGAGGTTGGAAGTGGTCAAGTACCCGCTGGTAAGAGGGGGCTGCTGCGTGGTGGAATTCATCGATGATAATCACATCAAATTGATCTGCATCGATGCTGTTCATGGTGCGCTCGTGCAAGCTTTGAATTGAAGCGAAGACATGGGATCCCTTTACGGGCTTATGGCCCGACACCAGCTTTTCTCCGAAGGTAGAGTCCTTCATCGCGAACTGAAACGTGGCAAGGCTCTGGTCGAGAATCTCTTCTCGATGTGCAATGAATAGGAGATTGGCGCGTTTCATGCTCTTACTGAGGCGGGCGTAGTCAATAGCGGCCATTACAGTTTTGCCAGTTCCAGTTGCAGATACGAGCAGGTTCTTATGGAGGTCCCGACTTCTTGCCAAGGCGATTTGCTCTAGTAGCCTCTCCTGAAACTGCTCGAGTCGGAGTTCGATGTTGGGCAGCTGATATGGCGTCAATGACGCCACTGGTTTCGCAACTTCCAGAGCAAACTTACGAGAATCGTAAGTCTCAAATTCAGGGTCATTCCAGTAGGTTTCAAATAGCACTTTCATTTTGTCGAGCACAAGGGGGTTGGTTTGCATGCTGATTCGAATATTCCACTCCAGCCCACTTTGCATGGCGGAAAAAGAAAGATTGGAACTTCCGATATAGGCGGTAGAGAATCCTGTATTCCGGTGAAAGATCCAAGATTTTGCATGGAGTCGCGTTGTTCCCGTGTCGTACGACACTTTGATCTTGCAGCCTATTGAGCGAAGGAGTTCAAGTGCAGCCGGCTCCGTGGAGCCGGTATAAGTTGTTGTGATCAGACGGATGGATGCACCTCTTGCAATAGCACTACGGAGAGCGGGAAGAAACGGTCGGATTCCGCTCGTGCGTACGAAAGCAATAATTAGGTCAATGTTGTTTGCAGAGCTGATTTCGCTTTGCAGTGCTTGACTGACCCGCAATTCGCCCTGGGCATTGACGAGCAGCTCTGACCGATTGAGTGGAATCAAAGGACTAGTCAGTGCTGCTGAATCCATGTCGACCATCCGTTCCTGTACAGCTTTAAGCATGGCTGCCGGCTGTGGAATCAGGAGGTTTTGTATTGCGGGAGAGTTCGAGTACTTAGCTAGTACATCGTGTATCCGTCCGGCAATCTCTACCCCTGCTCGGCTTCGCTCATGCTCAGGAATCGACTCAATGGTCCGGATTGCTGCTGCCTCAATGGCTTGGGAGATTCGCGCGCTTGCCTCGTGAACCTCAAGGGGTGCAGTCGTTGCAACGAGGTTCGAGTCAAGTGCCTGGATTTCTCGCTCAATCGCTTGAGTGATCAGAGTTTCGTATACGCCGCGTTCCATATGTGAGGGAGCTTAACGTAATCCCACCCTCTCCCTGACCTCACGCATCGTCTCGGTGACGAGGGGGAGGAGGCGCTGTGCGCCGTCGCCGAGGATGTTGTCGATCTCATGAGGGAGCG
>CAIMVH010000097.1 GCA_903844855.1 uncultured Actinomycetes bacterium | reverse complement strand
GGAGCGCATGGGCCAGCTTCTCGGCCTCATCCACGCTGAGGCGGATGGTGATTGAGCCACCCATCTCGACCAAGACGTGGCCAAAAGACGCGATTGGATCTGGGCGCTCCATACGTGGGCGGTTTCCATCGAAATCAGACATTGATCCTCCTCATGCAGTTGGGCAGCGTCGGCTAAAGCCGGGCGTCGCGGGTTTTTTGAGTATTGAACCAGGCGCCGCTCTCGAGGGGCGGCCTTCGTGCAGTCACTTGAACTGACAGATGTGATGTTACCTCACGAAAGGTACTCTTGTCAAGTGTTTTAACCATGAGAGTTTGAGAAAATCTCTTGCAATTAGTCCGACCTGCAGGGCACAATAAGAGCACTGCTCAAGAACACTTACCGATAGATGCTTAACGGAGGCCTCATGAGCCCGAAGAAAACTTCAACCACAAAGTCAACCGCTCAACAGCTAAATTGTTTGCCAATTAGGCGGTTCAAGCGTCCTTCTTATCAATGGATTCCCAAGATACTTGCCCGGAACTCAGAAGAATCCTAGGAGTTCTAATGGCGAGCACTCCCAGTGAAGGATTCACCGGAGGGCGGCGGCCCATTCGCAAGAACCGTAAGGCGGCAGTCAACAGGCCAGGCCGAATATGCCAAATCTCTTGCGTCGCCAAGAACGGATCTGGCGGCATGCTTTGGCTTAAACTTGGGAAGTACTCTTCTGAGGCCAGTAGAGGCAGTTTTGGAAGGTGCTCATCCAGTGAGAATTCACTCAGCGGACCGTTATGAGTGGGATGCGTCACGATGATTACCATTGGTTGAGCTGCGCACGCCCAAAGTGCGGCCCAAATTCGCAATTCAATCTCCTCGAAATGCTGATTCCCTAAAGCTACGATGCCTGCGAGTGGTCCATATTCGTCGAAGACTGCGGCATCAGCCCAAGACAGCACTACGCCTACACCCGATACCTGGCCATCTATTTGGTGAACGCCCGTAATCAGTTTTGGTCCGGTCGGTGAAGGGGACCACGCAATAAGAGGACTATCTGCGTCACTGGCCCCGATTAACCACGCCGTCTCCGCTGCTCCACCAAACTGAATGCTTGGAACCCTACGAGACAGTTTGATCGACCCTGAAGCTCCAGCTTCGATGTAATGAAGCCAGTCTGGCTCTACGTCAACTCTTTCTGGGCTCAATAGCCTAAGGGTGAGGAGGGACAACCTTGCATATGCAACGCGAACCTGTTCATCAAACATGGCCGCGGAAGACGGCACCCATCCAACACGGTCCCAATCTTGCACAGACGGCGTTGCCTCCATTCGTTTTCCATTAATGCGCCGATAAATGCTCGCAACCTCCTCACTGGACAGGTTGTAAACTTTGCCAACGGACGAAGGATCAATCTGCGCAATCCCGATTGCAAGCGCAATGAATTGAGTCCTAATTGAATGGCTCTCCAGCGCTGCAGCGCACTTACCAACCATGCTGAGCAAAGTTCGGCCATCTTGCCAGCTAAAGCGCTCGTCGTCTGCATCAATACCGGTGAGTGCCAAGATCAATATTTCGAGATCGATCTTGCTTTCAAGCGCTTCAAGGAGGGTTTGACCGTTCCTGTCCCATGCATTTGTAATGAGTTTATTCGTTAGCATCGCTTAGTCCTTCGAGTCGGCGTTGCGCGGCTTTGGCCGCGTCTAAAATTTGCTGGTCAAACGAAGTGGTAGATTGACCGCGAGCCCTTACCCAACTGCGAATAACGCTTGGTAGCGGAAAATCGTGCGAATCTTCTGAGATTCTCATACCCATGAGTGAGCCCAAGGCCCGCAGCATCTCAGTTGGATTCCTCAAGACATCAGAGAAGTTTGGAATAAGCTCGTGTAAGCCAACTACGTCTGTTAAAGCAAGCGATCCGTTATCGAAAATACGAACATAAGTTTTGCCGATCGTACCGAAATTTTTTAGTGATTCAGCATTCAGGTAGAGCCAGCCACGACGCTCTCCTATAACAACAACTGCGGGAATTGTAGGTTCAACGCTATCATCATTGAGAGAGCGTGCGAGTATTGCTAAATGCACTGCAAGCGGAAGAGGTATTGGAAAATCGGTATCCGTTTGGGCAAGATCCGATATATCGTAAATCCAGGAATCTTCGAGCCTATACAAGCCTTGTGAGCGGGAAAGATTGGCGTTCATGAATAGTGGTCCTGCTTCACCCCTGCCGGAGAAGTCAAGCTCTATTGCCGGGATATCATCGCCAGAAAACACTACGCGGAAAATTGATTCCTGAGCGATTCGCGCCACATAGTCACGTTGATTGCTGGCAAGGTAGGTGGTGACTTTTTCCACCAAATCAATCAGAGGAATACTAGATCCCCCTGGTTTCTCTAGTAGTGCGTACGCGATAGT
>CAIMVH010000096.1 GCA_903844855.1 uncultured Actinomycetes bacterium | reverse complement strand
GGGGGAGCCATCCACGATTTGAAGCATTGACTGATTCGCCGAGTGAATCCATGCCATCCATGATGTGCACGACAGCAACATCACCTAGGCGAGCATCACGCTTCCATTCAGGCTTGCTGGAGAGCGCGAGATGGATTTGGAAACCTGCGCGTCCGTAACGAAAGTTGTTTGCGGCCTTCTTGTATGGCTCCGGAACATTCTTGGCAGGAATGAGAGTGTTGTAGAGCGCTTGTGGAGTGACGCTCGCGAGAACTGCTTTGCCGGCACGCACTTCTTCGCCACCGGCGCTGCGCACACCAACCGCTTTGCCACCCTCAGTAATGATTTCGGTGACATCAAAGTTTGTGATGATCGTGCCACCACCTTCTTTAATGATGCCGTGCAGCGCGTTCACCAGCACCACGCCTCCACCGACCGGCACGGGCATTCCGCCGAGTGCCACAGCGGCTGAAATTACTTTGGTAATAAACGCACTCGATGCATCATCAGGTCCCAGACCGTTGTGGAGCGCCCAAGGCGCGAGGAGGCTCTTAGAGACTTCAGAAGTGAAGGTGCGATCAAGCCACGGTGCTGCAGGTTCCAAGATTTCAGGTGCCGTTCCAATGAGGCCGCGAGTGCCGAAGCGTCTGCGAGCATTGAGGAGAAGTTTGAATGACTTGCGCTTCCACAGATCAGCACCAAGAAGACCAAAGGCAAGATCGATCTTTCCCATGAACTCGCCCAGCATGCCTTCCCAGGCAGCTTTGTCACCGAGGCGATCGAACTCGGCGGCGGTGGCTGCCGCATCTGTGAAGAGAATCGCACTGCCTTCTTTGCAAATTACGCCGGTAGGTGCGGGAGTGTTTTTGTATTCAACTCCGCGCTTTTCAAGGAGCGGTGCGAGTTCTGCATATGCAGGTCCGCCTACAAAGAGCGGGTGCCAACTTGCGAGAAGTTCATGCGTGTAGCCAGGAAGCGTTGCTGCCTCGGTGCGAATGGCGCCACCTGGGCGGTCGTTACGTTCGCAGAGTGCGACTTTCCATCCTCCTTTTGAGAGTACGGCGCCAGCCACCAGTGCGTTAATGCCACTTCCGATAATGACTGCGTCATAGTTCTTCATGGCTTACCTCTCTTAGCGAAACTGCTTGAAATCAGGTGGGCGCTTCTCTATGAATGCTTGCGCGCCTTCATTCGCCTCATCTGTCTCAACGAAGAGATCAAGTACATCGAAGGCGAGTGATTGGATGCCGCCGATGTGATCGGTGTCAGCATTAAACGAATGCTTCAATGTCTTAAGAGCGGTGGGGGAGAGCGAACCAACTTTGGCGGCCCATTCAAGTGCGAGCGGCATGAGTTCTGCTGGTTCTACGACTCGATTTACAAGACCCCAACGCTCGGCAGTGACGGCGTCGTATTGATCGCAGAGGAACCAAATTTCGCGCGCGCGCTTCTCTCCTACTACGCGAGCTAAATACGCGGTGCCAAAGCCTGCATCAAATGATCCGACGCGTGGGCCTGTTTGACCAAAGCGTGCGTTGGAAGAAGCGAGTGACATATCGCAGAGCACGTGAAGAACATGTCCACCCCCAATAGCGAAACCGTTGACAGCTGCAATCACTGGTTTAGGTATGCCGCGAATGAGGCGATGGAGGCGTTCAATTTCAAACATGCCCGTTTCGGTCGGGCCGTAATTGCCGAGCGCAGCGCGCTCCTTTTGATCTCCGCCGGTGCAGAAAGCTTTATCTCCAGCGCCGGTGAGGATGATGGCCCCTACCGAGGTATCGACCCAGGCGTGGGTGAAGGCGGCGAGCAGTTCATCGACCGTACGGCCGCGCATCGCGTTGTAGCGATCTGGGCGGTTGATGGTGATGACGGCGGCGCTATCGCGCACCTCGTAGAGAACGTCGGTGAACTCGGCTGGCTGAAGCATGTTTACCCCTTTGCGATCGAAGCGATCATACGGGGATTTGGCGACCGGCAGAAGAAGTGCCAGAGGCGTGGACGTCACGTGGAACTACGGAAAAAAGGGTGACTCAAATAAAAACGGTAACTCAAATAAGAGGTGGGGTGAGCGACGGGACTCGAACCCGCGACATCCGCGACCACAACGCGGCGCTCTACCAGCTGAGCTACGCCCACCATGTCCCGCAAGGCCGGAATCCCAGCGGGCGATCACATAATAGGGGTTCGCGCCGTGACTTCGGGGGAGGTGGGCGTGGATATGAGCCTCAAGTTGAGATTGAGGGTTCTACGAAGCAGGTTTTTCGTACTTTTCCGCGATGGATTTCGCTCGGTCGCTCTCAAGACCAGGGGCGGGAGTGAAGATCGCCTCTCGGTAGTAGCGCAGCTCGTTCAGGGAATCTTGGATATCGCCGAGGGCGCGATGGTTACCGCTCTTCTTCGGGCTGGCGAAGTAGGTGCGCGGAAACCAGCGGCGGGCGATCTCCTTGATCGAAGAGACGTCGATGATTCGGTAGTGGAGATGGGCATCGAGAAGCGGCAGATCGCGCGCGATAAAGAGCCGGTCCATCCCGACGGAATTACCCGCCAGCGGTGCCTTTCGTGCCTCCGGAACCCAGGTGGTGATGTACGCCATCACTTCGGTCTGCGCCGCTTCCAGAGAAGTGCCGTTTTCAAGTTCTTTGATGAGGCCTGATTCGGTGTGCATGTTGGTAACAAATTCATTCATGGTGAAGCCGGTCGGTGGCTTGATGATGATATCCACGCCGTCACCAAGTGGATTCAAATCAGCATCAGTGACGATGACTGCAATTTCGATTAGAGCATCTTTCTCGAGATCAAGACCGGTCATCTCGCAATCGATCCACACAATGCGATCGTTAATCTTGTCGCCGATGATCGGATCTATTTTGCTCTCGCTCATTTCGATTCCTTAGCTGCTGCTACTTCTTCGGGACGAGGTTGCGCGGCGCGCCAGCCAATGAAGAATTGTAGAACGCAAAGAGAGGCAAGAAAGAAGTAAGGGGCTTTCCACGAATCCGTTGCTTGATGGATCTGACCCACAATGATGGGGCCCAGGGCTGCCACGATGTAGCCCACACCTTGAGCCATGGCCGAAAGGGGGCCGGCTTCAGAAAGCGATCGCGCTCGCAGTGCGATCATGACAAGTGCGGTGGGGAAGGAAGATTGGCCAATGCCCAGGAGAATGATCCAGAGAAGTGGCGCGGTGTCATGGGCTGCCGCCATGCCGATAAATCCAATAAGTGAAGCGCAACTCACAAGCACCATCGGTTTACGTTGATCCAAACCGCGACCAAGCCAGAGTGGAATGAGTAGTGAACAAGGAATGGATATTCCCGTGGTTAACGCGAGCAGGGAGCCCGCAGACGCAGGGGAGTGACCCCAATCGATGAGAGTCTTAGGCAGCCAGGCGACAGTTGTGTAGAAAGTTGTTGATTGAATCCCCATGTAGAGCGTGACGTACCACGACATCGGATCACGAAAGATAGCGCGCCACGGTGCTTTCTGAATTGTGGTTGCTACATGTGCGTTGGAGTGGTGTCGGGCGACCGGAATCCACAAGATCAACGCAATGAAGGGAATGATCACCCAGATGGCGATGCCGCCTCGCCAATTATGTGTGGTGGCATTGGAGATAGGCACGGAGAGCGCGGCGCCCATGGTCGCAAAGATTGCAAGCACCACGGTGTAGACCGGCATGATTTTTGTGAGGTTAGAGCCGAAATCGCGTTTGATGATCACTGGTACCAATACGTTCAGCGCAGCGATCGCAAGGCTGGCGATCACAGTCCCAAGAAAGAGCGCAGTCGAGTTAAAAAGAGCGCGTAATGAAAGTGCGACCACCAGGGTGCCAATGAAAAAGAGAATTGCGCTTTCCGTGGGCTTGCGTCTTGCAAACTTCGAGATTCCGATGGGTGCGGCCAATCCAAAGAGGATAAGAGGAATCGAGGTCAACGCGGCGAATTGGCTCAGCGAGAGGTGGAGGTCGCTACGAATCGCGTTGATTTGGGGCGGAACCGAGGTCAAGGCGGAGCGCTGGGAGGCGGCGACCGCCATGAGTGCTACGACTTCCCGACCTCTCTTCACTCCAGCGAGCCTACCTGCGGCTGAGAGACCTGAGTTAACTCAGCCTCCATGCACTTGGAATCCACTTATCCGGCAGTGGCGCGCCCGGCAGGATTTGAACCTGCGACCGTCCGCTTAGAAGGCGGGTGCTCTATCCAGCTGAGCTACGGGCACTTGTCGGCAAGATTACCGGTCTTCTTGGATGCCACCGCAGTCCACAGGCGCTTCGCGGATCCCCAGGCCAAGAATTCACTCTTTGCCTACGAATATCTCGGCTCAAGGCTACGCAGGCTCCCAAATGGGGAGGAGGTGCAGCAAAGGAGATCGAGATGAGCATTCCAGTTACTTTCATGGGAAATGTAGCAACCGAAGTGAAGTCACTTGCCACTGCAAGTGGACGCCAGGTGGCGGTCTTTCGATTAGCAGTTCCGGACCGTCGATGGATTAAGGGCAAGGGCTGGGTTGATGGCGATCCCACCTTCTTGGCAGTTTCAGTCTTCGGACAGCTGGCAGCCAACGTGACGGCATCGCTAAAACGTGGAGAGCCAGTGGTGGTGGTCGGCCGCCTTCGCATGTCGACCTGGCAGAAGGCGCTCGATGGCGGGGCGACCTCTAGCGGTCAGAGCCTAGAGGTAGAGGCTTCCCATGTAGGGCACGATCTGATGAGGGGAGTCACGACTTTTAGTCGCCCAGCGGTGATGATCGAGCCAGAGGATGAGGCAGCCGCCATCGCCGAAGGTCTCCTTCGTCAAGCGGAGCAAGATGGCGAACTATTAGAGGAGAACGCGGCCTAACCCGAGCGCCAGTTTCTTCGGTCACGCCCGTCCCCGGTAAGGTGACGTACGTGGCCGAATTTATTTATACGATGAAGAAAGCGCGCAAAGCGCACGGCGACAAAGTCATTCTTGATGATGTCACTTTAATGTTCTATCCCGGAGCCAAAATTGGCGTGGTCGGGCCCAACGGTGCGGGTAAGTCGACTGTTTTGCAAATCATGGCTGGCATTCAACAGCCCTCCAATGGAGAAGCATTCCTCACCCCCGGCTACTCAGTGGGCATCCTCCTACAAGAGCCGCCACTCAACGAAGAGAAGAACGTCCTGGAAAACGTGCAAGAGGGTGTGGCCGAGACCATAGGTCTACTCAACCGCTTCAATGCCATCAGCGAAGAGATGGGTTCAAATCCCGACGCTGATTACGACAAACTTTTGGCAGAGATGGGGGAGTTGCAAGAGCAACTCGATCATCGAAATGCGTGGGATCTTGACGCACAATTAGAACAAGCGATGGATGCGCTCCGTTGCCCACCTCCTGATGCAGATGTGAAAGTACTCTCTGGTGGAGAGCGACGTCGCGTTG
>CAIMVH010000095.1 GCA_903844855.1 uncultured Actinomycetes bacterium | reverse complement strand
GGCGATGATGGGTAATGGGCGCGAGTTGCTCGATGTTGAAGCAGTGCGTGACGGCTTTGCGATGGCTTCTTCTCCTGGGCGGCTGGAGATTGTGCGCCGCTCTCCTTCGGTCTTACTCGATGTTGCTCATAACCCTCATGGCGCCACTGCGCTGGCACTGGCTCTTGAATCTGCGTTCACTTTTGATCGAGTTGTCGGTGTCGTAGGAATTTTTGCCGATAAAGATGCCCGCACTTTCCTTGAAATTCTCGAGCCTGTGCTTAACGAGATTATCGTGACTCAAAGCAACTCAGTGCGCGCACTTCCGGAAGCAGATCTCTTTGAAATTGCCGTAGATATTTTTGGAAGCGATCGAGTGCATCGCTCGGGTGGCAATCTTGCCGATGCGATCACGCACGGACTAGAACTTGCGGAGGAGCCCGGTAGCGCGCTTCTCATCACCGGATCCGTAGCTACAGTCGGACAGGCTCGCACACTTCTTGGTCGGCGCTCATGAGAGCAATGGGTTCGAGTGTCTTAATCATGGAAGCATTCGTCATCGGCTTTGCAATGCTCGTCGCAAAAGATCTCAACTCTCATGAAGGATTTCCAGCCACTTTGGTGGGAGTGATTGTCATTATCGGATTGATCTTGGCCACCGGATTGCTACGCAAACCCGCTGGACTCGTCTTGGGGTCGGTGATGCAACTCGGAGCTATTTCACTCGGGTTTGCAGTGACCGCCATGTACTTTCTGGGCGTGCTCTTTGCCGCTCTCTGGGCCACTGCGATCTTGATGGGTAAGCGGGTTGAGGCGCGCGAGGCCGAGCTTCGCGGGGAAAGCCTCTAGACTTTCATCCATGAGTCACTCAGAAACTTCCGAACGTACCCTCGTCTTGGTGAAGCCCGATGGGGTGGCCCGTGGACTTGTGGGTGAGATCGTGGGTCGCATTGAGGCCAAGGGCTATCGGATCGCCGACCTCAAGATGATGCACGCCGATCGCGCATTGCTGATCCGCCACTATGGGGAGCACGAAGGAAAGCCATTCTTTGAGCCGTTGGTGGAGTTCATGTCTTCCGGCCCTCTCGTGGCGATCATCATTGAAGGCAACCGAGTCATCGAGGGATTTCGATCCTTGGCCGGCGCAACTGACCCCACGGTGGCCGCTCCAGGCACGATCCGCGGTGATTTGGCCCGAGATCAAGGGAGAAAGGTTCAGGAGAACCTGGTTCACGGCTCGGATTCACCTGAGAGCGCTGCTCGGGAGATCGCCCTCTTCTTCGCCTCATAACCCCAGCAGAATCGCCTCTCTGGGCTGATCAGGGGATGTTCGGATAAAGCAGATACGATAGGCGCACTCCATCTAGTTTTATGAAGAGGCTTCAGGATGTCATCTAGTTCCTTTATGGGTCGCGATATGGCCGTTGACCTCGGTACTGCAAACACGCTCGTGTATGTACGCGGTAGAGGCATCGTCTTGAACGAGCCCAGCGTCGTAGCTATTAATCAGAACACTGGCGGCATCCTTGCGGTTGGCCTCGAGGCTAAACGCATGATTGGTCGCACACCAGGAAACATTGTTGCGATCCGTCCACTCAAAGATGGTGTCATTGCAGATTTCGATACGACGGAGCGCATGCTTCGTTACTTCATTCAAAAAGTTCATAAGCGCCGCCATTTGGCAAAGCCTCGTTTGGTCGTGTGTGTTCCGTCGGGAATCACTGGCGTCGAACAACGCGCTGTGAAAGATGCCGGATACGCCGCGGGCGCTCGCAAGGTTTACATAATCGAAGAGCCGATGGCTGCTGCGATTGGTGCCGGGCTTCCCATTCACGAACCCACCGGAAACATGGTGGTAGATATTGGCGGTGGCACCACCGAAGTCGCGGTTATCTCACTCGGTGGAATTGTTACTGCACAGAGCATTCGTGTTGGTGGCGATGAGATGGATCAAGCGATCATCACTTGGGTCAAGAAGGAGTACTCGCTTCTCCTTGGCGAAAGAACTGCCGAAGAAATCAAAATGGCGATTGGTTCGGCTTTTCAAACTCCAGGTGAGCCAGATGCCGAAATTCGCGGTCGCGATTTAGTCAGTGGATTGCCTAAAACTATTGTGGTTTCGGCTGAAGAGATTCGTCGAGCGATCGATGAGCCGGTGAATGCCATCATTGACGCAGTTAAATCAACGCTCGATAAATGTCCTCCAGAGCTCTCTGGCGACATTATGGATCGCGGAATTGTGCTCACAGGTGGTGGAGCCATGCTCCGCGGGCTTGATGAGCGCTTGCGCTACGAAACCGGTATGCCTATTCACATCACCGAGCACCCGCTCGATGCAGTTGTGATGGGTTCCGGAAAGTGCGTTGAAGATTTCGAGGCTCTTCAGCAGGTATTGATTTCCGAGCCGCGCCACTAGCTCGTGAATCACGATCGACGGAGGGCTCGCCTCATTCTTGGCGTGCTTATCGTCATTTCGCTTCTGGCAATCACTTTAGATCTTCGAGGTGGAAGTACTTTTTCGGGCCCTCGAAATGCGCTCTCTAGCGTGGTCTCACCTATTCAGCGGGTTGCTTCAAACGTCACTAGACCAATTGGGCGCTTCTTCTCCGATCTCACCAAAATTAATAGCAACCGTGAAAAGATCAATAAGTTAACGGCGGAGAATCGAAATCTTCGTGCGAAGCAATTCACAGATAAAGCCAGTGCAGGTAATGCAGAATTGCTCTCCCAGACGTTGATCCTCGCAGCCAATGGTGGATATCGAGTGGTCCCGGCACAGATCATCTCAATGAGTCAATCGGGTTTCTCAAGAACGATTGGCATTGACGTCGGCACCAATTCTGGAGTTAAACCTGACATGACAGTAATTGCAGCTGGTGGACTCATTGGTCGGGTGGTGAGTGCGGCATCGAACTCTGCAACTGTACTTATCATTACTGACGAAAGTTTTAAGGTCGGCGTCCGCTTGGCCGGTACGCAGGCACTCGGTGTGATCTCTGGCCGAGGTAGTGGCGTCCTTGATTTGGAGTTGTTGGATGCTCAAACGGAAGTTCGTATAGGCGATGAACTTGTGGCCCGCGGGAGCGTAGGGGGAAAGCCTTTCGTTCCGGGTGTTCCAGTTGGCAAAGTTATCTCTGTCGTGCAAACCCCGGGGGCGCTGACGCGGATCGCAGTCGTGAGACCATTTGTGAATCTTGCCACCCTGGATATCGTTGCGGTCGTTGTCTTGCCACCTAAATCCGATCCACGTGACTCGCTCCTACCAAAACCTATTCCTACGCCGACAGTGACGGTGACTGTCACCGCTCAACCCACAGTCTCTCCTACGCCAAACCCCACCAAGAGCTAAGTCAATGAATAATCCGCGGTATGCAAAAGATGCTGCTTTGCTGGGCATCGCATTTGTGGTGATCGTTATTCAATCGAGCGTGATTACTCGCATTGCTTGGCCACTACATGGGCCTAACTTCACACTCTTGCTCTTCATTCCTTGGGTATTAAGTGAAACGCCTTTTCGCGCTGCGGTTATCGGCTTTTTCATGGGCGGATTCATTGATTTGGCGCCACCAGGGAACGGCCCTGTTGGTCAATGGGCCTTAGTGATGACGTTAATTGGATTTGGGCTGGCCTCTTTTGCGGAGCGATCAAGAGATTTAGTGCAATCTCCATTGGTTGAAGTTGGCATTTTTGCGCTCGGTGCGTTTGCCCTGCTTTTTACGTGGGGAATTCTTGGTCTGATGATGGGCGATGATCGCGCAAGCGCCAAGTACTTTTTTCAATTCATCCCAAGCAGCTTGTTATGGAATGTGGTGCTCGCACCATTTGTATTACCTCTAGTTCGTAAGACGACTTTTGCACGGAGAGTACGTCGATGAACGACCGTTCTAGCCAGCGCTTACTCGTGATGTATATTTTGATCGGGTCTCTTGTGGTCGCACTCTTTGGGCGCCTCTACTATTTACAGATTGCTGCCGGTCCGAAATATCAGCAAGCCGCACTGGATAACCAGAGTCGCGACATTGTGACACCGGCTGTGCGCGGCATGATTTTGGATGACCGCGGAGTTCCCTTGGCTGTTAACCGAACCGGTCTGGTGGTAACTGTAGATAACGTTGCGCTCGGGAAGCAGGCAGACGGCGGGAAGGCGGTGCTTACTCGGCTGGCGAAGATTCTTAACAGCGATTACAAGACTTTGTGGACCAAGACTCAACTCTGTGGGGCCAAAGGCTCTCCAAAGATTGGATGCTGGAATGGTTCGCCTTATCAACCTATTCCCGTGACGAAGGCTGCGGCATCTGAGGCCGCGTTGCAGATTATCGAGCATGCTGAGCAATTCCCTGGGATTGCCGCTAAACCAGAGGGTTTTCGAACATATCCCGCAGATGGTGGTGTGAATGCCGCGCACATCCTTGGCTACTTGGGGCCAGTCTCTAATGAAGATTTACAGAGCACTAGTACACGCAGTGTCGGTCTTCATCCAACTGATTTAGTTGGCAAGGCGGGTCTTGAGTATCAGTACGATCAGTATCTCCGAGGCCAAAGTGGTGTGCGACGCGTCGTCGTTGATCGAACTGGTGCTGTTACGCGCACTTTGCAAGATACATTGCCACTTTCTGGAAATCATCTGGTCACCAGTATCGATAGCAAACTTCAGACGGTGGTAGAGGAGCAGTTGGCTGCCGCAATTGCGCGTGCGCGAGCTGGTGCGCCAGGCGATAAGCGCGGGGCACGCAAGGCTGATGCTGGCGCTGCGATCGTCATGGACGTGACGAGTGGCCGCATCATGGCGATGGCTTCGTGGCCTACATATAATCCAAATATTTGGCTTGAAGGCTTAAGTTTTAAGCAAGCTTCGGATCTCTTTAGCGAAGCTGAAGGGGTACCTGCGCTCTCGCGCGCAATCCAAGGACAGCTCGCGCCTGCCTCTACATTTAAAGTGGTCTCTTTGTCGGCAGCAGCAAAAGCCGGCTATGACTTCAACGCTAAATACAACTGCCCGGCTTCACTCAAGATCGGAAATCGGGTCTTTACAAACTACGAAAGCAAGGGTGCTGGTCTCATCTCAATGCGTACCGCTATTGCACTCTCGTGTGACACAGTCTGGTACCAAATTGCCTATGACCAATGGGTAAAGGACGGCGGGCTCTCGCCAAAGCGCAATCTAAATGATTTTTTCTTCAAGGCCGCAAAGGGATTTGGTTTTGGAAAGCAAACTGGAGTAGACCTCCCCTCGGAGAGTAGCGGTCGCCTTGCGAATCGTGAGTGGAAGCAATCGTGGTACGAAGCGAACAAAAATTTCTTCTGCAACTACGAGACCAAAGCGATTCCTGCGCAACAAACACCGCTGCTCATTGCGATAGCGAAAGAGAATTGCGTTGATGGTGCCAAGATTCGTGCCGGTGACGCCGTCAACTTTGCGATCGGCCAAGGTGATACCACTGCAACGCCTATGCAGATGATTCAAATGTATGCCGCGATTGCCAACGGTGGCACCATCATGAAGCCGACTATTGGTCGCGCCATCCTTGATAACAAAGGCAAAATCATCAAAGAGATCCTCCCGCAAAGTGTAGGAAAATTACCACTGGATAAGCCTACCTTGGCGTTTATGCAGGATGCCTTGCAGGCGGTGGTCACGGAGGGAACCGCTCGATATCCATTTACTGATTTCCCAGTGGCAGTGAGTGCCAAGACTGGCACCGGCGAAGTCTTTGGTAAGAACTTAGACGGTTCGGAGAAAGACACCACCAGTTGGCTGGTCTCTTACGCGCCAAGTGAGAAACCTAAGTATGCCGTCCTCATGATGGTGAGCCAAGGTGGCACGGGTTCACTTACTAGTGGGCCCAGTGTACGCAAGATTTATGAATCCATCTTTGGAGTCACGGGGAGCAAGGTGGATCCACTTCGTTCACTCTTTCCAAGTGGACCACCAAGTGTTATTCCAAAACTCACGACGGATGGTCGAGTTCTCCCTCCGATGAAACTTAAGTCAACGGCAAAGAACGGTGGATGATGAGTTCCTATACCACCAGTGCCCGCCTTTCCAGAGGATTCAAGAAATCGATAGATCGTGGTGGATTTGTTCGCCAACTAGATTTAGTTTTATTGGGGGCGGTTGCACTCCTTCTCATTATCGGATCCCTCCTTGTTTCTGCGTCAACCCGAGATTGGTACGACTCTCAGGGATTAGATCCCCATTTTTATCTCAAGCGACACCTCCTGAATATTGTGATTGGCATTTTCTTGGCTGCGATGACGGCGGCTGTCGACTATCGCTTATTGCGCGCTTATACACCTGTACTTTGGGGACTTGCGGTCATCGGCCTCATCGCGGTCCTCATTCCCGGAGTTGGCGAGACCATCAATGGCGCACGCGCCTGGATCGCCCTTCCGGGTGGTTTCAGTGTGCAGCCAGCCGAGTTCGCGAAATTAGCAATCATCGTTGGGATGGCAATGGTGTTGGCGGAGAAACGCGATGGCGAAAAAGATCCACGGAATATAGATGTGCTGCAGGCTCTCGGAGTAGCGGCGCTTCCAGTGCTTCTTATTTTTGTACAACCCGATGTGGGAACGATTCTGATTGTGTGTTGCTCTGTCGTGGCAATCATCGCGGTCTCCGGCGCTCCGGCTCGCTGGATTGCCGGCTTGCTGATGTTTGCGGTGTTGGGAGGTGTTGCTGCAGTGCAATTCAACATCTTGCAGGATTACCAGCTCAAGCGCTTGCAATCGTTTATCAATCCGCAAGCAGATCCCCAGGAGAGCGGTTATCAACTGCAGCAGGCGCGCATCACTATTGGGTCCGGTGGCTTTCTAGGCAAAGGGCTTTACAAAGGTCCACAATCGAATGGCCGGTTCGTCCCTGAACAGCAGACAGACTTTATTTTCACGGTGGCGGGGGAGGAATTAGGTTTTGTGGGTTCTAGCGGAATCATCGCACTCTTCGCAGTTCTTCTGTGGCGCGCTGGTCGACTGGCCCGGCGCACCACAGATCTCTTCGGCAGGTTGGTCGTCTCTGGTGTCATGGCATGGTTTGCCTTTCAATTCTTTGAAAACGTCGGAATGGCGCTTGGATTGATGCCCATGACTGGAGTGCCGCTCCCGTTTCTCTCCTACGGTGGGACGAGCATGTTTGCCACCCTGATGGCCGTGGGCCTGCTGCAGAATGTGCATGCCAGGCGAAGTTGGAATTAGTTGTTACCCTTGTGCAATGCCGTCTGTATGGAGTGACCTCGAACCGCTGCTCTTGCAAGTTTCAAAGCCGATTCAGTACGTAGGCGGTGAGCTCAATTCGACGGTGAAGGATTGGGATAGCGCCGAGGTTCGTTGGGTGCTGATGTATCCAGATGCATACGAAGTGGGGTTACCCAATCAAGGCGTCATGATCCTTTATGAAGTATTGAATGAGGTTGAGGGGGTCCTCGCAGAGCGCTCTTATGCGATTTGGCCGGATCTTGAGAAGTTGATGCGAGAAAATGATATTCCACAATTCACTTTGGATAGCCATCGCTCGGTACGCGATTTTGATCTCTTCGGAATCTCCTTTGCGACCGAATTGGGATACACAAATATGCTCTCTGCGCTACACCTCGGTGGAATCCCTCTCTTCGCAGCTGACCGCACATTAGATGATCCCATTGTGGTGGCCGGAGGGCACGCGGCATTTAATCCAGAACCGATCTCTGATTTTATTGACATTGCAGTACTTGGTGATGGCGAAGAAGCGGTGCTTCGCATGAGTGAGATCGTCCGCGAATGGAAGCGCGAGGGGCGCCCTGGTGGTCGCGATGAAGTGCTCCTCAGGTTGGCGCGAAGTGGTGGTTGCTATGTTCCGCGTTTTTATGACGTTGAGTACTTTGAAGATGGACGGATCAAGCGCGTCTTCCCAAATCGATCAGATGTTCCTTATCGCGTGGCCAAACACACCGTGATGGATCTAGATAAATGGCCGTATCCCAAGCAACCTCTCGTACCGCTAGCAGAGACCGTTCACGAGCGTATGAGTGTCGAGATTTTTCGTGGTTGCACACGCGGTTGTCGCTTCTGCCAGGCTGGAATGATTACGCGCCCTGTCCGCGAGCGTTCGATCACCGGTATCGCGGCCATGGTGGAACAGGGATTGTGTGCCACTGGATACGAAGAAGTAGGTCTGCTCTCACTTTCAAGTGCCGATCACTCAGAGATTGGCGAGATCGCAAAAGGTCTTGCTGATCGATATGAAGGCGAGAATGTGGGTCTCTCCCTTCCTTCGACACGCGTTGATGCATTCAATGTGGATCTGGCGAATGAATTGACCAGAAATGGTCGACGCTCTGGCCTTACCTTTGCGCCTGAAGGTGGCAGCGAGCGGATACGCCAAGTGATCAACAAAATGGTGACTGAAGAAGACCTCATTCGCACTGTTACCACGGCCTATGCAAATGGGTGGCGCCAGGTAAAGCTCTACTTCATGTGCGGATTGCCCACAGAAACAGATGAAGATGTGATGCAAATTGCCACCATGACGAAGCGGGCGATCGATGCTGGTCGATCAGCAACTGGTGGAAATGACGTTCGGTGCACAATTTCTATCGGCGCATTTGTTCCCAAGCCGCACACACCTTTTCAATGGGCGGCGCAAGAGTCTCCTGATGTTGTCGATCATCGTCTCAAGATGTTACGTGATGCGATCCAAGGGGACCGAAAGTATGCCAAAGCAATTGGCTACCGATATCACGATGGCAAACCAAGTGCGATTGAAGGCTTACTATCGCGAGGTGATCGTCGTGTAGGCGCTGTCATCCTTCGAGCATGGGAGAGTGGCCAACGTTTTGACGGATGGAGTGAGCACTTCTCTTACGATCGTTGGGTTGCTGCTGTCGTAGAAATCTTTGAAGGATCCCCGCTCTCACTCGAATGGTTTACTACTCGCGAGCGCGAATTGAGCGAAGCACTTCCTTGGGATCATCTAGATTCCGGTTTAGATAAAGAGTGGCTCTGGTCTGATTGGCAGGAAGCATTAGCTGGCGGCGAAGTAGATGATTGTCGCTGGACCCCCTGCTTCGACTGTGGCGTATGTCCCACCATGGATACTGAAATTCAAGTGGGGCCCACTGGGAGAACTATTCCGCTCTTGGTGAACCGCTAGGTCATGAAGGCGCCACACGCCCAACGTCCAGTAGTGCAGCGCATTCGGGTGAAGTATGCGAAGCGAGGACGCCTGCGGTTCACAAGTCATCGAGATTTTTCGCGTGCGCTCGAGCGGGCAGTGCGGCGTTCGAGAATTCCGATTGCATATTCATCGGGATTTACACCACACCCACGAATTTCTTATGCCGGTGCTTCTCCTACAGGTGTTGCAAGTGAAGCAGAGTATCTGGAGATGGCTTTACAAGATCGTGTCGATCTCGCCGAAGTGCTCATCAAGCTAGATGAAGCGCTGCCCATTGGTCTTGACGTGATTGAGATTGTGGAAGCCACCACGAGTGAATTTGCCGCGACTCTGGAGGCCTCCGAATGGCACTTCTCCATTTCGGCGCCAGCTGAGATAGCTGACCAAATCCCCGGGGCAATCGCCACTTTTCTCGCCGCCGACGAGGTCATGGTGGAGCGGATGTCCAAGAATGGGCTCCGGCGCTTCGATGTCCGCTCAGCCGTTTTGAGCCTGGCTGAGCAGGCTCCGCCTGAAGTTCCTGAAGTCACAGACGGGAATTCGACCACGATGGGGGAGAGAGCCCTCCGATCTGCCATACTTGAAGCAGTCATACGGCATGGTTCGCCATCTGTACGACCCGATGATCTTCTCGCCGCTCTGCGGATCGAGGGTCTCGCGAGCCGGGCCATAGTGACCCGATTAGCGCAGGGACCTTTCGATGAGCGTGCTGGCGCAGTGACCGATCCCTTCGGTCCAGACCGGAAGTAATTCGCCAGTTCACGCTTAGTACTCCTTAGTAACGAGTCGGCAAGAGCCAGATATGGCTCAGTAATGACTCGGTAATGACCCAGTAATGACCCAGTAATGACTTAGCAGTACGTAGGTGCAGTAACCGAGACTTTGCTCCCTAGGAGCACGAACGAGCGCGTAGCGCTCACGAAAGTAGTTCAACATGAGCACGATCGATGAAAATTCAGAGAGCACTCCCAAGAAGCCAGTTCGCCGCGTAGCTAAGAGAGCTGCCGGCGCCCCTGTGGCAGCAGTGACAACAGGGGCAGCAGTGACAACAGGGGCAGCAAAACTTGCGCCAGCAAGTGCACCGGTCGCCAAGAAAGCTCCGGCGAAGAAGGCTGCAAAGAAAACAGCGAGCAAGGTAAGCCCACCGGCTGCCCCCGCCGCCAGCGCGCTCTCACCAATTTTCCAAGCCCCCGATCTCACTGGAGTGAAAGCTCCCGCTAAAGCGCCAACTAAAGCTGCGGCGCTTAAGGCCGCCGACAAAGCAAAGAAGCCTTCCAACGACGCAGAGGCTGAGTTGGCTGCCCCAGCTAAGAGTTCTTCGCGGACACGTACCCCTGCCAAATCTGCCGCAAAGTCAAAGAGCGATGAAGGCTCTGATGCGACAGACGTTGAGAGTAATTCGCAAGATTCAGCGGGAGACGATGACGACTCGAGTGAAGGCGCGGCTCGTCGTCGCAGGCGTCGTCGAGGTGGACGTGGTCGTAAGCGCAGCGGTGATACGCGTGCCGGTTCTTCATCAGATGGCGATGAAGAAGAGAGTGGTACCGAATCATCGGATGAGAACGGAGAGACGGGGGAGGGCGCAACACGCCGCCGCCGTGTTCGAGAACGCCGTGCACCGAGCGAAGCTCGTGAAGATGTAGTTGTTCGTTCGGGAAATCGCACTCGAACTAGTACTACACAAGATCTCGCTGGCTCGACGCGCATCGAAGCGAAGCGTCAACGTCGCCGCGATGGTCGAGATAATCCGCGTAAGCGCGCTCCTATTCTTACTGAAGCGCAATTCTTAGCTCGAAGAGAATCTGTGGATCGCGTGATGTTAGTTCGCCAAACAGGAGATCGCACACAGATCGCAGTGCTAGAAGACAATATTTTGGTAGAGCACTACGTGAATCGTTCAAGTAACACTTCCTACGTAGGCAATATTTATCTTGGGCGCGTACAAAACGTGCTGCCGTCTATGGAAGCGGCGTTCGTCGATATCGGCAAAGGACGTAACGCAGTTCTTTATGCAGGTGAAGTGAACTGGGATGCCGCAGGAATTGCAGATGGCACGCCACGTCGCATTGAAACCGCTCTCAAAACTGGCCAGCAAGTACTCGTTCAAGTGACTAAAGATCCAATCGGCCAAAAGGGAGCTCGCCTCACGAGTCAAGTGAGCCTTCCTGGTCGCTACTTGGTATTTGTGCCTGGTGGTGGGATGAGTGGCATTAGTCGTCGCTTGCCAGATGCTGAGCGTGCGCGCCTGAAGCACATTCTGAAGGATCTCGTTCCCGAGGAGGCTGGCGTTATTGTGCGCACTGCCGCTGAAGGTGCGTCTGAAGATGAGCTGACTCGCGACATCACTCGTCTCAAAGCTCAATGGGAAGACATCGAGAAGAAAACTGAGAGTGCTTCGAGTTCTGGCTCGACTGCGCCCACACTTCTTTATGGCGAGCCTGATCTTACGGTCCGCGTTATCCGAGATATTTTTAACGAAGATTTCAAGACCATGTTCGTTCAAGGATCTGAAGCGTGGGATGAAATCAATGGGTACCTGGGACACGTTGCACCTGATCTCGTTGCCAAAATTCAACGTTGGACTTCCGTGCGTGATATGTTCACGGAGCATCGTGTTGAAGAGCAACTTGTAAAGGCTCTCGATCGTAAAGTTTGGTTGCCTTCAGGCGGTTCTCTTGTCATCGATCGCACCGAAGCCATGGTCGTAGTTGACGTTAACACCGGGAAATTCACCGGCAAGGGCGGCAATCTCGAAGAGACGGTAACCAAGAACAACGTTGAAGCCGCTGAAGAAATTGCTCGCCAACTTCGCTTGCGCGACCTCGGTGGAATTATTGTCATCGACTTTATTGACATGGTTTTGGAATCCAATCGGGAGCAAGTACTTCGCAGACTTGTAGAGTGCTTGGGCCGTGATCGAACGAAGCATCAGGTCGCTGAGGTCACTTCGCTCGGGCTCGTACAAATGACGCGTAAGCGTGTGGGCCAAGGTCTCATTGAAGCGTTCTCGAACGTCTGTGAGTCCTGTCATGGGCGCGGCATTCATGTCTCGCTGGAGCCGATTGATCGTTCGACCCACCGACCCTCCTCAGAGGGCGGATTTTCGCACTCAAGTGGACCAGTGAAGGATTCATCTGATCAGCACGATCAGCACGATCACCACGATCAGCACGATCAGCAGGATGATTCGCAGGATGACGACATCACGCCGCTTGGCCATGACCATGACCATGACCAAGATTCAGATGATTCTTCTGGCGAGACTCTCGCTGCTCCTCGCGGCGTACAATCAGTACCCACAAAGGGTGGAGCGCGACGCCCACGCCGAGGTAAGGGTCGCTAAATGACCTCGAAAAAGTCGCTCGCACTCCTGGGGTCGACTGGTTCTATTGGCACGCAAGCAATTGATGTTGTGCTCAGCCAAGGCGCGCACGAGGTGGTGGGGTTAGCCGCCTCTGGTGCCCACCTTGAGCTCTTCATTCAACAAGCACGCACATTGAAACCAGCTGAGCTTGCGCTCTTTGATGAGCGATCAGCAGCTGAAGCAAGTACTGCTCTCGGTCGCGAGGTTCGTTCTGGTGCCGCTGGAGTAGATGCGGTGGCTTCGATGGGTGCGGAGATCGTACTCAATGGCATCTCTGGTTCGGTGGGTCTCTCGCCTACGTTGGCAGCACTTCAGTCAGGCTCACTATTGGCCTTAGCAAATAAGGAATCTTTGGTGGTTGGCGGTCCGCTTGTAAAGGCGATTGCCCGACCAGGACAGCTCATTCCAGTGGATTCTGAACACTCCGCAATTGCCCAAGCACTTCTTGCTGGAGCGCCCAGTGAAGTATCGAAACTTATTCTCACGGCAAGTGGTGGACCTTTTCGAGGAAAGAGTGCGGCAGAACTCGCTTCCGTCACAGTGGCGCAGGCGCTCGCACATCCCACCTGGTCAATGGGGCCAGTAGTTACTATCAACTCTGCTTCCTTGGCGAATAAAGGACTTGAAGTAATCGAAGCGCACCTCCTCTTTGATATTGCGTATGACAAAATCGAAGTAGTAGTACATCCACAGTCAATGATTCACTCGATGGTTGAGTTTTGTGATGGCTCTACCATTGCGCAAATAAGTCCACCGGATATGCGGTTGCCTATCGCGCTTGCACTCTCGTGGCCGAATCGATCTACGTATGCGATTCCATCCGTAAACTGGTCACAACCAATGGAATGGTCGTTCGCTCCAGTCGATCGCGAAACTTTCCCAGCCCTGGATCTGGCATATGCCGCAGGGCGCCACGGTGGAGTAGCACCTGCTTGTTATAACGCTGCCAATGAGGAAGCAGTTGCCGCGTTCATATCCGGCGCGCTCTCCTTTGCTGGGATCCCTAGAATTATCGAACAAACTTTGACTCACTTTATGCAAGGGGCTGCCAAAAGGTCTGATGTCTCAGAAGTCTCAGATATCTTAGATACAGAAATTGCCGCCCGGGCTTTTGCTCGATCATTGATAGGAGAAGAAGCATGAACGCTTTAGGCATCATTGCCTTTGTTGTTGCCTTGCTCCTCTCTGTCATGTTGCATGAGGCTGGTCACTTCGTGATGGCTCGCCGGTTTGGCATCAAAGTCACCGAGTTCTTCGTAGGTTTTGGGCCACGACTCTGGTCGACGCACCGTGGTGAAGTGGAATTCGGTGTCAAAGCCATTCCAGCCGGAGGCTATGTACGTATCGTAGGAATGACTCCTAGCGAAGAACTTTCGGCAGAAGATGAGCCCCGTGCCTTTTATAAAGCGCGCATTCGCCATCGAGTGATCACTTTGGCTGCTGGTTCAATTGTGCACTTCATTGTGGGCTATGTGCTTATTCTACTCATGTTGATCTTTGTAGGTGCGGGCACTTATACGGCCAAGATCTCTACCGTGGGTGAATGTGTTCCTGCGTATCAGGCCACCACATGCGCGTCAACAGATCCAACTTCGCCAGCGAAGAATGCAGGGCTTCGAGTAGGCGATCAAATTCTTTCAATCGATGGCGTGGCCGTTAAGGATTGGATCTCGAGTACGGATGTGATTCGTACTTCTGTCGAAAAGCAATTAGATTTCACCATCGATCGCGCCGGTGAGCGAATCCAGATTTTGGTTACTCCTGTTGCCCGTGTGGGAGTCGATGGAAAGAGCGCAGGCTACATTGGAATTGGACCATCTTACGAATACATCCGAAGCAATCCATTTATGGCAATTCCACGCGCCGCAACCTCGGTGTGGCAAGTGGCCTGGATCAACCTCAAAGGGCTGGCCGCGGTACCTACCAAGATTCCCGACCTATGGGATCAAACTTTCCACGGCAAGGATCGGGATACGAGTGGGCTTGTGGGCGTCGTCGGGGTCGCGCGCGTCTCTGGAGAAGCTCTTGATGCGCAAGGGCTGAACTGGAAAGACAAACTTTCCATCTTCATTAGCATTGTTGCTGGACTCAATATTTTTGTCGGTCTCTTCAACGCATTACCGTTGCCGCCTCTTGATGGTGGGCACATTGCAGTTGCGATCGCGGATCGTTTTCGTATGTGGCGCGCGAAGCGTCGGGGAGTACCCAACCCGCCGGCGATCGATGTGGCTCGTCTGACACCTATCACCCTGGTGGTGCTCGCTGTGTTGATCTCGCTCTCCTTTCTGCTTTTGGCAGCGGACATCATCAATCCAATGCGCTTAAATTCCTGATCTACGGCAAGATAGAGCTATGGCCATCGATCTAGGCATGCCCGAGCTCCCTCCCATCCCACTTGCTCCTCGGCGAGTGAGTCGAAAGATTCAAGTGGGCAGCGTCGCTGTCGGGGGAGATGCGCCGATCTCTGTCCAATCTATGACAACCACCCTCACATCAGATGTCAATGCCACATTGCAACAGATTGCCGAACTCACCGCTTCCGGTTGCCAAATAGTTCGCGTTGCAGTGCCGAGCCAAGATGACGCTGACGTACTTGCTCAGATCGCCAAGAAGTCTCAAATCCCGGTAATAGCCGACATTCACTTTCAACCAAAATATGTTTTTGCCGCCATCGATGCTGGATGTGCTGCAGTTCGAGTGAACCCGGGAAATATCAAACAGTTTGATGACAAAATTAAAGAGATTTCCAAGGCAGCAAACGATGCCCAGATCCCAATTCGCATCGGAGTAAATGCTGGTTCGTTAGATCCACGATTGCTGGCCAAGTACGGCAAGGCAACGCCAGAGGCATTGGTGGAATCAGCACTCTGGGAATGTTCCCTCTTCGAAGAGCACGATTTTCGAAATATCAAAATCTCTGTCAAGCACCATGATCCTGTCATCATGATTCAGGCATACCGCCTCTTAGCGCAACGTTGCGATTACCCACTTCATCTTGGAGTGACAGAGGCTGGTCCGCTCTTTCAGGGAACGATCAAGTCGGCGGTAGCGTTTGGCGCGCTCCTTGCAGAAGGCATTGGCGACACTATTCGTGTTTCGCTCTCGGCGCCGCCAGTTGAAGAAGTCAAAGTGGGCATCGCAATTCTTGAATCACTCAATCTTCGTCAACGCAAGTTAGAGATCGTGTCGTGTCCGTCGTGCGGACGTGCGCAGGTAGATGTGTACACCTTGGCCGAACAGGTGCAAGCTGGTCTTGAGGGAATGACGGTACCTCTCCGTGTTGCTGTCATGGGTTGCGTGGTAAACGGACCGGGCGAAGCTCGTGAAGCTGATCTTGGGGTTGCCTCAGGCAACGGTAAGGGTCAAATTTTTGTGAGGGGTGAAGTCATTAAGACCGTTCCCGAATCGCAAATCGTACAAACTCTTATTGAAGAAGCGATGCGCCTTGCAGACGAGATGGAG
>CAIMVH010000094.1 GCA_903844855.1 uncultured Actinomycetes bacterium | reverse complement strand
TACAAAACTTGCTGATCCAAAATGGCGGGTGGTGTGCAGCGATGTCGATCCTTTTTGTAGTGAAGGTGCAGTGAATTGGCTCGCACCTGAAGATTTCGATCTAATTCCTGGCGGAGGCCATCTGGCGCTCTTCGATGGCTATGGAAATTGGCCATCACTCTTGCAATGGTGTGAAGAGCCACAAACTAGAATCGTAGGACGCTAGGACTCGAGCGCATCTCGCATAGGAACAAGCTTTGCTTGGCTTTCAGCGAGTTCATCCTGCGGAATAGAACCTGCCACAATTCCACATCCGGCGAAGAGACGAACCTTGCGGGCATCTTTAGCGTCGATTTCGGCGCATCGAAGTGCGATGCCCCACTCGCCATCGCCGCGTGCATCGATCCACCCGACTGGTCCGGAGTAACGCCCACGCTTCATCACTTCATACTCGTTGATGAGTTTTTTTGCCTTTTCTCTAGGAGTTCCACACACCGCAGCGGTGGGATGGAGTGCGTCAACTAGTGAGAGAGCGTTAGTAACTGCCATGGAATCAGAGACAACTCCCGTGACATCGGTAGCTAAGTGCATCACGTTCGCTAAGTGCAAGACAAAAGGAGCGTCAGGGACGTTTATCGACGAGCAGAAGGGCTCAAGAGCATCAGCTACAGAGCGAACCGCGTAATCATGTTCTTCCAGATCCTTAGACGATCGAGCAAGGGATGCAGCGAGTGCTAAATCTCTTTGATCATCACCGGTGCGCCGAATCGTTCCGGCAAGTACGCGAGATGTGACGAGACCTTTTGTGAGGCGGACCAAAAGCTCGGGAGTTGCTCCTACTAATCCATCGACTGCAAAGACCCAGGTATTTGGATACTTTTCTGCGAGTTTTTCCATTACTACTCGCGCGTCGATTGGTTCCTCAGAGGTTGCGGTGACATCGCGAGCAAGCACAACTTTTTCTAATTCTCCTGCAGCGATGCGCACAATCGCATGACCTACTGCAGATTCCCATTCGCTTGCCGAGAGGCTTCCCTCACCCCATGAGAGTGGTGAGCTTTTTCGTGTCGGTAGTAATTCGTGATTGAGCGGTGCGGGCGCGCCAATTCGGGTTATCCAAGAAATATTCCCGCGCTTTCCGACAACCACCCGCGGAATTATAAAGACGGAATCTTCGGCTTCGTCAAAGGAGAATGAACCGAACGCTATGGGACCACTTCCAGGGACGCGAATATGGTCATTGATGCGAAAACCTTTGAGTTGTTCTCGCCACCATTGCGCCGCATCTTCAAAACGGCTGGCTCCCGAGAAGTGCACTTTTGCAAATTCCCCATATCCAATGACGCCTTCACCATTACGTACCCAGGTAAGTGGGGAGGCATTGGGGAGTAGTGAGATGAGTTCGCCGGTGCCTTCGAATACGACGCTTTCAACATCGATGCGAGAAAGTGGAGCATCCATATTGGTTATTTTGTGCGCAACCGGGCCAGCACTGCCCAAATTCCAGGAAGCAGCGTGCCAGCTAGCGCTATCTTGATAGCTTCAACTCCGAGAAATTTCACGCAGCCATTGTAGAAAGCATCGCCTAGACCCATGCGATAACTTGCAGCGAGCATCAATACTCCGGGAATGAAAATCAATGCCTCACCAATGAGCATCTGTAGCAATGCAGTGGGGACTTTGCTATCCCACTTGCGTTCGGCCAAGTATCCGACCGCAAAAGATGCAAGCAACATGCCGAAGAGATAACCACCCGTGGGTCCAAAGAGCACAGCAAATCCACTGTTGCCTTGACTAAAGATTGGCGCGCCGAGTGCGCCAATGAGTAAGTAGGCACCGAGAGTAGAAACTCCAAGCGCTGCGCCATACGAGGTGCCAATAAGAAGCATGCCGAACGTCTGCCCCGTAATGGGAACTGGCCAGCCGGCTGGTTGGATCGCTATTTGCGCCATCGCCGCCATAAAGCCCACCCCGACGGTGATGAGAATCGTGTTGGTCAGGCTCTGCGAAAGACGAGCCGTGCGTGGAGTGAGTGCCAGCCGGAGCGGATGGGCAAGGGTGGTCATCGATCCTCCGTAGTGAATGTGAGTGTGCGCTTACGAGAGCGTAGCCGACTGGCAGCAGATGAGTCAGATAGGAGATGATTGGGCCATGAGTCGCGCCCACCTAGATAAGTCACCGAACGAAGTGGCATCGATGTTTGATCAGGTCGCCAAGGCGTATGACTTCACCAATGACCTTCTCTCATTGGGCCAGACTCGTAGATGGCGCAAGGTGGTGCAATCTGCCATCGAGCCCAAGGCCGGTGAGTACATTCTAGATCTGGCTGCCGGCACTGGTTCTTCTTCGTTGCCGCTTGCATTGGCCGGCGCCACTGTGATCCCCTGCGATTTCTCCATCGGGATGCTGGAAGTGGGCAAGAAACGTCAGCGAGGCTCTGCGATTGAGTGGGGATTTACTGCAGGGGATGCTCTCAAGTTACCTTTCTCGGATAAGTCATTCGACGTGGTCACTATTTCTTTTGGTCTGCGAAACGTTTCAAATGTTGATACGGCGCTCAAAGAAATGTTGCGTGTTACAAAGCCTGGCGGACGGTTAGTTGTTTGTGAGTTTTCGCACCCCACCTGGCGACCATTTCACACTCTGTACAACGAATACCTGATGAAGGCGCTACCTTCCATCGCCCGAAAGACTTCTTCAAATCCTGACGCATATGTTTATCTCGCAGAATCCATTCGCGCATGGCCGTATCAACATGAATTGGCTGATCAAATCGAAGATGCCGGCTGGGAAAGTGCACAATGGCGCGATCTCACCGGTGGAATTGTGGCGATCCATCGGGCAACTCGTTCTGCAGAAAGCTCAATAAACCAATAGATTTCTCTCAGTGATCGATAGCAAGGAGCAGTATGAGTAAGCCGGAAAACGATGCAGACGTCATCGTTGTTGGCGCAGGTCCTGGTGGTTCAGCCACAGCCGCTCATTTGGCGCGCGCAGGCATAAAGACTCTGCTTCTTGAGAAAACAGAGTTTCCTCGCGAAAAAGTTTGTGGTGATGGGCTCACACCTCGTGCCGTAAAAGAATTGTTAGCACTCGACATTGATCTTACGACGCAAGGTTGGATCAAGAACAAGGGCTTACGCATTATCGGAGGCGGTCATCGACTGGAGCTTCCATGGCCTGAACTCTCGGTCTTTCCTGATTATGGCTTGGTACGTACTCGCGCCGATCTTGATCAAATTTTGGCGCAAAAAGCAGTGGCAGTTGGCGCAGATCTGCGTGAATCAACTTCAGTGACCGGTCCCGTGATGGAGCAAGATCGCATAGTGGGCGTCACCACCAAGAATGCGGCAGGTGAAGAGCGCACCTATCGCGCACCAATTGTGGTGGCTGCTGATGGAAACTCGTCGCGACTTTCACTCTCGATGGGACTCACTAAGCGAGATGATCGCCCCCTTGGTGTGGCTGTTCGAACCTACTTCCGCTCACCTCGCCATGAAGACGATTGGCTGGAGTCATGGCTTGAGCTCTGGGATCAGGATCGCCTCCTACCCGGGTATGGGTGGGTCTTTGGGGTAGGCGATGGCACCAGCAATGTCGGGCTCGGCATTTTGAACTCATCTCCAGCCTTCGCCAACGTGGATTACCGAGCGCTTTTGATGCGGTGGGCGGATTCCATGCCCAAGGAGTGGGGATATGTGCCCGAGGAGATGGTCGGCCCTATTCGCGGCGCCGCGCTCCCGATGGGCTTCAACCGAACGCCACACTTCCATCAGGGGATGCTCTTGGTGGGCGATGCCGGTGGCATGGTCAATCCGTTTAATGGCGAAGGTATTGCATATGCTATGGAATCGGGACGAATCGCCGCAGAAACCATCGCCGAGGCGCTGGCAAGTGGGCGCGATCAGGCTCGAGATCTCCGATTAGCCACTTATCCCACCCGGCTGAAGAGCGAGTGGGGCGGCTATTACACGCTCGGCCGAGTCTTCGTAAAGTTAATTGGAAACGACCGGGTGATGAAGGTTGCCGCCCAAAAGGGCCTGGCCCACCCCACGTTGATGAAGTTCACCCTCAAGCTCCTCGCCAACCTCTCAGAGCCCAAAGGCGGAGATGTGGCCGATCGCCTCATCAGTGCACTCACCCGAATAGCGCCAGCAGCATAATTCGTCGGTGTTATCTCGCTCACTCGAGCGTGAGTGACTGGCGTCACCTCGCAAGGTTCAGTGCGCTTTCGCCCCTAAGATTGCTCTGTGCGCACGAGAGATCTTAAGAGATGAACCCTTACGTACCGATTCTCACTATCGGCGCCATCGGTTTTGGCTTTGCTGCCTTCTCTATTGTCGCTGCAGCAGTCACGGGGCCTAAGCGCTACAACCGCGCAAAGCTAGCTGCTTATGAATGTGGAATTGAACCATCACCGCAAGCTGCTGGAGGTGGACGTTTTCCCATCAAGTACTTCCTTACTGTGATGCTCTTCATTATTTTTGACATTGAAATTGTTTTCCTCTACCCATGGGCTGTCGCTTTCGACCAAATGGGTCTTTTTGGATTAGTTGAAATGCTCTTGTTCATTGGAACTGTTTTCGTTGCATACGCCTACGTGTGGCGTCGCGGCGGACTTGAGTGGGATTAGAAAGAGAGTGTGACACATGGGAATTGAAGAGAAATTACCGAGCGGTTTTCTTCTTACTACGGTAGAGAAACTCGCTGGATACATGCGCAAGAATGCCCTATGGCCAGCCACCTTTGGGCTTGCATGCTGTGCGATCGAAATGATGGCCACTGGCGCCGGTCGTTACGATCTTGCGCGCTTTGGAATGGAAGTTTTCCGCGCCTCCCCTCGCCAAGCAGATCTCATGATTGTGGCCGGCCGAGTAAGCAACAAAATGGCGCCGGTCCTCCGCCAGATTTATGACCAAATGGCGGCACCTAAATGGGTCATCGCGATGGGTGCTTGCGCTTCATCAGGTGGCATGTTCAACAACTACGCCATCGTTCAAGGCGTGGACCACATCGTGCCGGTTGATATTTACCTCCCAGGTTGCCCACCACGTCCAGAAATGTTGATGGATGCAATCCTCAAACTTCACGAGCAAATCGGAAACGAGAAACTAGGTCCTAACCGCGCAAATGTGATTCGCGAAGTAGAGGCCGCGGCGCTCGCAGCTGTACCTACCATTTCCATGAAGGGGCTGCTCGCGTGACGCAACAAGGGATGTTTGGCGCCCCTGGGAGTGGAGACACTTCTGGTTATGGTGGTTTGGTTCATTCCAACGTAACTCCCGGATCTTCGAGCCGTCCGTTTGGTTCTTACTTTGACGACGTAGTTGATTCCCTCGAGCGCGCTTACCCAGCATTTTCTGATGCAATCGAAAAAATTGTGATTGATCGAGATGAGCTCACCATGCATATTCGCGCTAGCCGCTTGCAAGAAGTTGCAAAGATTCTGCGTGATGAAGCGTCACTTCGATTTGAAATGTGCCTTGGCGTATCCGGCGCGCACTACCCAGCAGAAACAGGTCGAGAATTGCATGCAATTTTCCCGCTGCTTTCGCTGACGCATAACCGCCGTATCCGCCTTGAGGTTTCAATTCCAGATGCCAATCCACATCTGCCTTCGGTGGTTTCAATTTGGGCAGGAAATAATTGGCATGAGCGCGAAACTTTCGACATGTTTGGCATCATTTTTGATGGTCATCCAGGGCTTACCCGTATCTTGATGCCAGATGATTGGGCTGGTCACCCCCAACGCAAGGATTACGCACTTGGCGGTATTCCTGTGGAGTACAAGGGTGCAACAGTGCCACCGCCGAGCGAAAGGCGGGCATACCGATGACTTTCGATCCATATGCATCGTCTCGCGAGACCACTGAAGGCACTATTTACTCTGTTACTGGTGGTGATTGGGATGATGTTGTCACTGAAATTGGTTCCACCAAAGAAGAACATGTTGTGGTCAATATGGGACCACAACACCCTTCAACCCATGGCGTGCTTCGTTTGATTTTGGAGCTTGAAGGCGAAACCGTTAACGAAGCTCGTTGCGGCATCGGGTATCTCCACACCGGTATCGAAAAGAATGCTGAATACCGTAACTGGACTCAAGGCGTCACTTTCGTCACGCGCATGGATTACCTCTCACCGTTCTTCAACGAAACTGCTTACTGCCTGGCAGTTGAAAAACTTCTTGGAATCACGGATCAAGTTCCTGCACGCGCCAGTGTTATTCGCGTAATGATGATGGAGCTCAACCGAATCTCATCTCACCTTGTTGCTCTTGCAACCGGTGGTATGGAACTCGGAGCTCTTTCGGCAATGATTTTCGGATTCCGCGAGCGTGAACTTGTACTCGACATCTTTGAATTAGTGACTGGGCTGCGGATGAACAGTGCATATGTCCGCCCAGGTGGTGTTGCTCAAGATATTCCAGAAGGAGCCACTGACAAGATTCGCGAAACGGTTTTGCAATTGCGCAAGAACCTCAAAGACACTGAGAAACTGCTCGTGGGAAACTCTATTTGGCTTGCGCGTACTGACGGCGTGGGCTACTTGGACCTTGCAGGTTGTACCGCGCTTGGAATCACTGGCCCGATTTTGCGATCCACAGGGTTGCCTTGGGATCTTCGCAAAACCCAGCCATATTGCGGCTATGAAACGTACGATTTTGATGTTGTTACCGCGCAATCTTGTGATGTTTATGGACGATTCCTCATTCGTATTTACGAAATGAGTCAGTCGTTGCGCATTGTCGAGCAATGTGTTGAACGCCTTGACTCACCTGAGTATCAGGGACCGGTCATGGTCGAAGATAAGAAGATTGGCTGGCCTGCCCAATTAAGTCTTGGCTCAGATGGATTGGGCAATTCACTCGATCACATCCGCGAAATTATGGGGACTTCGATGGAGTCGTTGATTCATCACTTCAAGTTGGTAACGGAGGGCTTCCGAGTCCCTGCTGGCCAGGCTTATGCCGCGGTGGAGAGCCCACGCGGAGAGCTCGGCGCCCAACTCATTTCTGATGGAGGCACGAAACCGTATCGCGTGCACTTCCGCGATCCTTCTTTTAATAATCTCCAAGCCACTGCAGCAATGTGCGAAGGCAGTCAGATCGCTGACGTCATCGCCGCCGTTGCTTCAATTGATCCAGTAATGGGCGGGGTGGACAGGTAATGAAAGACGAAGCACTGCTTGCGCATATGGATTCAATCATCGCTCGGTATCCCAAGAGTCGCTCGGCTATCATGCCGCTTCTGCACCTCGTACAAGCGAGCGAAGGTTTTGTCACTCCCGAAGGCGTGGAGCTCGTCGCTAAGAAATTAGACCTGGCTACTGCTGAAGTTGCTGCAGTTGCCACTTTCTACTCGCAATACAAACGGCGCCCGGTGGGGGATTACCACGTGGGCGTGTGCACAAATACTCTTTGCGCAGTCATGGGTGGTGACGCCATCTTCGCTGGACTTAAAGATCACCTTGGAATCGGAAATGACGAGCGCACGTCAGATGGAAAGGTTTCGCTCGAACATATCGAGTGCAATGCAGCTTGTGATTACGCGCCCGTGATCATGGTCAATTGGGAGTTTTTCGATAATCAGACTGTCGAGAGCGCCAAGGAGTTAGTTGATCAATTACGCAGCGGTAATCCACCAGCTCCGACTCGAGGCCCAAACACTCTGCCTACCTGGAAAGAAAATTCGGCGGTGCTTGCCGGTATCTCTGATGGACGCGCGCATGAAGGCGTGCAGGCTGGTCCAGCAACGCTTGCGGGACTTGAAATTGCTCACGAGCGAGGTGAAGCGTAATGACTGCACTTATGCCGGTTCTTTCAAAGCATTGGGACGAAGCTGATTCGTTCACAATTGCAGGTTATCAACGCAATGGCGGATACGAAGGACTCAAGAAGGCTCTTGCTATGGAGCCAGATGCCGTCATTACTGCTGTTAAGGATTCGGGACTCAGGGGACGTGGTGGTGCGGGTTTCCCTACCGGCATGAAGTGGTCATTTATTCCACAGGGAGACGGCAAGCCGCACTATCTCGTGGTTAACGCAGATGAGTCTGAGCCAGGTACTTGTAAAGATACGCCACTGCTCTTGGCCAATCCACATTCACTCGTCGAAGGCATGATCATCGCCTCTTACGCGATTCGAGCTAACCATGCTTTTGTATATATTCGCGGAGAAATAACGCACGTGATTCGCCGTATGCAACAAGCAGTTGACGATGCATATGCGGCTGGTTATTTGGGTAAGAACATCAATGGTCAAGGTTTTGACCTAGATTTGATCGTCCATGTAGGAGCTGGTGCCTACATCTGTGGCGAAGAGACAGCGCTCCTAGATTCTCTCGAGGGCTTCCGCGGTCAACCTCGCTTGCGTCCACCATTTCCGGCAATTGCTGGTCTCTATGCATGCCCTACTGTGGTGAACAACGTCGAATCCATCGCTAGCGTGCCTGCGATCTTCGCCCATGGCGTTGAATGGTTCCAAGCGATAGGTACCGAAAAGAGCAAGGGCTTCACGCTCTATTCGCTCTCTGGTCACGTCACTCGCCCTGGCCAATATGAGGCGCCACTAGGAATCACTCTTCGTGAGTTACTTGATATGAGCGGCGGAGTTCGAGCCGGTCATAGCATCAAGTTCTGGACACCGGGTGGTTCCTCTACTCCCATTTTTACTGCGGAACATCTTGATATACCGCTTGATTACGAAGGTGTTGGTGCCGCAGGGTCGATGCTTGGCACTAAGGCTCTTCAGATTTTTGATGAAACCACCTGTGTGGTGCGCGCGGTACTCCGCTGGACCGAGTTCTATAAGCACGAATCCTGCGGCAAGTGCACCCCGTGCCGAGAGGGCACTTGGTGGCTGGTACAGATTCTTAAAGATCTTGAAAATGGGGTAGGTAAAGCAGAAGATCTCGAGAAGTTACTCGATCTCTGCGACAACATTTTGGGACGATCTTTCTGCGCACTCGGAGATGGAGCGACGAGTCCGATAACCTCTTCAATTCAATATTTCCGCGAAGAATATCTCGCACATCTTTCAGCTGGAAAGTGCCCATTTGATCCAGTCGCGTCAACACTTTTCGTAGGAGCGCGTGCGTAATGACTCTTACCAACAATGAAGTAGCCACAAGTGTCGAAATGATCACGGTAACGATCGATGGTTTCGAAGTAGTTGTTCCCAAAGGCACACTGATTATTCGCGCTGCTGAAATGTTGGGTATTCAAGTTCCGCGTTTTTGTGATCACCCGCTCCTTGATCCAGTCGGTGCCTGCCGGCAATGTCTGGTGGATGTAGAGATCAATGGCCGTGCATTTCCAAAACCTCAAGCATCTTGCACGATGCCAGTTGAGAACGGCATGGTTGTAAAGACGCAGTTGACTTCCCCTGTCGCCGCCAAGGCGCAGCAAGGTGTGATGGAGCTACTCCTTATCAATCACCCACTCGATTGCCCTGTCTGTGACAAAGGTGGAGAGTGCCCACTTCAAAATCAGGCGATGTCTACCGGACGTGGAGAATCTCGTTTCACTGGGGTAAAGCGCACATTCCCCAAGCCAATAAATATTTCTTCGCAAGTTCTTCTTGACCGGGAGCGTTGCGTACTCTGTGCTCGCTGTACTCGTTTCTCGGATCAAATTTCTGGAGATCCATTCATTACATTGAATGAACGCGGAGCGCTTCAGCAAGTTGGCATTTACGAGAAGGAACCCTTCGAGTCGTACTTCTCTGGCAATACAATTCAGATCTGCCCAGTAGGAGCGCTCACTGGCGCCGCTTACCGATTCCGTTCTCGTCCATTCGATTTAGTTTCCACACCATCTGTTTGCGAGCATTGTGCATCAGGATGTGCGCTACGAACGGACGTGCGACGTGGCGTAGTTCTTCGCCGCCTTGCCGGAGACGATGCAGAGGTGAATGAAGAGTGGAATTGCGATAAGGGTCGCTGGGCATTCCAGTACGCCACTTCTAAGAATCGCCTTACTACGCCACTTGTACGAATAGATGGACGGCTTGTCCCCACTTCATGGCCAGACGCATTGGCTACTGCGGCAGCGATGTTGGAAGGTAAGCGCGCTGCGGTACTCACTGGCGGTCGTCTCACAGTTGAGGACGCATACGCTTATCAAAAATTCGCGCGGACGGTACTAGGAACTAATGACATCGACTTCCGGGCGCGCAGCGCAAGTGAAGAAGAGCGCGCATTCTTAGGACAGATTGCTGGAACCTCTACTTCATATGCTGACATCGATGCTGCAGGGCATGTTGTGCTTGTGGCATTCGAGCCAGAGGAAGAATCCCCGATCGTCTTCCTTCGACTGCGACGTAATGTGCTCTCACACAATTTGACTGTTTCAACAATTGCGCCATTCCGCTCGGCGGGAAGTAAGAAGTTGAACGCCACCGTCATTAAGGGCGATGAAGTTGCCGCACTTTCCGGTGTGCAACTTGATGCTCACGCGGTAATTTTGGTGGGCGAGCGCGCTGCCCGTACTCCAGGGCTCTACTCCGCAGTACTCGAAGCCTCCAAGAAGAGTGGGGCAAAAGTAGGTTGGGTTCCACGTCGGGTGGGCGAGCGGGGAGCTCTCGAAGCCGGCGCACTTGGTAACTTGCTCCCGGGCGGTCGTCCAGTTTCAGATCCGAGCGCGCGGATAGATCTCGCTAGCGCGTGGGATGCCTCTTCACTTCCCGCTGAAATCGGTCGCACTAGCGACGAAATGATTATGGCGGCAGCAGAGGGAACGCTCATCTCCCTTGTGGTCGCCGGAGTCGATATCGATGATCTACCAGTGGATGCTCGCACAGCTCTTCAGAAGGCTTTTGTAGTGAGCTTCGAAATTCGTGAAAGTTCAGTCACCGAATACGCCGACGTGGTCTTCCCTGTTGCGTCTGTGGTTGAGAAGTCAGGAACCTTTGTTAACTGGGAAGGAAGAGCACGCTCTTTTGATCGGGTTCTTGACGATGTTTCCAAGTTCTCTGATGCGCGCGTGCTTTCTATGTTGGCCAAAGAAATGAAGCGCCCTCTTGGCTTTGGCGATACTGCGTCGGCAGGTAAAGAACTTCACGCGCTTGGATCATGGGACGGTGCACGTGTGAGCGCCCCCACCGCCGGCCCAGAAAGTGTTGATCAGGGCGGCAATGCCCAACTGATCTCTTGGCGTATGTTGCTCGATCTTGGATCACTGCAGGAGGATGAGCCTCATCTTGCTGGCACTGCGCGAAAAGCCGTAGCGCGTGTCTCTGCTGGAACTGCCCAAAAACATGGAATCTCTTCTGCCATCAAGATCAGTGGCGAAGCAGGCGTGATTACGTTGCCGGTTGAGATTACCGAAATGCAAGATGATCTCGTGTGGGTTCCGGAAAATTCAATCGATTCCCAAATTCGTACACTCGGCAAGAGTGGGCGCGTCACGATTGGAGCGGCATCGTGAGCGAAGTTCAACAACTTCTCGGAAATGATCCGGGTTGGCTCACATTGGTAAAGGCGCTCATTGTTTTCGTCTTTGCTGTGCTGATGACACTTATGTCAATCTGGGGCGAACGACGCCTTGTGGCTCGTATGCAAATGCGTCTTGGGCCCAACCGCACCGGTCCATTTGGCTTGGTGCAGGGTCTGGCTGACGGTGTAAAGCTTGCGCTCAAGGAAGATATTATTCCTAAAGCCGCCGATGCTGTGGTCTTTGTCCTTGCACCCATCATCGCTGCAACCACCTGTTTCATGGCCTTTGCTGTTATCCCTATGACAGGCAAAGTCACGCTCTTCGGGCATGAGACCACGATGCAACTCACAGATCTTCCCGTTGGCGTGCTTTATATTCTTGCCATCGGATCCATTGGCGTATATGGAATTGTGCTCGCCGGCTGGTCGTCGGGTTCTACTTATCCACTCCTCGGTGGATTGCGCTCGAGCGCCCAAGTAATTTCTTATGAAGTTGCAATGGGTCTTTCGCTCGTAGCGGTCTTCCTCTACGCGGGCTCAATGTCCACCTCAGACATTATCGAGGCGCAAGATAAAATCTGGTACGCGATCGTGCTCTTCCCGTCTTTCATCATCTACGTGATTTCAATGGTGGGCGAAACAAACCGCGCACCTTTCGACTTGGCAGAAGCAGAGGGTGAACTTGTGGGTGGATTCCACACGGAGTACTCCTCGCTAAAGTTTGCGCTCTTTTTCTTAGCTGAATACGTAAACATCATCACTGTTTCGGCGCTGGCAACCACACTCTTCCTAGGTGGTTACCACGCACTTCCGGGTCTCACATTTACTGAATCTTGGCTCGGAGGGTACTTCACCTTCTTCTGGTTCCTTGCCAAGGTGCTAGCTTTCCTCTTCTTCTTCATTTGGCTTCGTGGCACACTTCCACGCCTCCGCTATGACCAATTCATGAAATTTGGTTGGAAAGTACTCATCCCAGCATCTCTCGTATGGATCATGGTTGTTTCTACGCTTCGCGTATTTTCTCTTCAAGGAACCTCACGGGCCTACGTATTGGCTTTCGTCGTGGGCGCAATTCTCTTGGGTCTCGGAGGCACTTCCATTTATGACAGAACGAAGAAGCGCAAAGCTGGAGAAGTTGCCGCGTTTGTTTATGAGGCTCCCGATTTTGCTGTACCCCAAATCCCAATGAGCGTTTCCACATTTGTGGTGCCCAGCGCAGTTGCTTCTAAGGAGTCCGCGAGTGAGTAACGAATTGGTTCCTTCGAAGGATGGCGCTCTCGAAAGAGCAGCGCAGGAGAGTATTCCGGTGGCGAACACCGGGCCAGCGAGCCTTGGAAAGCAATCTCAAGGCTTCGGAGTCACCTTCGCGACCATGTTCAAAAAAGTGAACACCGAGCAATATCCAGAAGAGAAGGTGCCTACTGCTCCACGTTTTCACGGTCGTCATCAACTCAACCGCTACCCAGATGGTCTTGAACGTTGCATCGGTTGCGAACTCTGCGCTTGGGCATGTCCGGCAGATGCGATCTACGTAGAAGGCGCTTCTAATACTGAAGATGGTCGCTTCTCTCCGGGGGAGCGTTTTGGTCGTGTTTACCAAATCAACTACTTACGGTGCATTTTTTGTGGGCTTTGTATCGAGGCGTGCCCCACACGTGCGCTGACTATGACCAACGAATATGAACTAGCAGATGATGGTCGCGAAAAGCTTATTTACGAGAAGCAAGATCTACTTGCCCCACTCATGCCAGGGATGGTCGCGCCACCGCATGCCATGTTCCCCGGAACTGACGATGGCGATTACTACCGTGGTGAAGTCACCACCTCTCATCCAAGCCAAGGTGAGCAGGTATGAATTTAATTCTGGCGGCCAATCCTTTCACTCCTGGGCTCACCGGCACCCCTGAGGCGGTGCTCTTCTGGATCCTCGCACCGCTTGCTGTCATTTCGGCAGTAAGCATGATTTTTGTGAAGAAGGCAGTGCATTCAGCGCTGCTTCTCGCCTGGGTCATGATTACTTTGGCGATCTTTTACATCGCAGAAGATGCGCCATTCCTCGGAATCGTGCAGATCGTGGTCTACACCGGTGCGGTCATGATGCTCTTCCTCTTTATTCTGATGTTGGTAGGTGTAGATAGTTCAGATTCGCTGATTGAAACCATCAAGGGTCAGCGCGTCATGGCAATGATTGGCGCTCTCGGATTTGCGGTCCTTCTTATCGTCGCCATCGGCCGTTCCTACACGGGCTTTGCTGGACTAGCAGCTGCAAATACTGACGGCAACGTCGAAGGTTTGGCGCAGTTGCTCTTCACCCGTTATGTCTGGTCCTTTGAAGTGGTCTCCGCACTTCTTATCACCGCCGCTCTGGGGGCAATGGTCCTGGGTCATCGTGAGCGCACAAGCGAGCGACCAACACAGCGCGAACTCTCCATCCTCCGGTTTCGACCCGGTTCGAAGTTGCCTGGTGCTCCGCTACCTAGCCCGGGCGTATATGCCTTGCATAACGCGGTCGATGTACCTGCATTACTTCCAGATGGCACTCCCGATCCTTCGTCTGTCTCGCCCGTTTTGAAGGCTCGAGGAGACGTCTTAGACACCAAGGCCTTTGAGATGCGCACGATCGAGGAGGGCGAAGATGAATCCAAATAATTACCTTGTACTCTCGGCGTTGCTCTTTTCAATCGGAGCCATTGGCGTGGTCCTTCGTCGCAACGCGATCGTAGTTTTCATGTGTGTCGAATTGATGCTTAACGCAGCGAACTTAGCTTTCGTTACTTTCGCTAGATTGCTTGGAAATCTCGATGGCCAGGTTGTCGCATTCTTTACCATGGTGGTAGCCGCTTGCGAAGTAGTAGTTGGGCTCGCAATCATCGTGACAATCTTCCGCTCTCGTCGCTCGGCTTCGGTCGATGACGCCAACTTGTTGAAGTACTAGAAAGGAGGAATATCGTGGAAGCTACACATGTACTCGCCAGCGGAACCAGTTCGATGCTGGTCTGGTTGATTGCACTCCCCGCACTTGGCGCAACGATCCTCCTTTTGGCTGGGCGACGTTCTGATAAATGGGGCCATCTGCTGGCTACTGGGCTCTCCGGAGCATCGTTTGTAGTTGGTGTGGTGGAACTCTTCAAGATGCTGAGTCGAGATGGCGAGTCACGCGGCGTCTCACAACATCTCTTCACGTGGATCAACGCTGGCTCTTTCAAAGTGGACGCTGGATTACTCCTAGATCAACTTTCGATTTGCTTTGTGCTCCTTATTACCGGTGTTGGCACGTTGATTCATGTGTACTCCATCGCCTACATGGAGCACGACCATGATCGCCGTCGATTCTTCTCCTACCTCAATCTCTTCATCGCTGCGATGCTCTTGCTGGTCCTGGGAGATTCATTTCTTAACCTCTATGTGGGTTGGGAAGGAGTGGGCCTTGCTTCTTATCTCCTCATCGGATTCTGGAATCAGAAGCCGGCCTATGCGACAGCTGCAAAGAAAGCTTTCATAGTTAATCGCATCGGCGATATGGGGCTCACTTTTGCAATCATGATTGCCTTCACGGCTTTTGGCACGGTCTCTTTCCAAGGTGTGGCAAACCATGCTGGTCCGGAACACAAGCAAGTGATGACGTGGATGGGTCTTGCTCTCTTGCTGGCGGCTGCTGGTAAGTCTGCCCAATTCCCATTGCAATCATGGCTCGGTGACGCCATGGCTGGCCCCACGCCTGTCTCGGCTCTGATTCACGCAGCAACAATGGTTACCGCAGGCGTTTATCTCATCACGCGTTCAAACTTTGTCTTCGATTCAGCGCCAACTGCGCAACTTATGGTGGTCATTGTAGGTGTCGTCACTCTGCTCTTTGGTGCACTTATTGGTACTGCAAAAGATGACATTAAGAAGGCTTTGGCGGCTTCAACCATGTCGCAGATTGGCTACATGATTCTCGCTGCAGGCCTTGGACCTGCCGGTTACGCCTTTGCAATCATGCACTTGCTTACTCACGGTTTCTTTAAAGCAAGTATGTTCCTTGGGGCAGGTTCGGTTATGCATGGTATGAACGATGAAGTAGACATGCGCAAGTTTGGTCGCCTGCGTGTGGCGATGCCGATCACTTACCTCACCTTTGGTCTTGGTTACTTGGCAATTATCGGTGTGCCACCCTTCTCCGGATTTTTCTCGAAGGACAAAATCATTGAGGCGGCTTTCAACGCTGGTGGTGCCCGTGGCTGGATTCTCGGTTTCGCAGCGCTGCTAGGCGCCGCCATTACGGCTTTCTACATGACACGCGTCATGGTGATGACCTTCTTCGGTCGAAAGCGTTGGGCCGATGATGCACATCCACATGAATCGCCGAAACTCATGACCGTACCAATCATCATTCTCTCGGTGGGATCGATCGCGGCTGGAGCACTCTTTGCTTTTGGTTCCTCCTTGCAACATTGGCTCGAGCCTGTGGTGGCTCGTGGATTTGTTGAAGGTGAACATGCGCTCAGTCCCATCTTTGTCAGCATGATGGCCTTAGTCTCCGTCGCTCTCGGTGTGGCGCTTGCCTACGTGAAGTACGTACGGGTGCCGGTGGAAGCGATGGCACCCACGAATGTTTCCATCTGGACTCGTTTGGCTCGGCGTGATCTGCTCCAAGATGCGTTTAACGAAGCACTCTTCATGCGCCCTGGCCAATACCTCACTCGCGCACTCTCATTCTTTGATCGTAAGGTCGTTGATGGGGCGGTGAACGGTACCGGAGCGCTCTTCGGAGGGCTCTCGGTGCGAATACGCAGAGCGCAAACTGGTTATGTACGTACCTACGCATTATTCATTCTGGTCGGTGCCGCGCTTGTCTTGGCGGCCATGTTGGCAGCGAGGATCTGAACATGTACCTCTCCTCACTACTTCTACTGCCGCTGATCGGTTCGGCAGTCATTGCTGCGTTGCCAGCCGGTCGTACCTTGCTTGCCAAGCAGATCGCACTCGGCACAAGTGTGCTCACCGCGCTCCTGGGCATTGTGATGGCACTTCAATTTGATCGCACACTCGGAACTTTTCAGTTCGTGGAGAGTCACGAGTGGATTACCTCTTTTGGCGTGAAATATGGCTTAGGTATCGATGGCACTGGTCTAGTGCTCATCTTGATGGCGCTTATCTTGGCCCCTATCGTCATTCTCGCTTCTTGGAATGAAGGACAAGGCGGACGCTTTAGCCAGAAAGCCTTCTTTGCTCTGCTATTGATCTTGGAAACCTTCATGGTCGGCGTCTTTGCGGCCACCGATGTCTTCCTCTTCTATGTATTTTTCGAAGCGATGTTGATTCCGGTTTACTTCCTGATCGGTTCTTTCGGTGGGCCAAATCGCTCATATGCGGCGGTGAAATTCTTGCTTTATAGCTTGCTCGGTGGATTACTCATGCTCGCCGCGGTAATCGGACTATACGTGCTTACGAAGAGTCAATTTGGTGCACCTACATTCGATGTCACTGAGTTGGGTGCGCTAAACATTGATCAAAATCTGCAGCGCTGGCTCTTTCTCGGCTTCTTTATTGCCTTTGCGATCAAGGCGCCAATGTGGCCGCTACATACTTGGTTGCCAGATGCTGCGTCAGCGGCTACTCCGGGAACTGCGATTCTACTCATTGGTGTGCTCGATAAAGTGGGCACCTACGGCATGATTCGCTACTGCCTTCCTCTCTTTCCAGAGGCATCACATTATTTTGCACCAACCATTGTCGTACTTGCGGTCATCAGCATCATCTACGGTGCGATTCTGGCTATTGGGCAGAAGGATCTCAAACGCCTTATCGCTTTCACTTCCATCTCACACTTTGGCTTCATCGTTCTCGGTATTTTTGCCATGACGAGTACCGCGGGTGCCGGCGCGACGCTTTACATGTTCAACCACGGATTCTCTACTGCCGCTCTCTTCATGGTTGCCGGCTGGATGATCTCTCGGCGGAACTCTTCAAAGATTTCTGATTTCGGTGGCTTGCAGCGCGTCACTCCAGTGATGGCGTGGATGTTCTTCATTGCAGGAATGTCGAGTTTGGCGCTTCCGGGCCTCGCTAGCTTTATTAGCGAAGTGTTGGTGCTCGTAGGTGCGTATCAAACCTACCCAGTGGCCGCCATTATTTCGACTGTCGCGATCGTCTTAGCTGCGCTCTATATCTTGATTGTGGTGCAACGCTCGCTACACGGACCCATTGCCCCCGGTAATGAGTCGCTGCCAGATCTCACTACTCGTGAGAGGGTGGCAATTGCACCAGTCATTGCCATCATCATTTTTCTGGGGTTTGTGCCAAGTGTCTTGCTTAACGTCATTAACCCGACGGTGTCACACACCTTGATGCAAGTTAATGCCACTGATCCCACACCGACAGCGGGGGAGTAAGAGAATGAATTTCGTCGCGCCGGTAATTAATTACAGCCAAGTCCTGCCAATTCTTATAGTTTTGGGAACCGCACTTCTTGGCGTAATTGTCGAAGCTTTCTTCGCTCGTGAGCGTCGCTATCAGATTCAAGTTCCACTTTCGATTGCCGGGCTTGTGGCAGCATTTGTCTGGATTCTCAAGATTCGTGCGACTACTGCGATCACTGCCGAGAGTTCAGTAGCCATTGACGGACCGGCTCTGGTGCTTCAAGGCGCCATCGTAATTCTAGGTATCGCTGGCTTGCTGCTGATCGCGGAACGCAAACTGGATTCGTCAGGCGATGCATTCGTTGCGCAGGCTGCGGCAATCCCTGGGTCAGAAGCTGAGCGGACGGCTACCTTGGCTAAGCTCACACAGACCGAAGTTTTCCCGCTTACTCTCTTCGCCATCGCTGGCATGATGCTCTTTCCGGCCGCAAACGATCTAGTCACCATGTTCGTTGCACTCGAAGTCCTTTCGCTTCCGCTCTACTTGATGTCGGGCTTAGCTCGCCGCCGTCGGTTGCTCTCACAAGAAGCTGCACTGAAGTACTTCTTGCTGGGTGCTTTCTCTTCCGCATTCTTCCTTTATGGCGCTGCTTTCCTCTATGGATACTCTGGAAGCGTTGGCTTCCGTCAAATTCGTCAGGCAATCCAAACAAATGCAGGCAACGACGTCTTATTGCTCATCGGTATTGCGCTGGTTTCAGTCGGACTGCTCTTTAAGGTGAGTGCGGTGCCATTCCATTCATGGACGCCAGACGTGTATCAAGGTGCGCCGACACCAGTTACTGCTTTCATGGCTGCCTGCACCAAGATCGCAGCATTTGGCGCCTTCGCTCGACTCTTTTACGTGGGCCTGAGTGGGGCGCGTTGGGATTGGCGCCCGATGCTCACGGTCATTGCGATCGCCACCATGGTGTTAGGTGTGCTCTGGGCTCTGACGCAAACCGATATCAAGCGAATGTTGGCCTACTCTTCGGTGGCCCACTCCGGCTTCATCCTTACGGGAATCGTGGCTACAAATAAGGCCGGTCTTTCTGGCACGCTCTTCTATTTGGTTACCTACGGCTTCACCACCATTGGTGCCTTCGCAATCGTTACCTTGGTGCGCAACGCCTCTGGTGAAGCCACCCACATTTCAGGTTACGCGGGGCTTGGAAAGCGTTCCCCGTGGATTGCCATGCTCCTCAGCCTCTTCCTGCTCGGGTTGGCGGGTATTCCTCTTACGAGTGGTTTTGTGGCGAAATTCGCAGTCTTCTCGGCTGCCTATGAGAGTGGCTCGACCATATTGGTGATCTTCGGTGTTCTCACGAGTGCCATCGCTGCCTTCTTCTACATTCGACTCATCGTGCTCATGTTCTTCCAGGATCCAGATGAAAATGGTCCGACTGTCGCGGCGGTTCCGTTGATGACAACCGCAGCGATTGCGCTCTGCGCTACCGTCACGCTCGTGCTCGGAATTCTTCCTAACGCCCTCTTGCACGTCATCGACGCGGCTTCAAGATTCGTTTTCTAATTGAGCACGTTAGGTATTCCCCACCTAGCACCTGAACTCGAGGGTGCTTTAATCGCTGGCTTGGCTGAGGTCGAAGAGTTTCTGGTCTCTCATGTTGAAGGCGAGTACCCCTTTATTACGGAAGCCTCGCGCCACCTTGCACTTGCTGGCGGCAAGCGACTTCGCCCGCTCATCACTTTGCTCTCTTCGCAATTTGGAAAAGGGATATCTGAGGACGTAATCAAGGCCGCTGTAGTAGTAGAACTTACTCACCTGGCTACGCTCTATCACGATGATGTGATGGATGAAGCTCCGCTACGCCGCGGAGTTCCCAGTGCCAATGCCAAGTGGGATAACACCATTGCGATTTTGACTGGGGACTTCCTTTTTGCAAAGGCTTCTGACCTCTTGGCAGACCTTGGGCCTGAAGCTGTCCGTCTCCAAGCTCGCACGTTTGAGCGGTTAGTGACTGGTCAGATCATGGAGAGCGTCGGTGGAGAGGGAGATCAACTCACCCATTATCTCAAAGTAGTAGCCGACAAGACTGGTTCACTTATTGCCACGAGCGCGCGCTTTGGCGCCATGATTGGTGGGGCTTCTTCGGAAGTCGTAGAAACGCTCACAAGGTTCGGTGAACTCATTGGCGTAGCTTTTCAATTAGCGGACGATGTCATCGACATTGCGAGTGAATCTGGAGAGTCGGGAAAGACTCCTGGAACTGATCTACGCGAAGGCGTTCCTACATTAGTAACCTTGCATGTGATGGCATCATCGAATCCCGCAGACGCCGCGCTTAAAGGGATACTTTCTCAGCCAATTGAGGATGAAAAAGTGGTAGCTGAAGTTCTTGTAGCACTACAGGCTCATCCTGCACTCGAAATTTCTCGTGCGCAATTACACGAGTACTCAAATGGAGCCAAAGCTAGTCTTGAAACTTTGCCAGAATGTGCAGCAAAGGATGCTTTAGAGAGCCTTTGCGACGCGATTATCGAGCGATCTGCGTGAAGATTTCATCATGTCGGCAGCTAGAAGAAATAGGGAAAGCCAGATAAATACGAAGCTGATCCAGCTTGCTTGAGACATCTCTTCGTGGAGTACGAAAACGGCTATAAGAAATTGCACGCTTGGATGTATGTATTGCAACAGCCCAATGATTGAAAGTGGAAGTCGTGTTGCGGCCCCATTAAACATGAGCAATGGCAAAGTAGTGATAATTCCAGCCACCGCAAGCAAGATTGATGAGCGCAGGTCGAATCCAAAATGGCCTTCGCCATTGACTCCTAAATAGATCAGTAATGCAAGCGCCGGGATCAGAAGTACCAGAGTTTCGGCGGCCAAAGATTCCAAAGCATTACCGTTAAAGTGCTTTTTTATTACAGCATATATTCCCCATGTCGATGCAATCACGAGAGCAATCCATGGGGGACGCCCATAAGCGAAGGAGAGAATAACTACGCCGGCGGCTCCAGAGATGCTGGCAAGCCATTGGGTTCGGGAAAGCTTCTCCTTGTAAACCACGATTCCTAAAAGGATCATTACTAATGGATTGATGTAATAGCCAAGAGCGGATTCGGTGAAGTAGTTGTTGTTTACTGCCCAAATAAAAATAAGCCAATTTGCGGAGAGGGCAAGAGAGGAGCCAACCAGCCACCAGATACGTCGTTTATTTGCCACAAGGCGTAAAAGCACTTTCATCTTACGCTGACCGACGATAAGTATGAGACAAACCAAGAGGGACCACACGACTCTGTGGGCCAAGATTTCTAGGGCAAAAGCGGGTTTTAACAGGGGCCAAAAAAGTGGAAAAAACCCCCATGTCAAACAGGCGGAAACGCCATAGATGAGACCCCTACGATCCAATTTAGCCGTCAAGGCTTGGGCCCTTCTATGCTGGGTCTCTCCACATGGCTGGTCGCTCTTTATTCTTCTTCAACAGTCTTTCATCAAATGGCTTCAAAACATAACCATTCGGTTGCGGCGCAGTGGTGCCATATCCAGTATTTTCTGAAATGGTGCTGAGAACGGAGGGATGAGAGTAGTAAATCGTATAGGTGGCGTTTATAAGAGCGTCCAGAGTCTCTGGAGACGATTTCCCGAGATTTTCAAGTATGGTTTCACGAGCAGATTGATCAATTATTGAAAAGTTCTCTGGAAGTTCTTCGAGAAAAAGCTTCAAACGCTTCATATCGCTGATGTAGCTCATATCAGTTACTAATTCTTCGATCACAATTATTTTAGATGCCTCGTGGTTATTGGAGGTTGCAGGAATGAGAGTATCTAGAATTGATTTCCATAAGTGTTCAGGCATTCCAAGCATGGAATTATTCATTTTCGGCTACTTTCAACAAGGGTACTCCCAGCATTGCATCGGCAGCTCTCAATGCGATTGCCTGAATGGTCGACGTAGGGTTGAGGGCACCTACCGTGACGAAGACACCACCGTCAACGATAAAGAGATTCTCACAATCATGGGCTTTGCCGAATTGATCGACAACGGAGGTTTGAGGATGGGACCCCATTCGGGTGGTTCCTAATAGATGGAATCCGGCGCTGGTCACTAAGTCGACGACGCGAATATCTGTTGCGCCTGCCTCCTGGAGAACCGCTTTATTTATCTCGATACCAAAATCCAAAATCTTCCGCGAGTTTTTACTTACCCGATAGGTAATCTTGGGAGCGGGGGTCCCAAATTGATCTTTAAGGGTTGGCGATAAAGTCACTCGGTTATGGGCTTCCGGAAGATCTTCGCTGGTAACAGTGATGCTGGCAGTGTGACCAAATTGGCTGTAGAAATCTTCGTGGTGCTGAGATCCCCACTTCACGGGCGAGGTGTAGGTTCCTAACGCTGAGCCCAGTGGGCCATCGCTTCTAATTGTTTGACCTTGGAATCCACGAACGAATCCTCGTGATGGATCGGTTTTGTAAAACTCTTGACTATAAATACTGCAGGCGAATGGACCTTTAAACCCATCGAGCGCCTCTGAGAATATTCCGGTTACTAGTGCGGTGGGATGAAACATCAAATTTCTACCCACTTGATCGCTGCTGTTTGCCAAACCACTGGGGCACCACTCTTCAGAGCTCAAAAGTAGGAGTCGAGCCGTTCCGACTCCGTTGCCAGCGAGTACCACATTATCCGCCGCTATTTCGTGTGTAATGCCCTGCGCATCTATATAGGTTACGCCGGTAACTCGGCCAGGCTCTGATTTGATTTTTGAAACGCGTGCTTCGGTAATGAGACGAATTCTGCTTGAGTGCAAGTCAGACCAGTAGGTCACATCTGTACTAGCTCGAGACTTGCGCGGACATCCAAGGTCACAGGGCCCGCAGTTATTGCACGCAAGGCGCGCACCGCGGTCGGCGGTCAAGATAGCTGCATCAACTGGCCACCAGTGGTAATTCAGGCGATCGTATGCAGCGGCAATCTTTTCAGCTCCGGCTCCCATGGGGAGGGCGGGCATAGTCCGGTGAGGCTTGGGAGGGTATGCGGGGTCGCCGTCCTGTCCAGCAACGCCCATCATTTGATCATTGATTTCAAAGTAAGGTTCTAAATCAAAATAGGAGAGTGGCCAATCCTCTCCAACGCCGTCGAGGGATTTAACTCGAAAATCTTCTGGTTTCAGTCGAGGAAAATGTGCGCCCCAGTGAATGGTTGAACCGCCGACCGCGTTGTAGAGCATGGGGCTAATGTCGCTATCTGAATCATCTATTGGATAGTCCCATGAATTCCTACGGATATTCGGGTTTGGGTGGTGGGTTCGGTGGCGAGCGCGCTCCCAGCCAAGAGTCAGTGATGGAGAAGATTCGGGTGCGACCCACCCACCCTGCTCGAGAACGGTAACTTCGGCGCCCTGTTCTGCCAAACGCCAAGCGACCGCACTTCCTGCGGCCCCAGCCCCGATTACCAGGTATTGGCACGTTGACTTCATCTCAGAATTATACCTTTGGTGAGAGTGCGATAGGCAATGCGGTGGCTTAGGATCTGATGGAGGTTTCACCAGAGCGCTAGGGGAGCGATGAACGACCATTCAAATAAAGGCGTCGTAGTTACGGGTGCTGGAAACGGTATTGGGCGCGGAATTGCAGAGCGCTTTATTAACGAGGGCGCTCACGTTGTCCTGCTGGATATCAACGAAGCTGCAGTTACTTCGCTTGCAGATTCTTTAGGCCCCAAGGCGCATGTGGTGGTTGGCGATGTCCGCAACGAATCTGAGATTCAAGTCGCTATCGACATGGTGGTGAAGCATGCTGGGGCGCTAGATATTATGGTTAATAACGCTGGCATCATTACGATCGCGCCAATCGTGGAGACGGATCGGGATAGCTGGATGCGAATTCTCGACATTAACGTGATCGGTATTGCCCTCGGTTCGAAGCTAGCGGCTAAGCAAATGATTCTCCAAGGCAACGGTGGAGTTCTGATAAATGCTTCATCAGGCGGGGGACGACATGGAGTTGCTAATTTGTCGCAGTACTGCGCTTCTAAAGCCGCGATCATCATGATGAGTCAATCGCTCTCATTAGAGCTTGCGCCTCACAAGATTCGAGTCAACTGCTATACCCCGGGACACATCATGACTCCACTTTGGGATGATATTGCTGATGGTATGAGCACCAAAATGGGTCAGACCAGGGACCAAACCCTAGGTACTTTTTTGGAGACTGTTCCCTGGGGACGATTTGGAACGCCTGCAGATGTAGCGGCTTCGGTCTCGTGGCTTTGCACAGATGATGCGGAATACATCAGCGGTCAATGTATTGCAATGAATGGCGCTGAATTGCCCTGGTAGGAATGCTTTAAGAATGTGAGAATTCTTGCGCGATTTCTTTCCGATAGGTGATCCACACATCTTCATGGCGCTTCACGTGTTTGACAAATTCCTCGAACGCGCCAATTCTTCCTGGGCGTCCCACGATGCGTAAATGTAGGCCGACCGACATCATGCGAGGTTGTGCTAGACGTTCTTCGTAAAGTCGGTCAAAAGTATCGATGTTGTATTTGAGCCAGTCGGTGGGTGTGTAGCCCGGATCCGCCCACATCTTCATATCGTTCGTATCGATGGCATAAGGCACCACAACAATTGGTCCCGAACCGGTTTCTTCCCAGAAAGGCCAGTCTCCCGAATAGTCATCCATGCTGTACAGGAAGCCCTCGGATTTCAAAATTGATCGCGTCACTTCAGTAAACAGGTATCGAGATAGATGTCCTACTGGAGCGATACCGATGGAGCGTTCAATCGAGTCGCGCGCTGAGACGATGAACTCTCGTTCTTCCTCAGGAGTCATCTTAAATTGGTGGATCCAGCGGTAACCGTGGCTGGCTGCTTCGTCACCACGACTCTTGATGAAGTCGGCAATTTGTGGAGCACGTTCTAAAGCCATTGCAGCACATGTCCACGTTGCTGGAATGTCGTATTTGGTCAAGAGATCAGCAACGCGTTTGAACCCCTCTTTTATGCCGTACTGATAATTAGATTCATTTCCCGGATTGCGGACGGCGCCCTTTGTCACCAGATTCATCTCATCTACTGGCTCGGCTTTTCCGTCGCCGTCAAGAAGAGAAATTTCAGCGCCTTCTTCAACGTTAACTACGATCGAAAGGGCTAGGGCAGTCTTTGATGGGCGTGGGGTGAGCATCTTTCCTCCGGGCGCGCAGTGTCAGTAATGGGTACACTAGCAGGGTGTCTGATCTTGAATTAGTGATTAGCGATGGCATCGCTCGACTGATCATCAATCGTCCTTCGCGTAAGAATGCCCTTAGCTCAGAAATGTGGGCGGAGATTCCACGACTCTTGAAGGAAGCCAGTGGAGTGCGCGCCCTGGCTGTCCAATCCGCTACCGCCGGAATCTTTTCTGCGGGCGCGGATATAAATGAGTATCGAGAAAATGCGGGTAATTCGGAGTGGGGATTTGAGAGCCAAGCTCGTATCGGTCGAGCGTTTAGTGCACTTCGCGCGTTTGAATCGCCCACATTTGCTTTGGTCGATGGTCCATGTTTCGGTGGCGGCGCTGGAATAGCAAGTGCTTGCGATTTTCGGATTGCAACGGAAAGTGCAACTTTTGCAATAACTCCCACCAAGCTTGGAATGCTATATCCGTACGAAGAGATG
>CAIMVH010000093.1 GCA_903844855.1 uncultured Actinomycetes bacterium | reverse complement strand
TCTTCTTAAAAGTGGCAACGCCCGTTTGGCCCTCGGTCTTAGGAAGGGTGAATGAATTATCAGTGCGACCAGTGGCAGCTGCTGAAACGTTCTGCACGATCATGTCGAGGTTGATTGCGGCATCAGCCAGGCTGCGGAAGATAGCAGCGGCCACACCGGGGCGATCGGGAACACCCACAATGGTGATCTTGGCTTCGCTGCGATCGTGCGCAACACCAGCGAGAATTGCTTGTTCCATGTCGGCTCCTTCTGGATAGTCCTTCACAACCCAAGTGCCTTCTTTATTGGAAAAAGAAGAACGCACGAGGATGGGTAAATCGAAACGACGGGCATATTCAACACAACGCAGGTGCAGAACCTTCGCACCGCTTGCAGCAAGCTCTAACATTTCTTCGTACGTAACACTCTTTAATTGACGCGCAGCAGGAACGATGCGCGGATCAGCGGAGAAAACTCCATCAACATCTGTGTAGATCTCACACACATCTGCATCGAGTGCAGCAGCGAGTGCGACTGCGGTGGTGTCTGATCCGCCGCGACCAAGTGTGGTGATGTCTTTCGTATCTTGGCTCACGCCTTGGAAACCAGCGACGATTGCGATGGCACCTTGATCAAGTGCTTCTTGGATACGACCAGGTGATACGTCGATCACGCGAGCGCGACCATGAGCAGAGTCGGTGATGATGCCTGCCTGGCTACCAGTGAAGGAACGCGCTTCGTGTCCAAGATTAGAAATAGCCATCGCAAGGAGTGCCATCGAAATTCGTTCACCGGCGGTGAGCAACATGTCGAGCTCGCGACCAGAAGGCATCGGTGAAACTTGATTGGCTAGTTCAATAAGTTCATCGGTGGTGTCGCCCATCGCAGAGACCACTACGACCACATCGTGACCGGCACGCTTGGTTGCCACAATCCGTTGGGCAACGCGCTTCATCCCCTCGGCGTCTGCGACGGAGGAGCCACCAAACTTCTGCACAATCATGCCCACGAGAAAAAGAGTGGCGGACGTATAAGAACTTTTCCAATTTATCTCACATTATGAGACGACATTCATCTTACTATTTGAGACGATTTACGCTCAAGAGCGAGCGGAATTAGTGATCGAAGCTCCGGCGGCCCTCAAAAGCTCGTCCTAGCGTGACCTCATCGGCGTACTCCAGATCCCCGCCTACCGGCAGTCCACTGGCCAAGCGGGTCACCCGAAGGCCGAGTGGCTTGAGCATGCGAGCCAGGTAGGTGGCGGTCGCCTCCCCCTCAAGGTTGGGATCGGTCGCCAGAATAATTTCGGTGACGTCGCTATCGGCTAAGCGCACCATCAGTTCTTTGATGCGCAAGTTATCGGGGCCGATGCCCTCGATCGGACTGATAGCCCCGCCAAGTACGTGATAGCGACCGCGGAATTCGCGAGTCTTTTCAATAGCCACCACATCTTTACTCTCTTCAACAACGCAGATAACGGTGTGGTCACGTCGCGGATCGCGACAGATGCGACATTGCTCTTCTTCCGCAACGTTGCCACAGGTGATGCAGAAACGTACACGCTCTTTTACTTCGCGAAGTACATCGACAAGGCGACGGACATCGACGGGATCTGCTTGCAAGATGTGGAAGGCAATGCGTTGCGCGCTCTTTGGACCCACGCCAGGAAGACGACCGAGCTCGTCGATGAGATCTTGAACTACGCCTTCATACATACGCACACCTTACTTCGAAGCACTGACAAGCGCGCGCTATTCCTTCTCGAACTGCCCAATAATCTCGGCGCCCAATTCACGAGCGAGTAATTCAGCGCCTGATGTTGCAGTAAGAGTGGCGTCGTCGTCGCGCTCATCTTTGCGCTCGCTCTTCTTTTCGAGTGTGCTCTTCTTCGGTGCTTTAGATGAGGGAGATGCTTCGGATCCTGAAGGATCAACAATCGCTTCGATGCGGCGATCGAGACCAACAACATCAATGATGGCTTGACGGAGAATTTCATCGCTACCAGATCGCATGAAGGAATCACGTGCACCAGAGTTTGAAAGCGACACCGCCATAACTTTGTCATCCATAGATGCCACTTGCGCACCAGCAGTGATCAACGACCAGGTGAGGCGACGTCGTGCTTTTACGTTCTCAATGATCTCTGGCCAGAGCCGGCGCACACCAAGCAAATCGATGGGACCCGTGGGCTTTGCGGTCGGCGCACTCTTCACTTCGACAGGAGGAGCGGCTACTGGTGCTTCTTCCTCAACCTCGTCGATTGCGCGTGGTGGGGCTTTCTTTACTGGTGCGGCAACCGGCGCAGCGACCGGGCTCTTCACAGAGGTAGATGGGAGTGCCACATCTCCGCGGCGCTCTAAGCGTTCCAGCCTTGCTAATACCCCTCTTTCGCTCTCTTCAGAGCCAGGAAGAAGAACGCGAGCGCAGATCAATTCGAGGAGTAAACGTGGGGCGGTGGCGCCACGCATTTGCGTGAGACCTTCATTCACCACATCTGCAGCGCGTGAGAGTGAACCTCGACCAAAGCGGGCTGCTTGCTGTTGCATGCGCTCCAATTGATCGGATGACAATTCGCGGAAGATCGAGTGCGCAGATTGCGGAATGGCTTCCAAGACAATGAGATCACGCAGACGCTCTAGCAAATCTTGTGCGAAGCGACGAGGTTCGTGGCCTGCCTCAACTAGATGATCAATCGACTGATACACACTCGCGCCGTCACCAGCAGCAAACGAATCGACGACTTGGTCGAGGATTGCACTATCGGTGTAACCAAGAAGGGCAATAGCAATTTCATAAGTGACGCCATCAGGACTGGCGCCAGCCAGAAGTTGCCCAAGTACGGAGAGGGAGTCACGCACGGATCCACCACCAGCACGCACCACGAGTGGGATTACACCCTTGGCTACTTTGACACTTTCTTCTTCACAGATTTTTTCAAGGTGCTTTGTAAGAATTCCGGGTGGAACTAAGCGGAATGGGTAGTGATGTGTACGTGAACGAATGGTGGCAATTAATTTTTCAGGTTCGGTGGTGGCGAAGATGAAGACCACGTGGGGTGGTGGCTCTTCGACAACTTTGAGAAGTGCATTAGCAGCACCCGGTCCAAGTTGGTGCGCCTCATCAATAATGTAAATCTTGTAACGCCCGGCGACCGGTGAGAAAAAGGCTTTCTCGCGAAGGTCGCGTGCATCATCAACCAAACCATGTGTTGCGGCATCGAGTTCAACAACATCGATAGAGCCGGGACCATTCGCAACGAGATCCATGCAACTCTGGCACGTGCCACAAGGATCAGGAGTGGGACCCTGCTCGCAATTGAGAGAACGAGCCAAAATGCGCGCGCTCGATGTCTTTCCGCAACCACGAGGGCCGGAGAAGAGATAAGCGTGATGAGTGCGACCGCTGCTCAGCGCATTGGAGAGTGGGACGGTGACGTGCTCTTGCCCAATGACGTCGGCAAAGCGCGACGGCCGGTACTTCCGGTAGAGGGCGAGCATAAGCACCTTTCGTAAAGGATCCCCCGCGCACCCGACAGAGCGTGCGTACCCTTGCTGCCTTCCGGCCCTGGGGGAGTTCCGCGCGGTGACGCCGCGCGGGGGATCTGGGGAAAGCATAGAGGCG
>CAIMVH010000092.1 GCA_903844855.1 uncultured Actinomycetes bacterium | reverse complement strand
CTCCCTAAAGTGTTTTGAAGATTCTCACTCGTTAACTCCGTGAGTCCAAGAATCGCAGCGGCCTTAACCCAATCAATCGCCTCAGCAATGCCTGGTGGTTTTTGCACATCGAGTGTGCGCAGTCGTGCAACCGATTCAGCTACTTGTGCCGTGAGTTGCGCACTCGCACCTGGAACACGTGAACGCACAATTTCAGTTGCTTGTTCCACATTTGGATAATCAATCCAGTGATAGACACAGCGACGCTTCAATGCATCGTGTAGGTCGCGGGTGCGATTGGAGGTAAGAATGACGATGGGTGGAATCTTCGCATGAATAGTGCCGAGCTCTGGAATGGTTACCGAACCTTCGGCGAGTAACTCGAGGAGAAAAGCTTCAAATTCTTCATCCGCGCGATCGACCTCGTCGATAAGTAAGACAGCCGGTGCTGGGCCTTGGTGTTCGATAGCTCGAAGCAGTGGGCGCTCCAATAAATACTCACGGGTGAAGAGTGAATCTTCAGTGAGCGATTTTTTTTCGGCTTCCGCTACGCGGATTCCCAAGAGTTGGCGCGGGTAATTCCATTCATACAAAGCTTCTGAGGCGTTGATACCTTCATAGCATTGCAGGCGAAGAAGGGGAGTATTGAGAAGGTCGGCTAACGTTTTGGCGGCTTGGGTCTTGCCAACTCCCGCTTCACCTTCGAGTAAGAGTGGTTGTGGCAACTTCATCGCGATATAGAGCGCAGTAGCCAAACCTTGGTCTGCGATATATCCGTGTGCGTTGAGCGCCGCTTGTAGCGCCTCGGTGCTATCGATATGTGCCAGGCTCATTATGAACGCGCAAAGGCCGTGGGATTCGCAGAATATGCCTTCAGGCAACCAGATGCGCAAAACCAGACTATTTCTCCATCAAAATCTGCATGAATAGATTCCGGCAGCATCAGCACGGTCATGTTGCACACAGGGTCAATCGCACTTTCGCATACCGGCGCAGCCTTCTCTTCAGTAGATTGACGTGCGCGGGCTTGCACCATCTCTGCAAGAATTGAAATCGCAATCGCTTCGGGAGTGCGTGCGCCAATGTCTAATCCAGCAGGTGAGAAAATCGAGGCCTTTTGATCGTCGTTAAGATCTAACATTTGAATCACGCCGGCACCACGTTTCCTGCTGGCAATCAATCCCACATAAGCGACACCTGCACGCATCGCAGCTTCTAACATCATGGCCTCGTCATCGCGCCCGTGTGATGCAACAACAATTGCGAATGCGTCAGCAAGATTCATATCTTGTTGCCACTCTTGAATAGCAAACCCCGATGCATTACCTAGCTTGATGAGAGCGCTACCGATGGGACTATCTCCAAAGACGGCTACGAGTGGAGCAGGCATGACGGACTCTAAGAAAATTTCCAACGTTCCTCCTGAGAGACACGCATTGTGAACTGTCTTCTTGCCACTCTGATCTATCTCTGGATGTGGTGCGATTCGAAGGAGCATCGAGTTCCCGCCCTGTAAGAGCGTGAGGCTTTCGGAGCGCACCGTTGATTCAGCACAGGAGCCACCCACGAATCCTTCGATAGTGCCATCTGCGAGAATCACCGCTTCATCGCCCGGCTTAGCTGAAGTCGGTTTCTCAGCGAGCACTACGCGCGCCATCACAAAGGGCGTGCGACTACGCGTGAGGTCAGCAACGCGTTCGGCGAACTTCGACATCGGATCTCCCATGCTCTTTGAAGAATTATCCGCCAGATTTCTCTCCATGCCTAATGAACCCGCTAAGGCCGCGATTTGAGCGTGAAATTTGAGTATTTAACTACCTGCTGGCTTGGCACGCCCAACTATTTACCCAGCTATTTACTGAGTTGTTTACCCAGTTATTTGCTGAGGCGCGACTTGAGCCCATCGAGTTCGGTCCAGAGCACGGTAGGCATCTTGTCGCCCACCTTGTTAAACCACTCTTCGATCAAAGGAAGCTCAGCGGCCCACTCGTCGTGGTCGACATTGAGCGCTTGCTCAAGTTCGTCACGGGTGAGGCCAAGACCCTCAATATCGAGTGATTCGATGGTGGGTGCATGACCAATGGGTGTCTCGATTGCGGCCGCGGTGCCCTCGATGCGCTCGATCGCCCACTTAAGAACGCGTGAGTTCTCGCCGAATCCAGGCCAGAGGAAGCCACCATCGCGACCGCGACGGAACCAGTTCACGTAGAAAATCTTTGGCAACTTGGAGGCATCGTGTGACTTACCCACATTGACCCAGTGGTTGAAGTAATCGCCGACGTGGTAGCCAATGAAGGGAAGCATGGCGAATGGATCGCGACGTACCACGCCGAGCTCGCCAACCGCTGCTGCAGTAGTTTCAGAAGAGAGCGTTGCTCCCATGAACACACCATGGTTCCAATCGCGTGCTTCCACTACTAAAGGAATAGTGGTCTTGCGACGACCACCGAAGAAGATTGCCGAAATCGGAACGCCGTTGGGGTCTTCCCACTCGGGAGCAATGATGGGGCATTGCGATGCTGGAGTGCAGAAGCGTGAGTTTGCATGTGATGAAACTTCACCGCTCTCTGGTGTCCAATCGCGGCGCTTCCAATCAGTGAGGTGTGCTGGTGGTTCGTCGGTCATACCTTCCCACCAGATGTCACCATCATCGGTGAGTGCGACGTTTGTGAAAATAGAGTTACCGTGTTCGATGGTGCGCATTGCGTTGGCATTCGTCTTCCAACCAGTACCTGGTGCTACACCAAAGAAACCATATTCAGGATTGAGTGCGTAGAGGCGACCATCTTCTCCGAAGCGCATCCAAGCGATGTCATCGCCAAGAGTCTCTACTTTCCAACCAGGGATGGTGGGTTCGAGCATGGCGAGGTTTGTCTTGCCGCACGCTGATGGGAATGCAGCCGCGATGTACTTCGAATTTCCATTGGGTGGCGTGAGCTTAAGAATAAGCATGTGCTCTGCAAGCCAACCCTCATCGCGACCCATCACAGATGCGATACGAAGTGAGTAGCACTTCTTTCCGAGGAGTGCGTTCCCGCCGTATCCGGAACCAAAGGACCAGATCATGCGCTCTTCAGGGAATTGCACAATGTATTTAGTAGTACTGCATGGCCATGCGACATCGGCTTCTCCTGGAGCAAGCGGTGCGCCGACTGAGTGAAGTGCTGGAACGAATGGTGCATCACTGCCCATTGCTTTGAGTACACCGGAACCTACGCGCGCCATGATGTGCATCGAGACCACTACGTAAGCGCTGTCAGTAATTTGTACTCCGTACATCGGGAACTTCGCATCTAGCGGGCCCATGCAGAAAGGAATCACATACATAGTGCGACCGCGCATGCTTCCGCGGTAGAGGTCTTTCATGAGGATCTTCATCTCGCCTGGATCCATCCAGTTATTGGTAGGACCAGCGTCTGCTTTATCTACAGAGCAAATAAAAGTGCGATCTTCTACGCGAGCAACGTCGGTGGGATCAGAGGCGCACCAGAAAGAGTTTGGCTTCTTGGTAAGGCGCACGAAAGTACCCGCGTCGACCAATTCAGAAGTGAGTTGCTGCCACTCGTTCTCAGAACCGTCGCACCATCGAATGTTCTCTGGTGTGGTGAGAGCGGCAACTTCCTCAACCCAAGCATTCAGGCGGACATTTGTACTAGGGGCCATGAATGACCCTCCTTCCAGGGAGTTCGACCATATCCCGGGGAAGCCCCTCAGTGCGAGCGGGGACCGGGTGAAACGACTCACAAATAATGAAGTGTCGCGAATGCTCAGTTGAAGGGTAGGTTCAAGTATGTGAGCGCTCTCTCAGCTGTCCGAATTGTGATTGTGGGTGCCGGGCCCGCGGGCTACTTCGCCGCCCAAGCGCTCCTCAATCAAGAGGACAAACCGGTCTTAGTAGACATGATCGAAAAGCTTCCCACGCCCTGGGGTCTTGTTCGAAGCGGCGTAGCCCCCGATCATCCGAAGATCCGGACCGTTTCTAAAGTCTTTGAAAAGATCAGCGAAGACCCGCGCTTTCGTCTGATGGCCAATGTCGAAATCGGTAAAGACGTCACCGTTGCGCAATTACAAGATGCCTACGACGCAGTTGTCTTTGCAAGTGGCGCAGATCTTGGACGAACGCTGGGAATTCCTGGAGAAGATTTGCCAGGTGCCATGACGGCGGCAGAATTTGTGCCTTGGTACAACGCACATCCTGATTTCGCAGATTTCAAAGTAAATCTCAGTGGAAAGCGCGCCATCGTTATTGGTGCAGGAAACGTCGCCATGGATGTTGGCCGTCTCCTTGCAGTTGAACCCGAAGAATTAGCAAGTACGGATATTTCAGATATCGCACTTGAAGTAATTCGAGCGGGCAATATTACAGATGTCACAATTGTCGCGCGCCGTGGCCCCGAGCACGCAGCGTTTACATCACCTGAGCTCCGTGATCTCTTGGAACTTGAACATACAAACGTGGTTGTGAGTTCTGCAGATGTGAATGCTGCTCATACTCGGTTGGAATCATGGGAAGTGATTCCCAAAGATGTAAGGCAGAACATGGAAGCCTTCACCAAACTCACTACTGATGCCCCCACGGGCAATAGGCGCACTTTAGAAATTAAATTTTTCCTCGCTCCGCTCAAAATCATTGGTACAAACCATGTAGAGGCCGTGCGTTTTGCGGTTAACGGAATCAGAGGCACTGATGTCGTTGCTACCGGTGAAGAGGTAACATTCCCAGCCGATCTGGTCGTTTCTGCTGTGGGATATACATCGGAGGGAATTGATGGCTTGCCATTAGAACGCGGCAAAGTGCGCAACCTCGATGGCCGTGTGCAAGATGAAACCGGTGCACATATTCCAGGTATGTATGTCGTCGGCTGGGCCAAACGCGGACCGAGTGGTGTGATCGGTACCAACAAGAGTGATGCGACTCAAGTAATGGAACGACTGCTGGAAGATCTCGGCACTGGCAGTGGTGTTCCAAGGAATGGAATTACGCCACCTCCTCATGCAATTGATCTCGCAGGATGGAAGCTCATCAACGAGCGAGAAATCGCACGTGGTGGCGAGACGCGTCCGCGAGTGAAATTTCCCATCCGGACAGAGTTAATTCAGAACGCGCGTTAACTCTCAAAACCCAGTACGCTTTCAACTATGTCAGTTGAAAATCTATCCATTGGTGTTATCGGCGGTACAGGCGAACAAGGTCGTGGACTTGCAAGGCGTTTCGCAATGTCCGGACATAAAGTAGTTATCGGTTCACGAGATGCTGCGCGTGCGAATGAGATCGCTACCGCAGAAGGCATCGCTAATCTCACGGGAAGCGACAACGTCACGGTTGCGCGCGAGTGCGATGTTTCTATCATCGCCGTTCCGTGGGCTGGACACGAAGCTACCCTCAAAGAATTAGCCGGCGATCTCGCTGGCAAGATCGTGATTGATTGCGTCAATCCACTGGGCTTTGATGGCCAAGGAGCTTTTGCGCTCGCAGTCCCCGAAGGCAGCGCCTGCCAACAGGCCGAAGCGATCCTCACAGAGAGTCGGGTAGTGGGCGCCTTCCATCACGTCAGCGCAGT
>CAIMVH010000091.1 GCA_903844855.1 uncultured Actinomycetes bacterium | reverse complement strand
TTCTTCGCTGGGCGCTTCTTGGCTACGCGCTTCTTTGCAGCCTTCTTCGCTGGGCGCTTCTTGGCTACGCGCTTCTTAGCGGCCTTCTTCGCTGGACGCTTCTTGGCGGCAGCCTTCTTGGCTGGACGCTTCTTTGCTACGCGCTTCTTGGCAGCCTTCTTAGCTGGTGCCTTTTTAGCGGCGCGCTTCTTTGCTGTGCGCTTTTTGGCCGGTGCCTTCTTCGCTGCAGCCTTCTTGGCTGGGCGCTTCTTGGCTACGGTCTTACGCGTGGTGCTAGCAGCCACGTGCATCTCCTGTCTGAGGGGTCCGATCCGTCATCGGACTCTTTGCAAGCAAAGTGTGACACTTAATTCACTCGATAGCCAACACATAGACATTATTTGTTCGTGTCGTGTCGCGATTTTTTTTCATTTATCTGGAGAATGTCGCCATCGACGGTGGCGTATTTCTTATTCTATTTCTGGAGTGAGCGCCCGTTTTTTCCGTTCTGCAAGAGCGAACTCATTGGTGCGATCATCGTACTTTCGGAAGGTAGGAAGAGCTGCGCCGAGTGCCGCAACAGCTCCGATACAGAGAATTCCACCGCCCACAATGGATGTTCGAAGCCCGCTAAATTGCGCCATCACGCCAGCCCTCGCCTGGCCGCCTAACGGTCCGAGCGAGTATGAGAGGAGTTCAATTCCGGCCAATCTCCCGCGTAATTCAACGGGAATTGTCTGATTCCACACCGTTGTTCTAAAGATGCCACTGATTTGATCTGCTCCGCCGGCAAGGATTAATCCGAAGAAAACCAACGGAAGAAACGAAGTAGCACCTGCAAGTGAAATGCCCGCGCCCCAAAAAATTGCTGCGATGAGAATTGCCCATCCATGCCGGTGAATCTTCTTGGTCCACCCACTTGTAAAGGTGGCCAGGACGGAACCGAACATCATCGAGGAGTAGAGCAAACCTAGGGCCCATGGGGCTTGGAGCTCGTCGGCAAAAAAAGGAAAGAGGGCCATCGGCATGGCGAAGAACATGGCCGCCAAATCCACCGCATAAGTGCCCATGAGGTCTTTTCGACTCATTGCATAGCGCACCCCCTCCATAAGTGAAGAGAGACTTGGGGCCGGTGAATCATGTTCAGCTGGCGACGGAGCGAGTCGGATGAGCAGGAGAATGCTCACCGCATAAGTGACCACATCGAAAATGTATCCGGCGTTAGCCCCTTTCCATGTGATGAGAATTCCGCCAATAACGGGACCTAAGACAGCACCAAATTGCCAACGCACACTTCGAAGGGCACTGGCCGCCATCATCTGATCGTGCGGCAATATCCGCGGGATCATGGCATCAAGACTGGGACGTGCAAGGCCATCTACCGCTGCAAAGATGCCGGCAACCACGTACAGCACCCAGAGCTTTGGATGGGGCAGGAGTGAATTAATCAACAAGATAGTGGTCAATACGAGGCTGGCTACCTCCATAAGGACGATCATTTTCTTGCGATCAATGGCATCGGCCAAGGTGCCACCGTAGAGACCGAAAATAACCAGGGGCACAATTTCGATGGCACCAAGAAGGCCAACGGCGACATACGAGCCGGTGATCTCCTTTACCTGAAAGGGAAGGACCACATAGGTGACCATTGATCCGAGGAAAGTGATGAGCCCAGAAACCATGATTATCCGGAAGTCTCGAGAAGTCCGAAGAGGTGTCAGATCGATCGCAAGTGACTTGAGGCGTGTGAGCATCTGGCAAGGATACTTACTCGAAAGTTTGGTCTGCTCCTGGGAATTCTCCGGTGGCAACATCCTTGGCCCACGCGGTGACGGCTTCGCCCATAAGTGAGCGGAGTTCCAGGTATCGCTTGGCAAGTTTCGGACTCTTTGCCGTTAACCCAAGGAGGTCCTGCCAGACTAAAACTTGGGCATCACAATTCTTGCCGGCACCAATTCCGATGGTGGGAATGCTGATGGATGAGGTAATTCGCGTCGCGAGATCGCTGGGCACTAATTCAAGAACTACGGCGAAAGCGCCTGCACTCTCGATAGCTTTTGCATCGCGAATAATCTCTTCGCCTTTGCCGCCTCGTCCTTGGACGCGGTATCCACCGAGTGTATGGACTGATTGTGGAGTTAATCCAAGATGGCCAATGACTGGGATTCCGTGGGTCACTAACATTTCAATCTGCGGAAGTACCCGAGTGCCACCCTCAAGTTTTACAGCATGCGCGCCGGCTTCCTTAAAGAAGCGGGTGGCCGTCTCTAATGCCTGGGTGGGAGAGCTTTCATAAGATCCGAAAGGAAGGTCTGCGATGACCATCGCCCGCGAGGTTGCTCGAACTACCGCGCGAGTAAGTGGAATTAATTCATCGACGGTGACACCGATGGTGTTTTGATAGCCAAGAACTGTGTTTGCCGCGCTATCTCCCACCAGGAGTGCTGGTATGCCAGCCTCCTCAAATATCTCTGCGGTCATTTGGTCATATGAAGTGAGCATCGCCCACTTCTCGCCGCGTTCTTTGGCCGCCGCAATATCAAGCACGGTGACGCGCCTATGTGAAATGCCAGCATAAAGAGATGTGCTCATCTTGATTCCTCCGCCTCAAGGCCACTGGGGGTCCCTGGGTAGCACCAATTCTAACAGCCACCCCTGATCTCGGGTAGGGACTGGGTAGGCGGGTGAATGGGAGATATGTAGGCTCTATATATGTCTACACGCGCACACCTTCGTCTAGCGCTGGCTCAAGTGAACCCGAAGGTGGGTGATCTTGCGGGAAATGCCGCTCTGGTGGTGGCGTACACAGTGCAAGCCGCCGATCAGGGAAGCGACCTCGTGGTCTTTCCGGAGATGATGCTGACTGGCTACCCGATTGAAGATTTAGCGCTCCGCCCTTCGTTTCAGAGAGCAGTGCTCGAGCAGTTGCACACTCTCGCAGATGACATCAAGCATGCGGGTTGCGGAAACCTGCCAGTAATCGTCGGATTCCTCGACCAGCAGAATCTGAAGTCTGAAGTACTTGGAGTCCCCGCAGGCAATCCGCAGAATGCGTTGGCGCTCATTCATGAAGGCTCCGTGGTCGCTACCTATGCAAAGCACCACCTGCCCAACTATGGCGTCTTTGATGAATTCCGATATTTCGTTCCGGGCGAAGAATCTTTAGTTTTTCGCCACAAAGGAATAGATATCGGAGTAGCGATCTGCGAAGACCTTTGGCAAGAAGGTGGTCCGGTTGCCCAAATAAAAGAGCGCAATGCCGGGCTCCTGGTGGTCATCAACGGAAGTCCTTACGAGCAAGAAAAAGATGATGCCAGGCTTGCGCTCTGTTCGCGCCGTGCTCGAGAGGCGGGATGCGCGCTTGCATATGTAAATATGACGGGCGGACAAGACGAATTGGTCTTTGATGGTGACAGCATGATCGTTGATAGTGCAGGTGTGTTGGTGGCGCGTGCTCCACAATTCGAAGATGGCTTGATGGTGACCGACCTAGAATTACCAGTACGAAGCGCTGTCGCAGTAGATCTTGTGATAAACGATGAAACTCGAACCATTGAAAAGCCTTTACCCTGCGGGATAGCCACACGCCTAGACATGCATGGAGAAGTGTGGAGCGCACTTGTTGTGGGCTTGCGTGATTATGTCGAGAAGAACAATTTTAAGTCTGTAATTCTTGGCCTCTCCGGTGGAATTGATTCAGCGCTAGTGGCAGCCATCGCGGTAGATGCGCTGGGAGCAGATCGAGTCTTAGGAGTTTCGCTACCAAGCAAATATTCCTCGGATCATTCCAAGAGCGATGCGTATGCGC
>CAIMVH010000090.1 GCA_903844855.1 uncultured Actinomycetes bacterium | reverse complement strand
GGTGCCTTCTTAAAGTAATCGGTCAAGAGTGTGACCACCATCGGCATGCGCGTCGAACCGCCAACGAGATAAACGTCTGTTATGTCCCCGAGCGCGAGGCGCGCTTCATCCATGGTGTTTTCGAGAAGCATGTTTGCCCGCACCAGAAGCATTGCTGTGGCCTTCTCAAAGCTCTCACGGGTAATTGTGATCACCGTGCGGCCTGCCTTGCCACCCGTAACCTGCGCCTGAACTTCCGACTTTGCCGAGAGACGCTTCTTATAGGTTTCCGGGGATGCACCTAGCGAATGAATCTCTCGATCAAATTTCTCTCCAGTCTCTTTTTCGAATGCAGCAACGATTAGGCTTTGTACGGCGTCATCGAAGTTTTGCCCGCCCACGTTATCGCCGTTACTGCAGATAACGCGAATATCTTGGCCCTGAACTTCAGCAGCAGTTACGTCGAGCGTGCCGCCTCCGAAGTCAAACACGATGACCTTTCCTACGATTTGATGTGAGAGTGAGTAGTACAGGAGCGCAGCAGTTGGCTCGTTAATGATGTCTTTGATCTTGAGCCCGATGGCCTCTCCCGCCGCAATCGTATTTCGCCGAGCCTCTTCCTCGAATTTCGCTGGGATAGTGATAACGGCTGACTCAACCGATTGACCAGTTTTCTGCTCAGCCGCTGCTACGAGTTCCTTTAAGACGAGGGACGACAACTCCACTGGAGTCTTTGTTACTCCTCCTTTTGTGATCGCTTGCGGGTCTTGCATTTTGAGCTTCCACTTTTCGAACACCGCGCCATCAGGATTTAGGTGCGCGACCTCTTTGGCAGATTCACCCACAAGAACATTTGCGCCTTCGAACGCCACGACTGACGGCGTGATGTTCGGGCTTTCACTTGAGTTTGTGTTTTCAATCATTACCGGACGACCAGTGTCGTCAAGTCGGGCGATGTTTGAATTGGTCGTACCCAGATCGATGCCGACGATGATTCCCATTGCTACGCCTCCTTCTCTACTACTGTTGGTGCGCCGTACACCGTGATTGACATTGGGTGAAGCACCACCTCTTGTGCATTCGGCCCCACATAGATGTATGCGGGTGACTCAACGGACTTCACGGTTCCCGCAAGTTCTGGCTGCGGAGCGGGGATGGTTTTGACACGCTTGAGGGAAACTCCACGCTGCGGGAGCTTTTCTCCTGGCTTCGGTTCGTAGGTGGTCACTCCATTTTCTTCCAGAAGTTGCTCGAGCTCGACTTTGATCCCACCTACCGTTGCCTTTGCATCAATCCCGGAGCGCGAGTCGATTTCGAGAATTTCAGCAATTAGGGCGAGGTGGCGTAACGATTTTTCGCGGGCATGGTGTTCGACACCTAGTGTGGCCTTCTTTAACTTGTCGTCATGCTCTGCGATGCTGGCTGCAAGAATCTGTAGGTGTTCCCTGCGTTCAGCGAGCGCTTCAGAGAGCGCTGAGACCTCGCTTGCGAGCTTCGCAACGCGGTCCTGAAGTAGCCCGGCCACCTGCGTCACTTCGTCGATGTGTGCTGCTGGCGCAAGAATCCATTCTTTGTTGTCGATCGTTGTTCTGAAGTTCGTAAAGTTCTTAATGCCGAGATACGACAGGGCCACAACCAAGAAGACGGCAAGGGCCCCAAGGGTGATCACAAACAATGTGCTTATCGCCCCAAGAACCGAGCCGCCTCCCGCGTTTGGAGCTGGCGAGGTCGTTGCTGATGGAGAAGGGCTAATGGTCGGGCTAGCCAGCGGCGAAGCCGTTGCCTGGCTGGGTACCGCAGATGGCACTGGG
>CAIMVH010000089.1 GCA_903844855.1 uncultured Actinomycetes bacterium | reverse complement strand
GTGCAGAACGTTTCAGCAGCTGCCACTGGTCGCACTGATATTTCATTCACCCTTCCTAAGACCGAGGGCCAAACGGGCGTTGCCACTTTGAAGAAGATTCAAGGCGAGGTGGGTTTCGAATCACTTATTTACGATGACCAAATCGGCAAGCTTTCACTGGTGGGTGCTGGCATGCGTTCGCACCCAGGAATAAGCGCCACCCTCTTCGGAGCTATGTCCGATGCTGGTATTAACATCGAGATGATTACCACCTCTGAAATCCGTATTTCGATTCTCTGCCGCGAGTCTGATCTCGATCGTGCAGTTCAAGCCGCGCACACCGCATTCAACCTTGACTCCGATCAAGTAGAGGCCGTTGTATATGGAGGCTCAGGGCGATGAGCCGCAAACCAACTCTCGCGATTGTGGGGGCTACCGGCGCGGTTGGCACCGTCATGCTCGATATCCTCTCCAATCGACCTGATGTCTGGGGCGAGATCCGCCTCATTGCCTCAGCTCGAAGCGCTGGCAAGAAACTCGTCTGCCGCGGCGAAGAGCTCACCGTCATTGCGCTTACCCCTGAAGCTTTCGATGGTGTAGATGTCGCAATGTTCGATGTGCCCGATGAAGTCTCGGCGGAGTGGGCACCTATTGCCGCTGCGCGCGGTGCTGTTGCGGTCGATAACTCCGGTGCTTTCCGGATGGATAAAGACGTGCCACTAGTTGTTCCTGAAGTAAATCCACTTGAGGCGAAGAATCGTCCACGTGGAATCATCAGCAACCCCAATTGCACCACGCTTTCCATGATCGTTGCGATGGGTGCACTTCATGAAGAGTACGTGCTTGAAGAATTAGTAGTGGCCTCTTACCAAGCAGCATCTGGTGCCGGGCAAGCAGGTATCGATGCACTTCGTAAGCAGCTCATTGAAGTTGCCGGTACAGATGTAGGCGACGAAGCCGGAGATCTTCGTAAAGTTGTCTCCGACAACGGACCGTTTCCAGCACCGCTTGCGATGAACGTTATTCCTTGGGCTGGTTCGCTTAAAGAAGGCGGCTACTCATCGGAAGAATTAAAGGTGCGCAATGAGTCGCGCAAGATTCTGGGACTTGCAGATCTTAAAGTCTCCGCTACCTGCGTGCGCGTTCCAGTAGTTACTACGCACTCACTTGTCGTGCACGCCCGATTTGCAAAGCCTGTTAATCGTGAGGCTGCACAGGCAGTGCTCCGCGATGCCGCCGGGGTGAAATTGGTGGATGATCCAGAGAACCATCTCTTCCCGACGCCAGCCGATGTTGTGGGAACTGATCCCACATGGGTGGGTCGCGTCCGGGTAAGCCTTGATGATCCGTATGCATTGGAACTCTTCGTCTGTGGAGACAATCTTCGTAAGGGCGCTGCGCTCAATACTGCACAGATTGCCGAACTAGTTGCGGCGGAATTCGCAGGCTAGAATCGCTCTTAATCGGGGTGTGGCGCAGCTTGGTAGCGCGCGTCGTTCGGGACGACGAGGCCGCAGGTTCAAATCCTGTCACCCCGACCATCTGGTACCTTTCTGAAATGCGCATAAGAAGTAGGGGAGCCATTCTTTGCGCGTTGGCGATTCTCATTTCTCTCTTATCCCCGGTTCAGGCCTCGCATGCGGCGGAGCAACTAGTTCCGTATGTTCCTTGTGCAGAAACCCGTGCAGCACCGTGTATCGAATCATTTCGCCTGATCTCTAGCACTGGAGAAGTCACCGAAGCGATCCCAACCGGCCCTACCTATAAGTCCGCATATTGTTTCGCAGAACTTTGCACCCCGCCGATCAATGTTTATCAATGGAAAACAGCAGGGATCTTTCATGAAAATAAGACTGAGAACTTAATTCTTCAGGTTTACCAGTTTCCATTCGGCGCTACATACAAAGGTGGCTGTGGCCCTGGGTGCGACACAAAGAATGTGGATGAAACTATAATCCGCATAGACGCTTCAGGTTTAAATGCGCCGAATCCAGTGGTGCATTTTCCAGATTTACCTAGCGATAAGGTATGTGGGACGGTTGCGAGCCCTGATTTCTGCAGTCGTCCTTGGGGATTGAATGGAGACTACAAATACGAAGTAACACTGAGAGCGATCAACACTTTTGACTTTAGCCATTCAAATGGAGAAGCACGTAGCGGTAATTTAACAATGCGCACTGATGCAAACGGAAACAAACTCCTTGCCTTCTCTGGTTATCCGGTGCCCTATTCTTACAATGTCGTAACCCCACTTAAGCCCGCTAACGGTAAACAACTTGTGGCAGATATTTCTTACAATGTTATCGGTGTTTACGCTCACTCAGCTTTAAGTGAACAAGCGCAGTGGTTATCTAAATGTGATTATGGGCGTGGAATGAGTTTGTGGTACAGCGGACAGTTGCAGTCAATGCCTACATGGGTACCTGAAGATTCTGCTCTCACGTTGCAGGTATCAAGTAGTCACTTAAGGTCAGATAAAAGTCCTAATATAGGTGTGTTCAATATTGTTATGCCTATTGCACTTGCGAAATGCCTTTGGGGAGTTGATTTAAGTAAAGCTGCTTCCGCAACAATTTCTGCCTCTTATCCTGAATCAGGAATCTCTGAAATCGTCACAACATCGTCACGTATAGTTGGAAACACTTACGAGGTGTCGGCATCGGGCTTTCACTTTTCAGCTCCAGTCATCAAATTGAAGTTGAAACAAGATGCTACTGCTCCGGCGATCGTGCCTCAGGCGCCAACCCCCTTACCATCAGCGGTCAATACGCCTGTTGCAAGTGTGACGACACCCACCCAAGGGGTTTCCACCTCTGCTACACGAAAAGTTTCGACCCCCAAGAAATCTACGATCGTTTGCATTAAAGGATCTACTAAAAAGACCGTTACTGGGCTAAACCCAAAGTGTCCGGTGGGATTTAAGAAGAAGAGTTAATCTCGAGTTGACGATGAATCACTAGCGAGGCGTGAGAGTTAAAAGCGTCGCTTCGGGGGCGCATGCAACACGAAAAGGTGCGTAAGGACTCGCACCCATTCCGGCAGAAACATGAAGCCATGGTTCATCCTTAATCCGGGTGAGACCACGCGCGCGCCACGTCGGCAAATCACAATTCGTCACAAGTGCTTTGGAACCGCCTGGCCACGGAAGTCGAACTTGCCCTCCATGTGTATGCCCAGCGAAGACTAAATCCGCACCATCGTGTGCCATGGCATCGAGCACTCGTCGATACGGTGCATGCGTTACGCCAATAAAGAGATCAGATTCTCTCGCACGAGGCCCAGCCACCTTTTCGTAATGATCCATCTCAAGATGAGCATCATCAGTTCCGCGAAATTCAATGGATAAACCACCAAGTGTGAGAGCTGCTTTCTTATCATCAAGATCTTGCCAACCGGCAGTCGTGAGCGATGCAACAAGTTCGCGCCAGGGAAGTTCTGCGCCATGTGAACGATTGCCGTCGTCTTTCTTTAAGTACCAGAGTGGATTCTTAAGAGTCGGTGCATAGTAATCATTTGAACCCAGTACGAATGCTCCCGGAATATGCATGAGATCTGACATCGCATCGAGAGCCACACCAACGGCATCTGGATGTGCCAGATGATCACCGGTGCTGATCACAAAATCCGGGCGATGCCCCGCAAGTGATTTGATCCACCCGATTTCACGAATGCGCCCAGGAGTGAGGTGGAGATCAGAGATATGCAGGATCCGAATCGGGCGCGCACCGGCGGGCAGCACGGGGACTTCCGCCTGGCGCAGGGTAAAGCGCGATGAGATCACGGAGCCATCGTGCCATGATGGGGCCTATGAGTATCAAAGAGACCCTCCAAAG
>CAIMVH010000088.1 GCA_903844855.1 uncultured Actinomycetes bacterium | reverse complement strand
TCCGTTGCAGCGCAGATTCTGCAACGCATTAAGGATGAAGAACCAGTTTTCCTTGAACGTGTTGTTTTAAAGCTTTTACATCAAATGGGTTATGGGTCCTCTGAGGATGATCTTGAACACATCGGTGGGAGCGGTGATGGCGGTGTCGATGGTGTCATCAATCAAGATGCTCTAGGTCTCGATCAGATTTATGTTCAGGCGAAACGTTACGGAGAAGGCGTGATTGGTCGTCCGCAAATACAGGCTTTTGTCGGAGCACTTGCAGGTAAACATGCAGTGCGAGGAATTTTTATCACGACCAGTTATTTCTCGCGTGATGCAAATGAATATGTACAAAATCTACGTGAAACTCGGGTCATACTGATAGATGGAGATGAACTAGCGCGGTTGATGATTCGTCATAAAGTCGGAGTTACTGTCGTGAAAACGATTGAAGTTCCCGAGGTTGATGAGAACTTTTTTGAGTTGGCCTAAACTATTTATTTATTCTGCTTTGCCCCTGAATTCGTCAGGCACGCATTGTTCGAAGAATTGTTAAAAAATTCCATTCACTGAAAGTTGTATTCTCCATATTGACAAACATGGGCTCAGAGCTTCAGTCCTCATAAAATGCCTTTGATGATTCAGTCCATGTGCGTAAATTTGAAACTGGAAAGGGATAATCCGATTGGGGATGACAGCGCTTTCCCGCATTCATGGAGGAACGCCAATACTCACTCACCTGGTTCCAGAAATATTCGCGTCCGTCTTCCCCTTTTACTGTAATCCATGCCGCTACATAATCTTCTCGGTAGTCTGAGAATCCACATATATGCTGATAATTAATTCGATCATCGTCGAAGCGATAGAAGTCCATCGTCTCATGTAATTGGAGATAAAAACGAGATCTCCTGGTGAGATGCAACGTCCAATTCCCTGACTCACTATCCCACTCCCATTCACCGAGTCGTCCAAACTGTGGAAAGTGATACGGAATTTTCTTAAAGAGGCTCATAGTTTCAACTCTAGTCGAGGTGCATATCTCAATGATCAAGGAGTCCGACCACACCAAGTTGCGTTACAGGGACGCAACTTTGCGGACTTTTGCGGCCCGCTGTCTGGATCTTGTGCTTAGTAATAGAAGATATCAGACTTAGTCCTGAGCAAGAATTAGGAGTGTCGCCACAAAACACAGCCCCGACTGGATTCGAACCCGTGCCACCACCTCAAATAAGAGTCGGTTGCTTTCGAGACCTGGCCGCCAAGAAGGAGGCGGTAAGTGGATTTCAACACTGTCAGTGAGAACTTCAGTATGAACTCGGATGCGCGCCAACAAGTGAGAGCTATGAGCACCCCTGCTCTAGTATTAGATTTCACTGAATGCATGTGCGAAGAAAGCAGGAATAGTGAGTAGGGAATCCCAGCGCGCCGAGCTTCACAAGACAATCTGGCGGATTGCAACCGATCTTCGAGGAAGGATCGACGGGTGGGATTTCAAGCAGTACGTGCTCGGAATGCTGTTCTACAG
>CAIMVH010000087.1 GCA_903844855.1 uncultured Actinomycetes bacterium | reverse complement strand
GCAAACTCTGGTGGGCTCTACGGATCTCCGGTGCCACCCAATTCCACCGATGGCATGAGCAAAGTCCTTGATTACACCGGCTTAGTCCTTGCTGAAGCTGGCTTCGGAGAATCAATGGTGGCTAACGCAGCCATAGATCTCAGCGCCGTGCGTAGACATAAGGCGAAGCCAGGAATGGGTAACTTACTGGCCCGTACCAAGACCGCGATGTGGGCAGAGGAGTATGCCCGCCATAACGTTGATGCGCCGAATGGTCTAGCGGGGACAACTGCGGAACGTGCCTACTTCCTGGCACATCATCGTGAAGCCATCGACAATTTGGCACGACATTGGGAGTCGAAGTGACCCAATTAGATCAAGGTGTGCACGTAAGAAATCCTCGAACTGGAATGAACGATCGCGCACTCGATGCGCCTTCACATGAAGAATTAGTGAAGTTAACCAGTCGACTTCGCGCAAATCAAAAGCGTTGGCAGGATGCCGGTCCTGCACATCGCGCCGAAGTACTCCTCAGGTGGCGTGATGCTCTCATCGCACATAAAGACGAACTTGCCCAAGCACTCACCGAAGATACGGGTCGTCGCACCGAGAGTAATATTGAAGTGCAAGTGAGTGTTGATGGACTCAATCGTTGGGCAAATCAAGCTGTTGAACTACTCGATGAAGAAACAATTCAACACACCACGATGCCCGGAGTCTCCGTAGCTCCGTCGATTCGTCCCTATCCACTCGTAGGAATCATTAGCCCGTGGAACTTCCCACTACTTCTCGCTTTGATCGATGCCATTCCAGCACTTGCCGCTGGATGCGCCGTCATCATCAAACCGAGTGAGATCACTCCGCGATTCCTAGAACCACTAGCGAAGACCTTGATTGATGTTCCAGAAATCGGCGAGGTCGTTGGCCTCATTGAAGGCGCAGGCGAAACCGGTGCCGCACTCATTCCACTTGTGGATCTTGTCTGTTTCACTGGCAGCGTAGAAACCGGGCGCATCGTGGCCGAGAATGCCGCACGCAACTTCATTCCCGCATCACTTGAGTTAGGTGGCAAAGATCCAGCCATCGTGCTCCCCGGCGCCAATCTTGATCGCGCAGTTCCTGGAATTCTCTGGGGAGCGACTGCAAACTCTGGGCAGAGCTGCCTTTCGATTGAACGCGTATACGTGCATGAGTCACTTCACGACGAATTCGTTTCCCGCATCTCCCCCATGGCCGCAGCGCTCGGAGTGAATTTCCCGGATCTTGAGGGTCGCGGCATTGGTCCCATGATCGCTGAGGATCAAATTGCCACTATTGCAAGCCATCTTGAAGACGCCTATGCAAAAGGTGCTATCGCTACTGCTGGTGGTGAGATGAAGTTTCTTGATGGTGGTGCTTATTTGGAGCCCACCATCTTGACCAATGTGAATCACTCCATGAAGGTGATGACTGAAGAGACTTTCGGCCCCATCATCCCGGTAATGAAATTTACAAGTGATGAAGAAGTTCTCGCGCTAGCCAATGACACCATTTACGGTCTCTCCGCTGCCATCTTCGGCGAGGAAGGGCGCGCCAAGAAAATAGGTCGCCAGATAGATGCCGGCGCAGTAAGTATCAATGATGCCGCGCTCACTGGAGTGATGCACGAGGGAGAGAAGCAAGCTTTCAAGCTCTCCGGAATTGGTGGCTCGCGAATGGGTAAAATTTCTATCCGACGTTTCTATCGACGCCAATCGCTTTTAATTAATTCATCCACGGGGCGCGACCCGTGGTGGTGGCCAGAGAGTTGATATTAAAATTTATTTTGGTAGATTCAACCAATTAGTTCGTGTCCAAAGTATATGAAGGGGTAACCATGGGAATCCGCGAAGAGATGCCACTACTTGCACGCCACGAAGGTAAGTGGATGGGCCACTACGTCTGGGTTGACGCGCAAGGTAATCTCGTGGAGCGTCATGAAGCCCGGCTGGAGAACTCATTCCCTACTGACGGCCCTTATGAGTATTACCAAATCAATACTTACGATTACGACGATGGTCGCCACGAAGTCATTCACTTTCCAGCCAAGTACAAGGATAAGCAACTCTGGTTTGATACCGATCGCATCACCGGTCGTGCTTGGGAAGTAGACGAGCACACCATGATGCTTACTTGGGTACGCAAGGATGATCCCAGTGGATACTTCTACGAGATGATTCAGCTCGACGCCACCGGCAATAAGCGCTCACGCGTCTGGCAATGGTTTGAAAATGGCATCTGCACTAAGCGCACGCTCATCAACGAAGAGCGGGTCGCTTAATTCTCAGCCGGTCAACTCGCCGAACCAACGAACCACTCGCTGATAAGGTCACCGGGTGACCAAACGTGAGTTTCTGCTCTTCTCCTCGCTCTGCCTGATCTGGGGTATTCCCTACCTCCTCATCAAGGTGGCGATCGTTGATTTCTCCCCCATCATCGTGGTCTTTCTCCGCACCCTCATCGCTGCGGTTTTGCTGATTCCGCTCGCAGCAAGACGAGGAGAATTAATGCCCGCTATCAAAGCATGGCGTTGGGTTCTCGTTTTTGCAGTACTCGAAATGGTCGGCCCTTGGTGGTTACTCAATGATTCAGAAACTCGCGTCTCGTCTGGCTTTGCTGGCCTCATGCTGGCCACGGTCCCGCTGACCGGAATCATCGTGAACTTCTTCATGGGAGATAAGACGGTTTTCCAGAGCCGACGACTCATCGGTATGGCCGTGGGATTCATTGGAGTTGTCAGCCTCGTTGGTCTCGACATCAACGCGGGTAAAGTCGATATGCGATCTATCGTGCAACTCTTGCTCGTGGCGTTCGGTTATTCACTCGCCCCAGCAATTGCAGCTCGTAAGTTACAAGGCGTTTCCATCATCGGACTGGTGGGAGTGTCGACCGCGATGGTTGCCATCATTTATGCACCTCCTTCGATTTTGACCTGGCACTCAATCCATCCGACTACCAAGGGAATACTTGCAGTCGTAGTCCTTGGTGTGGTCTGCACGGCAACCGCATTCTTAGTGCTATTTGAGCTCATCAAAACTATCGGTCCTATTCGTGTCACGCTGGTGACATATGTGAATCCGGCGGTTGCTATCGTCCTGGGCATCATCTTCCTCAGCGAGAAGATCACTACCGGAACCCTTATCGGATTCCCACTCGTTCTTATTGGTTCATACCTTGCAAGTAGTAAGAAGAAAGAACTAGCTCAGTAAGGCCTCGCTCTTCTTAATAAGTGAACGACAAAACGCACCCATCTCTTTCGCGTCATTAATATACATAGACGGTTTGAAACAGATAGTCCCAAATCCAGCTTCTACCTTTGCTGATAGTGGCTCAAGAACACGGTCGAGGTCAAGAAGCGAATCAGGGGTTTCAAACTTTCCGTTAATCCCACCCACGAGTTCAATATCAGAGAGCGAACGGCCAGCAGCCTTGAGGCCACTCGTGAGGGCTTTCATATCGGTATCAGAAGGCACACCCAGCGGATTAAAGCCGTGCCCATATTTGACGAGTCGGCGCAGCAACGGGGCATGCATCTCCTGCCCACCGAACCAGAGGCGCGGCCCATCATCACGTTGTGGACGTGGCTCTAGCCAAACCTCGTCGAAATTAAAGAACTCGCCATGATGGCTTACTGGCCCGGGTTGCCAACACTTCGCGAGAACTTCGAGCTGTTCATCGAGAATAGCTCCGCGACGATTAAAGGGAATACCTAACGCTGCGTATTCATCTTCATGCCAACTGACCGTCGGCAACATGACGAACCGACCTTCTGAAAGCCGGTCGAGTGTGGCGATCTCCTTGGCGAGTAGGAGTGGATGGCGAAGTGGAGCGATGATCGCACCACCTACCAAACGCAATTTTTTAGTCACGGCTGCAATGGCTGAGAGCAACACAATGGAATTTGGCCATGACATGTCTGGCGGTTGATTACCGGGGTATGCGTACTCTCGCGGGTTGGCCATCACGCCGCTTGCGCCAGCAGAACGCCCTAACACAATGTGCTCGCTCAACATGACGGCATCTATACCGGCGCTCTCCGCCTCCTGCGCAATACGTACAAGGGCTTTCATATCGTTGGGGTCGACGATGGTCCAGTTCTCACTGAGGACGAGCACCCAACGAACTTTGCTCATATTTATCGTTTACCGCGAATGAGTTGATAAATTTCGCCACGGAGACGTCCGAAATCTGGATGGGCTCTGGTGTCAACCTGATCCCGAGGGTACCCAAGAGGCACTGCAATCTCAGCAGCTACATGTGCCGGCTTTCCCGTAAGCACCAAAACTCGATCCGCTAGATAGACAGCCTCGTCCATGTCATGGGTAACCAGCAGGGTGGTAATGCCGAAATCATCTCTTACCTTAAGGACAAGATCTTCGAGATCAAGCCGAGTCTGGGCATCTACTGAAGCGAACGGTTCATCCATCACGAGAATGCGAGGCCTGCTGGCAAGCGCCCGAGCTATTGCCACACGTTGTTGCATTCCACCGGAGAGTTGCCATGGATAGCGTGAATCGTTTCCTTCAAGTCCTACTTCGAGAATCGCAGATTGCACTCTTTCGCGCCGCTCCTCTTTAGCAATTTTCTTTAATTTGAGAGGAAGCTCAATATTCTTCTCCACCGTCAACCAAGGCATAAGAGAGCGTGTGTACTCCTGCAACACGATTGCCAGATCTTCAGGGGGTGAGGTGACCCTCTTACCGTCAAGCAAGATCTCGCCACTAGTAACGGGCGTTAATCCAGTTAAGAGGCGGAGCAGAGTCGTTTTGCCCACACCACTCGGGCCCACAATCGAAAGGAACTCTCCCGGTTCCACAATGCAATTGATGTGATCTAGTACGTGCTTATCCTCCCCGTGTCCCGTATAAGTCTTCGTGACATCCTTAAGTTCGAGTCGAGCTCCGGTGCGCTTAGGGTGAGTCATGTTGTGAGGCCTTTCTGTCCGCGATACCAGCGAAGGGCCCGCTTCTCTATTAACTCGAATATGACATTGAAAATGTAACCCAGAATTCCCAGCATGATGATGCCCGTCCACATATCAATGATCATGAAGGATTGCTGCGCCTCTACGGTAAAAGCTCCCAATCCCCTGAAAGCCCCGAGCATCTCGCTCACGATCATCACAATAAATCCCACCTGAAGACTCACTTGAAGACCAGATGAAATCATAGGCGCGCCACTTGGCACCCGAACTCGCCACAGACTCTGAAAAGACGAGAACTTAAAACTTCGAGAGACATCTAATAGAACTGCATCAGAAGTGCGAACCGCTTCGATAGTCGCGATCAAGGTGGGGAAGAAAACAGCTACCGCAATGGATACCCGTCGCGATTCATCGCCAATGCCAAAGAGCATGATGAAGATGGGCACCAATGCCACTCCAGGGATGGATCTAAAGAAATTCACTAGAGGAGAAAATATCCGCTGCGCAATTTCACTCAAACCTAAATGTGCGCCCACGACCAGTGCGCAAGGGGCGCCAATGAAATATCCAATGGCAAGATTCTTAAGGCTAGGAATCACGTCGTCGACCACATTAGTAAAAAGCCAATTCGCCTTAAACTGAGAAGCGATTTGACCGAGAGGTGGCCAGAAATAATTCTCAGAGTTTGCCGATACTTTCCACCAGAAGAGCAGCAGAGCCACCACGAGCCAACTTGATATCAGGAAACGGCGCAAAAGAGCGAGCATCATTTACCTCGCCAAAAGATAATTCGTCTATCCAAAGCCGAGACCAGCAGATTAACCAAGATTCCGACGACGCCTAAGACGACAACGTAGGCGAAGACATTCGGAGAGTTACCACCTGTCTGCGCGACGGATAATGAGTGCCCTAGCCCGGGGCCACTTCCTACCAGGCCGGTAACAATAGAAACGATAACTGCCGCAGAGGTGGCAATCTTCGTGCCCGTCGCAATGAAAGGAAGGGCCGAAGGAAGGACCGCATACTTTAAGCGCGCGTATCGCGACGCGTTGAAAGCTGAGAGCGTATCCAACAGAACCGGATCGGTATCTCGAACTCCATAAGTTGCTTGAACCAACACAGAGAAGAGCACACCAAAGACTACGAGAGTGACGCTAAATTTTATTGTGGTGCCAAACATGAGCAATACAAGAGGGAGCACCACGATGGGAGGAATCACTTTCAAAAAATCAAGAATAAATTTAGTGGACCTAAAGGCAAATTCGCTGAGACCCACCAACAGCCCTAGCGGAACGGCAAGAGCTATTCCAATAATGAGGCCCACCATGGCGATCAGAAAAGTGACCCCGAGATCCCCCCAGAACTCCCCCGTCTGAAGCATCTCCGAAAGCGCGTTGGAAATTTTTGATACAGAAGGAAAAGGTCGGTCGTTAAGGCTTACGGAAACCAATTGCCAGATGAGGACCGTTCCCCCAAGGGAGATGAGCCACAGCCAGTTCTTCGGATTCGCAAACCTCACGACCGACCCTTTCGCATTAATTACAAGCCGATTGCGAGCAGCTGCCCCTACCTAAATAGTAGCGCTGCGGCATCAACCCTCTTTGAGATGTACCCCATGAAGTTCATCTTGCTCGCCACGCTGGAAACATCCGATGCCGACACTGGTGCGGTCGGCAAGAATGGGATATTACTCGCAGCTGCTTCAGCCGCCGTGACGCCGGTGATCTTAGGGATCTCAGCCCGAACCTTAGAAAGATTTGCCGGAGCTGAAGCCCATGCGTTTGACTCACTCATGGCCTTCTGGAAAGCAAGAGCTAAGTCGCGATTAGCTGACGTCCATGCTTCTGTAGCTAACCACACACCCACAGCGCCACCATCGTTGAAGAAGCCAGCGGCTGGGAATCCGAGAAGCGAGAGTCCATCAGCAACGCCAGCGGTACCGAATGGCTCAACAACGCCACCCGCATCGATGTCACCCTTCTTGATGGCTGCAGCCATTTCTGGCATTCCCAAAGCCAGGAACTTCACCTTTGCAGGATCTCCACCGTCCTCGCGAACCTTGGCAGCGATGGTGACTTCAAGTTGTGCCTTGCGAGCTGGGACGGCGACGCTCTTTCCTTCAAGGTCGGCCCAGGATTTGATGGCGCCACCGGTCTTCACCAAGACGGCGGTATCGTCGATCATCTTCGAGGTACCACCATCGAGAATTTTGGCCTGCTGTCCGGGGGCGTATCCATCACCTGGTGCCAAAATCTTCGCCTTCAAGCCGGCGTTTACTACGAAGTTAATGATTGGAACTGTGGGCGCATATGTGACTTCAATGGAACCCCCAGCAAGTGCTGTGAGAGCAACGCCCGGCGCAGGGAAGGCATCGGTCCATGCCAACTTAATTCCATACTTGGCAAAGCAATTAGCTTTGTCGGCAGCAAGAACGGCAGCCGTAGTGTTGATCTGAGTTCCTGCGATCTTAATCGTCTGGAACGAAGGAGCTGGCGTCACGATTACGCATGGCCCCGCGGGCTTAGCTACTGGCTTAGCTACTGGTTTGGCCACTGGCTTAGCGGGCGTTTTGGTAACCGGCTTCGGAGCAGGCTTATTTGCGGCAAATGCGGTCGGCGCAAAAGCCACTGAAGCGACGAGCGCACTCGCCGCAATTCTGGTCAGGGTACTGGTCTTAAGCATGTAAACCTCCGGGATCAGGGATATCCGTTTGCATACGAACGGTCTGACCGTAGCGGAGGAATACACCCTTGACAATACTTTTATTTTCGACACGCCGACCCGATGCGAGCTGGCCCCCGGACATTGACGCCACTAGAAAGATGCCCTAGAAACGCTACGTGCCTTCTCAAATCAACTTAAGAAATGTTTCATTAGCCCACTATCCGTCCGCCCTTTTCGATGTGAGTGTGCGTGCCGGACGTATCATTGCGCTCTCTCTGTCCAGCGAAAGAGGGGCAACAGAAGGTGAGAATTTCGATCTGCACGGTAGGACCTTGATCGCGGGGATCGACGATTCACATCTACACCTTATTGAAATGGGAAGAGCTTTCACAGCAGTCGATCTACGCAATGCCGAAGATAACGATCGTTTTCTTTCTATCCTCCGCAATGCGCGCCCCGAATCCAATGGCTGGATTCGAGGTCAGGGTTGGGATATTACGGCTTTGACCGGCGACGGCCCGGAAGGACGGCCTACCAGCTCGCTCATTTCAGACGCTGGCCACAGTGCTCCCGCGGTCCTTGGTGACTTCACTGGTCACAGCACCTTAGTGAACAAGAGTGCGTTAACTCATGCAGGGATAGATTCACAGACGCCAGATCCGATAGGCGGACGAATAGATCGTTATGCCGACGGCTCCCCTACTGGCTTGCTCTTTGAATCGGCATCCGCACTGGTGCTAGCAAAAATGCCAGCTCCTACTCGCTCAGATTTAAAAAGTGCAATTACATTGGGCATAGCAGATTTGCTCTCTCGTGGAATCACCGCATTCACAGAACCAGGAATTGGGCCAGGAGCGGACTCACTCCTTGGAGGCGCAGCCGGAGAAGAAGCTCTTGAAATTTACCAAGAGCTTGCCCAATCGGGAGAGCTACCAATTCGCACCACATTAATGCTCCTCTTTAGCGGGCTCGGCGGCAGTAATGTAAAAGATATCGCCAGTGGCCTTGAGAACTTCGGTAAAGCACGTCCGCTTCTCCCTCACTCCTTTCTCGGGATAGATCAGGTAAAAATATTTGCCGACGGTGTTCCACGTAGCAGAACTTCATGGATGAAAGAACCTTACGACGACGGTACTTGTGGTCATATGACCATCGAGGGTTCATCCGACGTTGAGCGCCTCCAAGAACTTGACCTGATAATTTCCGAAATTCATAGCCGAGGATGGCAAGCAGGTCTTCACTCAACAGGAGATGCCACGTCCGAGGCGATTATTGAGTCAATACTTAGAGTGCAGAAAGATGGCCGCGACGGCAGGCACTATTTAATTCACGGTAATTACCTCAACGAATCCAATATGCGCAAAATGAGCGATGCAGGAATCGGACTAAATACTAATCCACTGATCCGCTGGATGGTGGGCCAGGGCAATGATGCACGTTTGGGAGTTGCTCGAGCTCGCGCCAATCAACCTTTACAAAGCGCTTTGAATGCAGGTATCTCGCTGGCACTCTCATCTGATGCGCCGGTTTCTGAACCGGACTGGAAAAGAATATTAGTTACCGCCCACCGTCGAGATCTTCGAGATCTCGACGCCTCTCCATCCGATTCTCAAAAAATCTCACTGATAGATGGGTTGCGCTCGATGACAGAAGGCGGCGCCTACCAAAATCGAACTGAAGGTTGGCGTGGGCGTATCGAGGTGGGCTATGCCGCCGACCTTGTCCTCCTTGACCGTCAAATCGACTGGAACGATGATGGAAGTTCCCTCCTTGAGAGTAAAGTCCAGGCAACACTGGTTGCCGGAGAGTGCAAATACGGAAGCCTGGAAGGATAAGGTCATGCGCCCTAACGTCTTAGTGATTGTCGCCGACCAACTTCGAGCCGACCATCTGGGCCACGCTAATAAGGATCTCCCAATCAGTACTCCGAATATTGATGCGATCGCCCTCGAGAGTCGACGATTCACGAGGGCTTATGTCGCAAATCCCACGTGCATGCCAAATCGAGCAACAATTGCAACAGGGCGCTGGCCCTCCGTGCATGGGACACGGACGAACGGCGTAACTTTAGATTGGCAAGCGGAAACTTTCATGCGCTCGATGCGCCGCACTGGCTATAAAACTTCTGCGATTGGAAAATTGCACTTCCAAACCATGGGTTGGCCTTATGAGGGTTTTCAGCTCGCTGATATCGAAGCCAACGCTCCAGAAGTTCTCAATGATCTTCCTGACGCCAGATTTTACAGCGGTGTGGGTGAGGGAGATGAATGGCAACAGTGGGAAAACTCCCAGAGGCATCGCGAGGGTTACGTTGACTTACCTGCTGACTACTACGGATTCGACTCCGTTGACTTGGCTGTGGGCCACGGCGACCGGCCAAGCGGACATTATTGGCATTGGGCGAAAGCCCGTGGCGCAAATCTAGAAGAACTTGCAGGTTGGCAAAACTCAAAAGAACGTCGCGCGGATTGGGATCAGGTTTATGTCTCGCAAGTACCCGCAGAACTCCACCCCTCATCTTTCGTCGTTGAGCGCGCCACTGCGCGTCTGAAGGATGCGGCAAGTTCAGACGATCCCTTCCTCTGCTTTGTATCTTTCCCCGATCCACACCATCCCTTTGCGCCGCCCGCAGAATTCATGCCGGATATAGATCCGGCAACTCTTCCGCTCCCAGAAACATTCTTTGCCTCGCACTCAGAGTCGCCACCACATCTCCAAGAGATCGCCGCACATCGCGGTACTCCCCCAGAAGATCCCACAATGACTTGGGCGCCCACGGTGGAGCAGTTCCAAGATGCGTTGCGTGCGCAAATTGGCCAGATTCAATTTGTCGATCAGGCCGTCGGTAAAATTGTGAGTGCCGCTCGTGAAGCCACCCAAGATCGCCCGCTCATCATCGTCTTCACTACTGATCACGGCGATCTTTTCGGCGATCACGGTTTGATGCTCAAACATTTTGTGCACTATGAAGCAGTGACACGTGTGCCCCTTCTCATATCTGGCCCGATGCTTGATATTGGTCTTGATGATCGCCTTGTCTCGAGTGCCGACATTGCTCCCACACTTCTCGAATTAACCGGGAGTCGTGGATGGCGTGGCATTCAGGGAAGATCCCTCGTGGGAAAGTCAAAGAAACCATGGCGTGATGCGTTGATCGTTGAAGAAGATCAGCCCTTTGGTCTTGATGGCATGTCAGGCCCAGTGCGTCTACGCACTTTGATCACTCCGGATTATCGACTCACCGCCTACGCAGGTCAAAAATATGGCGAGCTCTATGACCGCTCGAGCGATGTCGAAGATACCAAGAACCTTTTTGGAACAGAGGCACATAAACAAGAGCGCGGAGAGGCCTTCGAGAAGCTCGCACGTGAAATGATGGCGATCGCCGACGAAGGTCGTAAGCCAATGGCCTCTGCATAATGGAAATACTGCTCGTCGGTGTAGTACTCGGGTGTTTTATGGCGTTCTTCGGAGCTGGCGCTGGTTCACTTACGGTTCCGCTCGCGGTCCATCTACTCAACATGACCTACAGCGAAGCCTCCATCGCCGGACTCTCGGTAGTGCTTATCTCAGGAGCAGTCAACACTTTGGTGGTAACTCGTCGAGGTGAGATCGACTTCCGAGCAGCTCTGCCGTTTCTCGTGCTCTCGATTCCGGCGGCCATCATTGTCGGCTATCTCATGCGCAATGCTTCGAATACTCTCACCGCTATTTTGCTATCTATTCTGCTCTTCACTTCCTCAGCCTCCCTCTTCCGACGCAGTAAGAGCGAGATACCCAGCGCGAGTTGGAAAGGTTGGATCGGTGCAGCGCTAGCAGGGAGTGCGGCCGGTGCACTCGGTGTAGGAGCCGGCTTCGTAGTCATTCCAGCGCTTCGCCTGATTAGCAAGTTAAAGATGTCGGTTGCAGTAGGAACGAGTTCCTTCGTCTTAGCCATCAACGCACTCTCGGCGCTGGCCGGAAAGCGTGTGATGCCACCTTCGCACACACTCTTCCTTGGACTAGCAGCTGGCCTTGGCGTCTTACTTGCCGCCCGCTTCACTCAACGAATTAATCCACTCCTTCGCCAGCGCGCACTCGCAGCATTCCTTTTCATCTTTGCGGTAGTCACTCTCACAGACGTGCTTAATTAATCTCCTGAAATCTCTTACGATACGGCGCTAATTTCGCGCTGGTATTCACACCGACCACTCCCACAACTTTACCGTCACGCAGATACTCCACTACACAGTCGCCAGCGAGTTCGCCATCAACCACGTTTATAGAGTCTGCGATGCCGGGTATCCCAAAGGATTGCACGTTATCTTCATACTGATCCGACCAGAATGACGGGACAAAATTCACTGGCTCAACAAGTACTTCGCCGGTGGTCAGAAAATGGGCGATCGACTTGCCCGCCCGACGACCCGTCTCCGTAGGGAGATTCCAATGTTCAATCCTGCGAGGAGTGGAATCAAAGAGATCGAATGCATATCGAGCAACATCACCTACAGCGTAAACAGAGAGATCACTAGGGGCCGTGGCACGCATTGATGAATCCACGAGTACCCCGTCTTGCAGATCAAGTTCTCCTCCGGCTAGCCACTCAGTGTTCGGAAGTGAACCGATAGCTTCCACCACTAAGTCACCAAGAATTTCCTCGCCACTCTCCAGAGATACCCCGGTAGCGCTATCCCCTCCGAGGTACCCAGCGATTTTAGCGTCCATGTGAAACTTCACGCCTTCTGCTTCGTGGCGCTCTCGCATCGCACGACCAAACTCTGCGCCGAGTGGCCTAAACATCGGCTCGGGATCAGCTGCCACCACGGCCACATTAATTCCAAGTTTGCGTGCCGTCGCCGCTATCTCACAACCAATAAAGCCAGCGCCCACAATGACCAGCTTCTCCGCTCCCAACATAGAGGTACGGAGTTCTTGTGCTTCCGTAAAATTGCGGAGTGAAAATTTACTTTTCTCAGCCCCTGGAACGTTAAGCACGCGAGGGCGAATACCAGTTGCGGCGACCAAGATGTCAAAAGACTCGAGACGCCCAGACTCCAGGAGCACGCTTCGCTCTGCGTAATTAGTACTTAGTGCGGAATCGTTAAAGATCCACCTCACATCAGCGATGGATTCACGGCGTTTGAATTCGAGATCAGCAATCGTTAAACCATTGGCCAGTGCATCTTTTGAAAGTGGGGGCCTGTTATAGGGAAAGTGCGGCTCTTCTCCCACGATGGTGATCTCGCCAGCAAAGCCCGCACCACGGAGGGACTCTGCGGTCCGTAATCCGGCTAACCCAGCGCCAACGATAAGAACCTTCAAGAAGGACTACTCGACCGTAATGGCTTGCATGGGGCATACATCTACAGCGGACTCGACGTCAGATCGGCGGCTGTCGTCAACATCTGCCTTGTAGACCAATTTCCCATCGTCGCCCAAAGAGAAAACATCGTCAGCTTCAAATACACACTGTCCGTAATGCTGACACTTCTCCATGTCTACATGAACCTTCACTTCTTCTCCTCAATTCGTGATGGGTAGAGATCTTTCGATGGTGTGCGTATTCCGCGGAATTCCCAATCGCCGCCCATGGCAGTGGAGATAACCTCTTCACTCTCGGTGGGTTGGGCGCCCACATCGGTACGAATTGGCGTGGGGCCTTCTACGATTCGATTGCTGAGCTTTCCTAATCCTTCGACTTCGACTTCGACCAAATCGCCTGGTTGCACCGGACGCGAAAATGCTGGCGTACCCGAGAAGAGAATGTCGCCGGGAGCAAGGGTGATGGTGCGCGCGATGTCAGCGACCAAGTAATGCATATCCCATTCCATATTCTTGGTGTTGTCATCTTGCTTCACAACTCCATTGACCAAGGTACGGATCTGCTTATTCTTAAAATCCCAATCACGAACTAAACCAGGTCCCACTGGCGCAAGAGTGTCGCTCCCCTTCACGCGCAGCATCGAACCAGCATCGGTATCTCGAAAATCGTGCAAACCGTAATCATTGCCGATGGTGTACCCGGCAATGTAATCGGCCGCATCCTTGGGAGAAATATTGCGGCAAGTGCGTCCAATTACGATGACGATCTCGCCTTCATAATTGAGCCACTTGCATCCTTGGGGGCGAACCACGTCACCATGATGAGAATTTAACGCGGTGATGGGTTTATGGAAATAGGTAGGTGCAGGGGGAAGCTTGGTCATGAATTCATCAGTACGACTCTGATAATTCAAATGAACCGCGATGATCTTTGTTGGCTCAACTGGGGCCAAGTGAATCGCATCTGCGATTGCTACCTGACGGCCATCCCCAGCAACGAGAACGTCCCCGTGGCGCACTACTTCAGTGGGATACCCATCTAGGAGGATCCTGCGCGTCTCTACATTCTTAGACACGGGCGTTCGCCTTTGCCGTCCAGCCAGCCTCTGGCTGGTCGAACCAGACATGTACCTGTCCCGTCCCAATGGAATTCTCGTACTCGCTAAAGAGGCGCCCAGGTGCGGTGCATTCGTTTTCACCAAGCGCGCCGATCATCATGAGGTAATGCCCAAAACGAGCCTCGGGCTTGTACTTATAGAATTCAGGCATCGTGCGCAGCACCTGATCGTGATCCCCGCGCTTAAACCATTCAATCCGCTCCAGATCGGCGTCGCGCGCTTCTGGAGTAAAGATGTGCGAGATGTCACTTGCTTCGTGTTTGCGCAATTCTTGGAGCGGATAGAAAGTGTGTGAAAGCGCACCCGAAGCGAGCAATAACACTTTGCGATCCAACTTATCGATGGCATCTCCAAGTGAACGACCGAGGCGAAGGTTATCTTCGGTCTCGGCAGTTTGGCAGCAACCGATACTGACCCATTGCTTGTCTAAACCTTCACCCAGGTACTTCCAGAGATTCAACGTCGCGTAAAACGTGGGTAGGTGAGGGTCGTCAATAGGCGTAATCCACGTGCCGTGCTTCTCGGCATACTTGCTGATTTCGATAGCTAGTTCAGGATCGCCCTTAAAATCATAAGGGACCGAAGACATGCCACGAGGTAACTCCTCAGAGGTGTACTTGCCGGTACGGCGCTCGTGCGATGTGGTCACAAACTCGACGGTCGTAGCCCAGTGAGAGTCAAGCACGACAACGGTGTCGTAATCGGCGGTTTCAAAGACTTCTTTACGTAGACGCTCCAGACCCGTAACAAGAGAAATCTCTTTACCTTCATTGAGTTCGTAACGCACTTCTTTCGGCAACATGATCGTAGGCACATGCGCCAATAGTCCCGCTCCAACTACCTCGCCCATCTCAATCCCTCCAGCCGTTTGGTGAGAACACTGTATTTTTAAGCTCTGAATAAAAATCAAAAGACCAGGAGCCGCCTTCGCGACCCACACCAGACTTTCGTGCGCCGCCGAATGGAGCACGGAGATCACGCACGAAGAAGCAATTCACCCAGGTAGTGCCGGCCACTAACTGCTCAGAGATGCGCTCAGCTCTTTCGCGGTTTCCCGAAACGAGCACGGCCGCAAGCCCAAACTCAGTCCCGTTCGCCATCAAGATGGCTTCTTCATCTGTTGAAAACGTTTGGAGCGTGAGTACTGGACCGAAGACTTCGTCGGTGAGAATTTCGCTTCCGGGAGCGGCGTGCAAAATGAGCGTCGGGTGAATGTAGAGACCGCCGAGGTCTCCGTTCGCGCTGCCACCTATTTCGATTTGGGCGCCTGCTGTTTTGGCTCGATCGATGTAACCAAGAATTTTCGTAAATTGTTTTTCGTGAATCTGTGGGCCAATATCGGTCCCCTCCACACGAGGATCGCCTTGCACGATCTTGGAAACGCGCTCCTTGAAAGCCACTACGAAATCTTCACGAACCTTTTCGTGCACCAGAAGGCGAGTGCCCGCCAAGCAGACTTGGCCAGCGTTGTCGTACTGCTCGGCAGCGAGCGTGACAGCTAATTCAAGATCCGCATCTTCCATCACGATCAGTGGGCTCTTGCCGCCCAACTCGAGCGAACATGGCGTCAAATTATCTGCAGCAGCACGAGCCACTAGTTTTGCCGTGGGAACAGAGCCGGTAAATGAGATTCGTGAAATTCCCGGATGAGCAACGAGCGCGGCACCGGCTTCGTTTCCTAATCCTTGCACCACATTGAAAACACCATCGGGTAAACCTGCTTCTTTAGCAATATCGCAGAGGAGAGAGGCACTGAGCGGTGTCCACTCGGCGGGTTTCAAAATGACGGTGTCACCAGAAGCGAGTGCCGGTGCGATTTTCCAACTCGCAAGCATGAGTGGCGCATTCCACGGCGTGATGAGTGCGGCTACGCCAGATGGATCCCAGGAAACCACGTTGGTATGTCCACGTGTTTCAAATGGATCATGGTGCAACTCGTTGAGAAGCCAATCTGCAAAGAAGCGAAAGTTGTGGGCAACTCGGGGCATAACTCCACGTCGATGTGAACGAATGAGCGCACCGTTGTCGTGCGTCTCGACCTGCGCAAGTTCTTCTAGGCGAGCTTCGACCCCATCTGCAATGGCGTGCATGATGCGTGCGCGCTCGATCCGAGGAGTCTTTGCCCAGCCAGGAAAAGCCGCCCGCGCCGCCGCAACGGCGAGGTCAACCTCACCCGCCCCACCTCGCGATATCTCCCCCAGGAAGGCGCCATCAATGGGTGAATGGTCTGAAAAAGTCTCTGCCGAGTAGACCCGCTGACCACCTATGAAATGGCCGGTATCAACGGAAACTCCCGCAACGACGATCTTGGACATCTCCCTCATTCCCATAATCGTTAGGATCCTAACGGTATAGGATGCCACCAGATATTCTTTTTAGGTAGCCCAAAGTACGCGAATATGGATCTGAAGAGCCCAAAGAGGAGCCAGATGAGCCTGTCATCCCAGAATTCAACTGGAGTTCGCCCCAGGGTCGCCCTCCTAGGACGCTTCACCGAGAGCGCGAGCGCCCTCCGGTTTCGGGGTGTGGTTTCGGCTCGGATGCTACTCGAAGGTCTCTGGGCTGCCGGATTGGATCCAGTCACGTTGCTCCCCACCGCAGATTCCTCCGATTGGCATGAGCGACTTAAAGGGTTCGACGGCGTCCTTTTTGCGGGCGGTGGCGACATCAGCCCTGCGGCGTACGGAGAACTCCCCGACTCAGAACACCTTTATGACATCGATGATGTGCAAGACGCGAATGATCTCGCTCTCATGAAGTACGTGCTCGCTGAAGGGATCCCCTTCCTGGCCCTCTGCCGCGGAATGCACCTGCTCAACGTGGCGCTCGGTGGAACTTTGAATCAGCACATCGAACCTCCGCATCGTCATCTCACCCACGATGTGGTCTTCGAAAAGGCGTGGGATGAATTCGGCCTCGAACTGCCAGTAGTCACAAGCTCGTGCTACCACCATCAGTCCGTAGCGAGGTTGGGAACCGGGGTACGTGCGGTTGCCTACTCCACAGACGGGTGCGTGGAAGCGCTCACAGTCGATGGAGCGAACGGCGTCGCCGTGCAGTGGCACCCGGAAGATCGATGGGAGATTGATCCAGATCAACTTGCGATCTTCAAGAAGTTTCGCGAGCGGATCGGTTAACTTCCCTCAACTGACCGAGTGAGCGAACGCAGGTTGGCAGTGAATTTATCCAAATCACCGCGAGCGACTTGCGAGACGGTGGCAATTTCTTGATCGTTAAATTTCGGAAAGAGTTTCTTCATCAGTTTTGACCCCGCGGGCGTAAGCGTGACGACCATGAGCCTGCCATCCTCTGAACTTCGCTGACGCTCAAGCCATCCACGACCCTCAAGTGTGTTGAGCACACCCGTGAGCGTGGCCTTTGATATTCCAGCCTCGGAAGCAATATCTCGCGTCTCAATGGGTGACCAGATCCAGACCACCCAGAGAACTACAAAACCCGTCCATGTCATCCCGCTCGGAGCAAGCGCTGTGCGCTCAAGATGATTTCTTACAGCATTTGCGGCACGGAAGAGATTTGAAACAGCAGCCATCGCCTCAAAGTCGATCGGCAAACTATCGAGGCGCTCTTGAACCGCGCGCTCCGTCTCATTGAGCGTATGTGCACCTGCCATAGATATCTCCCCCTGCGCGCCAGGATAGTGGCAAATTCTGGAAAGTGCCCGAAATATCCCTACTTCATTTGGCGGGAGAGATAAGGTAAATTCGTTTTGATCCGAATGATTGGGAGAATCTGATGGCGGCAAGCACTGGAACATCACGCAACCTTCGCGATGTATCTCTTGCAGATATGAGTTTGTTTGAGAACGGCGCTCCTTGGGAGCTCTTCGAGCAGATGCGCAGCGAAGACCCCTGCCATTGGAGTAACGAAGAGGGCGGCGCGGGTTTCTGGTCACTCACGCGTTATGTAGACATTGTGTCAGTGCTGCGTGACACCGAAACATTTAATAGTGAGCAGGGCACCAACCTTGAGGAACTAGACGAAGAACAGCTAGAGGTGCGTCGCTCCATGCTCGAGACAGATGGAAATCGACATCGTGTACTCCGCAAATTAATGATGGATAACTTCACCCCAAAATCTGTGGCCGGGTATACAAACTTTCTCGAAGCACTCACCAAAACCACTCTCGATGCAGCATTCTCAAAAAATCAATTTGAGTTCGTGAAAGAAGTGAGCGCTGATTTCCCAATTCGCGTGTTAGCGCGCATGCTTGGGGTTCCAGATACCGATACCGGACAACTCATCAATTGGGGAAACCGGATGGTGGGCAACACTGATCCCGAACACACCGACGTTCTCTTGGATAGCGAAGAGAGCGAGCAGTACCGCCTCCTCCCCTTCCGCTCTCCTGCCGCGTTGGAAGTTTTTGATTACGGATTTAAATTAAGAGAAGCTCGCCGCGGAAAGAGCGAAAATGATCTCGTCTCCCAACTGGCACATAACGTTCCCACCGATGGCCTAGCCCTCGATGATCGCGACTTCCGAAACTACTTCTTACTTATTGTTATTGCGGGTAATGAAACGACTCGTCACGCCATCACCCACTCGATGAACGCCCTCATCGACCACCCTGAGCAAATGGCGCTTCTTAAAGCAAAACCAGAACTGATCCCCTGGGCCATCGAAGAATTCCTTCGTCAAGCAAGCCCGGTCTATCACTTTCGCAGGACCGCAACGCGCGACGTGGAGATGCATGGAAAGAAGATCAAGAAGGGTCAGAAGGTGGTGGTCTGGTTTGCCTCGGGCAATCGAGATCCAGAGACTTTCGCCAATCCATATTCCTTCGATGTGACCCGTAAGCCCAACGAGCACATGGCATTTGGCCGCGGTGGCCCACATATGTGTATGGGCAATGCACTAGCCAGGCTAGAGATGCAGATTATGTTCACTCAACTTTTACCTCGAGTGAAACATATGGAACGCATTGGCGAAACTGATTATTTGCGCAGTAACTTCGTCCATGGCATTAAGCGATTGCCGGTACAAGTCGAGTTCGAGTAGTCCCTACTTCAAAATCACGTGCAACGCGGTAGGGGCCCTGAACTCCCAACCCTCAAAGCGCACTTCGTGTTCAGGATTCAACGACATCTCAGGGAACCTAGCAAGCAACTCTTCGAGAGCGATTGCTATTTGTTGCTTCGAAAAGGCGTGTCCAGTGCAGAAATGTCGACCGAATCCAAAGCCAGCATGCGCTCGCTTCTCGCGGTTGATATCAAACTCATCGGCGCTTGTTCCAAAGACCGCAGTGTCGCGGTTAGCCGAAGACAAGACAGCGGCGACTCGCGCGCCTTTTCCGAGCGTCGTGGTTCCCAGGATGACATCAGCTTGAGTTTCACGGACTTGAGTCCCGATAGGAGAAACCCAACGAACACCTTCATCAACAGCAACGGGAATCAACGAAGGATCTGCCAGCACCGCTCCGAGTTGATCGGGGTGCGAAAGTAATCCATACATAGTTGAAGCGGCGCCATGTCCCGGCTCTTGCGCCCCGCCCAATAACATCACCTTGATCGTGGGCATAAGTGCGTCTCGCGAGCGCATCTGCCCCTCGGGCATACCCGTGAAGAGCATGTGCGAAATAGTGGAATCATCTGGATGGCGCTCTAGCCGATCAAAGACTTCGGCCATAGTCTCATCAATTTCACGGGCAATGATCGCTGTCTCGGCAAACCTATCTTGCGAGGATTCGTAATTAATGGCGCCTTCACGTAACCCATAGAACCATCGACGAAGAGTTGAATCATCAAGATGACCTACGCCAAGCACTGCTCCCAGAGAGAGGACAGAGATAGGCTCAAAGTATTGGGAAAGTAGATCGACTTTCCCTGGAGTTAACTTTGCCACCTGTGCGCGAGCAATGGGCCTCACGACATCTTCAATCCAACTCGACACATTCTTAGGCCGATATTTCTCATCCATGCTTTGGCGAAGCGCTAAGTGATGAGGGCCTTCCATGGTCAACACGCTTGGTCCCCCGAAGGCGATGTCGAGCGGGCTATTCCCTCCGAGCTCTGCTGAAAAAACAGTATTTTCGGTTCCTACGGCGGCGACATCGCTCCAAGTGGTGGCAAACCAGAGATCCACGCAGGGCAAGTAACCAATCTCTTGGGACTCTCGTAACCGTTGGTAGATCGGGTAAGGATCTCGCTCAAGATCTTCCACAGTGACTGCTGAAAGAAAAGTTTGTAAGTCACTCATGCTTTCACCACCTGACTAACAAAATTCTTGACCAATGTGTGTGCGCGAGCAATCGCCGCAACTTCTTGTGCTCTCGTCATGTTGATGAGTGCTTCAATGGATTGACCATCCCCTGCGACTGCACTCTCTCCCCCGTTATCAATCCACCCCTGCAAGGTAGAGGTAATCACTTCTGGATGAAATTGGATGCCAAGCGTGTGCCCACTCACAAAGCCCTGCGAAGCTACGGGCGTACGGGCAATCTCTTTGATATTCGGCGGAAGGGTCCATCTGTCGTAATGAAATTGAAACCACGGGCCTTCGGCAATCAAATCTGGTCGATCGCTATGAACCGGAAACCAGCCAATCTCCGGGCGAGGCCCGGGGGCAACTGAACCACCCAGCGCTCGCGCCATCAATTGCCCGCCAAAGCAGATACCAAAGATGGGGATATCGCTCTCGTGGGCCGCTTTCAGTAGGGCCAACTCAGGGAGGAGCCAACTACCAATCTTGGCTTCATCCCACGCTCCCCAAGGGGAGCCCATCGGCACCAAAAGGTCGTAATCGGAGAAGTTCGGCCACTCGGCAACCACATTGGGCGAGTGGAAATCAGCGTGCGGAACCACCACGAACTCAGAAATCTCGTATCCGAGACCGGCGAAAGCCTCCCCTACGGGGCCGGTCGGGCTGAAGGGGTCGTGTTGAATAAAGAGCGCGCGCACGCGCCCATGTTGCCTGATTGGAGGAAAAATGGCGAGGATATATCTAAATTCTTTATCTATCTCTAGAATCGTACGGGTACAAACGGTCAGGTGGCCTGTCGCCTAGCTACGAGAACCAAGGAGTAAGCATGAGCATTGACCTGACGAGCAAGAGCAACGAACTCAAGGCAGCAGGAATAGACATTCTTCGCGTTGCCTATGTGGACGTTCTTGGTATTGCGCGATCTAAGGATCTACTCGTCTCAGAGCTTGCGCGCTCTGCCGCCCATGGTCCCGCCTTCTGTCAAGGAGTCTGGATCACTAGCACTGTCGGCGGCGTGATTGAAAGTGGCCATGCTTCACTTGCAGACGGACTCCCTGATCTCCTGACTGATATCGATTGGCCTACGCTTCGCCCTATTCCTTGGGAGCCAGGAGTCGCCATCGTGATTGCACACGCCCTCGATCCAGATGGCACTCCCAACCAAGTATCTCCGCGCACTGTCCTCGGAAATGTTCTCAATGAGTACAAGTCGCTAGGCCTCACACCTGTTGCTGGACCAGAACTCGAGTTCTACATTGCCAAGCTTGATGAGCACGGGCATTTCAAGCGAGCTATTGAAAAGACCGGTCGCGTTTACATGACGGGCGCACTCGTAGATCCCAACGGACTCTTCTTGTCCATGCTCCGCAATCTCGGTGAATTCAACATCGGAACCTTTGCCGGCAACCACGAATTTTCACCATCACAATACGAAATCAATCTCTGGCATAGCGAAGCTATGGATGCTGCTGACCGCACCTTCCTCATGAAGTACGCAGTGAAAGACATTGCTGCGCGCGCCGGCGCCTATGCCACCTTTATGGGTAAGCCATGGAATGACGAAGGTGGTAGCGGCTTCCACATGCACGTCTCCCTCGTCGATAAGAATGGCAAGAACGTGATGCATACCGGTAGTGAGTTGAGCGAAACTACCCTTCACTTCATTGGTGGCGTTATCAAACACGCTCCGGCCATGACCGCACTCACCAACCCGACTGTGAACTCATACCGTCGAATCCGACCTGATTCTTTGGCGCCGTACCGCATCAATTGGGGATTCGATAATCGCAGTACCTACATGCGCATCCCACCTGAAAGAGGCGAAGGAACTCGCATCGAGGTGCGCGTTGCTGACGGTGTGGCAAATGCCTACTTAGTAATGGCTGCCATCTTTGCGGCTGGGCTTGATGGAATCAAGAAGAAAATCACGCCACCAGAACCCATCGCGGGCTGGGCATACGACGATGAAACCGCCGCGGTATTGCCAGGAACATTGGCAAAGGCGCTCGACGAACTTGAAGCGAACGACGTCTTAAAAGATGCACTGGGAGAGTTACTCTTCAACTCATTCATCGCACTCAAGCGCGACGAAGTAAATCGCTACAACCAACACGTGAGCGATTGGGAAATCACCGAGTACCTCGAAGATTTCTAAACGGGACGGGAGCGATCCTCAAGGAGCGTTCCACCGGCAAATTTCACGCCAACTTCACGGTAGTAGCCTGCAATAATTTCTTTGACGGGCAGAATTGATTTCAGTTCATCCCATTGCGAATCTGCCAGAGTCAGTTGTGCATCTCCTACCCAAGGCACGCCAAGGTCTGCTTCCACACCGCCCATTGTTACCACTTGATCCATGGAGTATCCCGCGCCGATGGTGATCGATGGCATGAGCCGGTGATGAAGCATGGGATGACCATTTACAAATCCATTGCTCTTCGCCGGTTCGCGCAAAGTTACTAACGCGCTCGCTAAGCGATGATCGTAGGCGGCCAGTGAAGCACCGAGTTTGGCACCGGCTTCAAGCCGGGGTGAGGCTTTCCCGTGATTGAAAATGCGAGTGACTGCGATATTGCCGAACTTCTTTGGGTATCCCTGGAACCATCCGCGGCCAATCGCAAAATCTTTTGTGACCCAGATGAGGACACATCGGCTATAGGTGACGCCTTGGAATTTGCAACGCACCACGGCGAATGCTTCCAAATATTGTGAGCGAACAGGGTCAAGCAACTCAGCCCCACCCTCACTGCACGATTGCCAATCTGCCCAAATCAATGCCACCGCATCCGGGTCTTCATCGGCCAGTTCTACGTCATCCGGCAGGAGCGCACGCACATAGCCAGGCTCGGTGCGGTACTCCACCGTAAGCAAGGTTCCTGAGTAATACCAGGGCATTTCGGGCACAAGCGCACTCTGACCAGTAGGGGTGAGGGGCGGCAGGAATCCTTTTGAGTCACTCATAGCATTCACAATACCTGAGAAAAAAGTTACTTATTTGCTTGACCCGGCCATTTTCCTGAGAGATGCTTACCGCATCATTCGTATCCGTACGTTCTCACGGCAGGAGAAGCGATGTCACACACTCAGGGAGAAACCTTAAAGAAGAGTCGACTTGGAGTTTGGGGCGTGGTCTTCTTCGTCGTTGCCGCCGCCTCCCCACTTGTCGGCATGACTGGCGCCGTGCCCGTAGCAGTAGTGCTCGGTGACGGTGCCGCGGTTCCCGGCGCCTATCTCGCCGTCGGACTCGCTCTACTCCTTTTCAGCGTGGGTTACGCAGCGATGAGCCATCGCGTCACCAACACTGGCGCATTCTTTGCCTACGTCGGCCGTGGTCTTGGTACTCGAGCTGGCGTCGGTGCTGCCTTCGTTTCGCTTATGGCCTATATCGCGGTACAGGTAGCCATCTTTGGGTTCTTTGGTGCAGTCGCTGCTGGACAAATGAAAGATTCACTCGGTCTTGATATGCCTTGGTGGGCATGGACACTCATCGCCTGGGCCATCGTCACACTTCTCTCCCTGCGCGCCGTGGATGTCGGAGCAAAAATTCTTGGCGTCTTCATAATTTTTGAAGTGCTTTCACTTTTCGTACTCGCAATTGCAATCCTGGTGCAGGGCGGGCCAGAGAATTTCGACCTTGGGGCATCCTTTAACCCTGCGAATATTTTCGCTGGTGGCCTTAATGGCACTGCCGGAATCGCACTTTCATTCGCATTTGCATCCTTTATTGGATTTGAAGCTTCCGCAATTTATGGGGAGGAATCAAAGGATCCTAAGCGTGTTGTGCCTCGAGCAACCTACATCTCTATTCTGCTCATTACTGGGCTCTTTGTAATTACGACGCTCGCAATGGTGACCGGTATGGGCGCGAGTAAGGTAGTAGATAAAGTTGTTGAATACTCCAGCGTCGGAGATGTACCACTAGCTAATCCCGCCAATGTACTTTTCACAATGGCTGACCAGTACGTGGGCTCATGGCTTGCTACTATTATGAGCTGGTTAGTTATTTCTAGCCTTTTCGCGGGACTGCTAGCATTCCACAACTCCATCGCACGTTACTTCTTCTCCATGGGTCGCGCTGGAGTTCTGCCTTCAGCACTCGCCAAGGTGAATAAGCAAGGCGCTCCAAGCAATGCCACCTACGCAACGGCAGTTGTGGGCGCACTTATCGTGATCCTTTTCGCGGCTCGCGGCCTCGATCCAGTTCTTAATCTCTTCTACTGGTTCAGCGGTCTCTCTGTAGTGGCTATGGTCTTTGTGGAGATATTGGTTTCGCTAGCCGTTATTCGCTACTTCCAGAAGACCAAGGAAGATACTCGCCCCTGGAACACGCTCATAGCGCCGATTCTCGCCATCATTAGTTTGGGTCTCGGGGAATACCTCCTGATGTCGCGATTCGGCCTCTTGGCCGGCACAGTTGCGGAAGGTGTAGACCCCACGGCCCAATCTTGGGGACTGAGCCCACTCGGATGGTTCCTCATCCTCTTGCCGTTCATTGTTTTCGTCGTAGGCGTCGTAGTCTCAACGATTCGTCGAAACGAAAATGAAGAGATGCTCAAGGATCTGGTTAACTAACTCCTTGTGAGTCACTCCGAGCCAAAGCGTGGTAATCCACTCACTCTCGGGGTAGATCGGGAAGTAGCGCTTCATCACGCCGCCCAAATAGTCCTGCGCGCTTGGCGAGACTTCGATCAAGCACGTGAAGAAGAACATGTACCGAGTGCATCTCTCATCGCTCGCTTACAAGAGCCACTTCCAGCCACTGGCATCAGCGCGATGTCGGGACTCGATCTCGCTGCTGAGGTGCTCGATACTTCACTTGCGCAATCCCGCCCACGCTACCTGGCTTACATTGGTTCAAGCGGCCTAGAAATTGGCGCGCTTGCCGATCTTCTTGCGCACTCTTACGACGTTAACTTGGCGCTCGATGCCAGGGCAGCGAGCCTGATGGACCATCAAACATTGAAGTGGCTCGGTGAGTTTCTCGGCTTCCCCTCTGGGGGTGGGGCATTTACCAGTGGTGGCACCATCAGCAATATCACCGCACTAGTCGCTGCCCGCGAACGCGCTATTCCTGGAAGTCGATTTAATGGCCTTGGAAGCACCACGCCCGTGGTCTACTGCTCTGCAGATGCGCATTACTCCGTCCGGCGCGGAATAGAGCTGCTAGGAATCGGATCACGCAATTTACGCAGCGTTCCCATCGACAACGAGCGGCGCCTCTCCCCCACTGCCCTTCGCGACATGATCACTTCCGATATCGCTAAGGGACTTACTCCCATCGCGGTGGTAGCAACGGGTGGAACTACTTTGATTGGCGCAGTCGACCCAATTGATGCCATCGCCGATGTCTGCGAAGAGTTCGGAGTGTGGCTGCATATCGACGGCGCCTATGGACTACCTGCAGCAGCCACACCAGAAAGAGCATCCGCCTTCGCCGGACTTGATCGCGCAGACTCGATTAGCATCGATGCGCATAAATGGATGTATGTCCCTAAGGCCTGCAGCGCTGTGATGGTGCGTGATAGAAACTCCTTAGTTTCGGTCTTCAGCCATGAAGAGGCATACATTCCTCATGATGGCGCAGTACTCAATGCCGTCGATTACACGTTGGAGTACTCCAGGCCACTACGTGCACTCAAACTCTGGTTGGCGTTTATGGTTCACGGCGCCGATGAGTTTAGGGCGGCTATTTCACAAAATCTGCAACAAGCCCAGTTGCTTTACGATCTGGCGGATGCAAGCTCTCATCTTGAAGTGATGCCAATTCGCCCGTCGCTTTCAATCGTCCCCCTCAGGGCAGTACCGAGCGATGTACCAGATCTCAATGCATTTAATGCCGCTCTCTGCGACGCTATTCAAGCCGATGGCCGGGTCTATCTCAGCCAGGCTGTTATCGACGGTGAGGTGTGGCTCCGACCTTGCTTTACTAATTTTCGCACGACTCAAGATGACGTTCACGTCACTTTCGCTGTCATTGTTGAGCTCATAAAGAAATTGCAGTCGACCAAAGAGTAAAGCGCTAAGCCTTCGCGCCACCGCGCCGTCTGCCAAATGACACCACTTGATGAGTGGCAATGCCAGCGAGCAAGCCCCAGAAGGGTGAACCGAGTTGGAGTGGGTGGATCCCTGAGACGGTGACCAGCAAGGTGATAAGCGCGGCTTCGCGGTACTCGGGGTTTGCCATCGCCTCATGTGCGCTATTGCCGATGGCAGGCAAAATGCCTAGACCAGCGAGGGCTGCAAGTAGGGGTGCTGGAAGTGCGCCAAAGAGTCCCAGCAAAGTGGATCCGAGTAGACCGACCGCCACATAGGCGATTCCGCAGACGACACCAGCGGTGTATCGCCGCGTCTTATCTGGCTCTGCATGATCACCAGCTCCGATTGCTGCAGTGATCGCTGCAGAGTTCACCCCGCTTCCCACGAAACCAGCGCTGGCAAGTGAGAGCACACCGCCGGTCACAAGTGAGCGATTTATTGGCGCTTCATAACCATAGGTTGTCATTACCGCCATGCCAGGTGCGTACTGCGAAGTAAGTGTGAGCAGAATAAGTGGGATCGCAAGCGTGATGAGTGCACTCACTGAGAAAGTGGGGTTGACCCACTCTGGTTTAGCAAGTGCTACATGCAGATTTGGAGAGCGGACTTCACGCATCGCAAAAGCCACCACGAGCCCAGCAAAGAGACTGGCAAGTACAGGTGCGCGCCACCCAAATCGACGAGCGACGAAGTAACCAGCCACCATTGCAATAATGATCCCTGGTTGGTCCGGAAGCACCTTAAAGACGCCCACACCGAATTCAAAGAGGACACCCGCGAGCATCGCCATAATGACCGGTGGTGGGGCGAGCATCAAAATCCTTTTGAAGATTCCCGTGACGCCAATCAAGATGATGACTACGGCTGCGATGAAGTAAGCACCGACGGCATCTCTTAAGGAGTGTTCCGCGAGGCCAGTAAGCAAGAGTGCGATCGAAGGTGTGGACCACGCGCCAATAATGGGCATACGCAATCTAAGTGAGAGATAAAGACCAAAGAGCCCGGAACCGATCCAGCATGACCAGAGCCATGTGGCAGTTTGCGCATTGGTGAGGTTTCCAGCATTCGCCGCCTGTACGACCATGGCCACAGGTCCAGTGCACGATATGAGCACAATCAACAGTCCTGAGAGCGCAGCGCTCCACGAGAGTGCACGTGGGAGTTCGCGCAAATTGCGAATAATCGCCTTCAACGCAGGCAGATCTGCACTGCCCTGGTACATGCTCGATTCGCTATTCATTTCCATCCTCATAAAAGAGTCGCTCAAAGACTGCGCGTGCTCGCCGACTCTGTCGACGCCACTCTTCCATGAGCGCTTCACCAGAGGCAAAACCAAGCACCTGCGAGACTGCTCGCGCACTCTCGGCAGCCTTGGGGACCTCATCTGAGTGGCGTGCCGTCACGAGCATGACCGCATTGCGAATGCGAGTGGCGAGCAACCATGAATCTGAGAGTGTGGCCGCATCAGCTATCGTCAAGAGATTCACTGCCACCGCTCGATTAAGCACTTCAAGTGTTCCAGTGATACGCAACCGAGGATTCTTACCCGCATATTTCATTTGAAGATATTGAGCCATCCATTCGACATCAGATAAGCCGCCAGGACCCAGCTTGAGATGGAGCGACTTATCTGCACCTCTCGGCAAGCGTTCGGATTCCACACGCGCCTTCAGCCGCCGCATCTCTCGAAGATTGCTCATGCTTATTCCGGCAGTGGGATACCGGTAGAAATCAATGAGCGCAATGAAGCGCTCCCCCAAATCTGAATCACCAGCAATTGGACGAGCCCGAAGTAGCGCTTGTCGCTCCCAAAGAAGGGCCTGCTCCGCGTAGTAATGCGCATATGCGGAGAGCGAACGGACCAACGGACCTTGTTTTCCATCAGGACGGAGATCTGGATCAATAATTAGCGGTGGTTCAGGGTTTGGCAGCGAAGTAAGGCGTCGCATCTCTCCCGCGATCCAATGCGCAGCGTCAGTTCCGGTACGTTCATCTGTTCCAGGTAAATATTCGTGTACGAAGAGCACATCTGCATCACTCTGGTAACTCATTTCATTACCACCGAGACGTCCGAGAGCAATCACCGCAAATTTAATGGTGAGTGGCCCATGCTCTGCCACGTATGCGCGGCTTGCCGCATCAAATGCGGCTTCTAAGGTCGCTCCAGCAACATCACTCAGCGCGTCACCCACTTCGGCAACCGAGAGCGTGCCGAGCAGATCGGCCACTGCGGTGCGAAAGAGTTCTCGGCGGCGGACTGCGCGCACCGATTCAATCGCTTTATCGCTCTCATCTTGGCGACGCACCACGCTAAGAGATTCCAGAATAAGTTGCTCTATGCCTCGAGGAGCAAGATCTCCATCGTCATCTAACATCGCAGTTGCTTCAGGTGCGCGCAAGATAAGTTCGGATGCATATCGTGATGAGGAGAGCACGAGAGCGAGGCGTTGCGCAGTAGCTCCACTGTCGCGCAACATCCGTAAGTACCAAGGCGTATCACCTAACGCATCCGAAACTTGTCTAAACCCAAAGAGCCCGGCGTCTGGGTCTGGTCCTTGGGTGAACCACTCCAACATTGCGGGAAGTAATTGACGTTGGATCGCCGCACGTCTGGAAACTCCTGAAGTAAGAGCTTGTATATGCGCCAAAGCGCCCACTGGATCTCCGTAACCAAGAGCCAACAGTCGAGCTTGTGCGGCTTCTGGCGTGAGGCGTTGTTCATCTGCCGCCAGACGGGCAACTGCTGCGAGAAGCGGTCTAAAAAAGAGCTTTTCGTGAATACTGCGGACAAGTGAACGGCGCTCACGCCACTGCTGGAGGAGTTCAGCACTGGACTCGTAGGCCATCGAGCGAGCGATTCGCCTGAGGTCGCTCTCTTCTTCTGGAATGAGGTGACTGCGTTTCAGTTGATTAAGTTGAATGCGATGCTCAAGCGTGCGCATCCAACTATAAGCTTCAAGTAGCGCCACACCGTCCTCACGCCCCACGTAACCAGCAGCGCTCAGTGCGCGTAGCGCCGACATCGTGCTCTGCACGCGAAGATCCTCGTCTGCCTTCCCGTGAACGAGCTGCAGAAGTTGGACCGCAAACTCCACATCTCGCAATCCGCCCACGCCTAATTTGAGATGACGGTCTGCATCCTTACTGGGAATATGCTCTTCGACTCTCTTGCGCATCTTCCGTACGTCATCAACAAAAGTGGGCTTCTCGGCCACACTCCACGTGCCAAGAGCTGCCATCGCGATGAACCGAGCCCCCACTTCCTTACTGCCCGCCGCAGTGCGTGCCTTTAACAACGCTTGAAACTCCCACGGTTGGGCCCATCGTTCGTAGTAGGCCGTGTGACTTTCAATGGTTCGTACGAGCGGACCATCTTTTCCTTCCGGACGCAGGCCCGCATCGACTTCCCAGAGCGAACCTTCACTCGTGGTTTCGTGGCAAGCGCGCATCACTTGCGTAGCCAGTTTGGTGGCATTGCGTAATTGATCGCCATCAACATCGTCGGCAACAAAAATGACATCGACATCTGAAATGTAATTAAGCTCCCGCGCCCCGCACTTACCCATCGCGATAACTGCTAGTTCAGTATCTAAAATTCCGGTCTCTTGGCGCGCAATGAGCAGAGCGGCCTCGAGAGCGCGGTCAGCCAAGTCCGAGAGCGCCAGTGAGGTTGCTTCAAAACCGCGAGTGCCTGTGAGATCGGCTGCCGCTATCTGCAAGAGTGCTCGCCGGTAATTAATGCGGAGCGTATTTGCACATTCTAACCAGGTAGGTGCCGCAAGAAAGAGTTCTGGGGCGGGAGTGAGATCTTCTCCAAGGAGAAGCGTGATGTCGCCCGGGAAGCGAATCAGGTGTTCGCCTAAAGTTGCGCTCGCCCCGAGTACGGCAACTATTCGATCTGTGAGCAATGCATCGACCAACAAAGTCTGCGCCACGGATTGATCGGCCTCGATCAAACGCACAAGGAGTGCGAGCGCCTGGTCCGGATCTGATGCATGCGAGAGCGCATCGGCGAAGACTTCCCTTGAAGGCAAAAGGCCCATCAAAATCTCGGCCTGGGTGGTATCTAGAAAACCAGAGCGGGCAAAGAAACCTTGCTCGCTGGCTCGCCTCTTCTCCATCACCAACCCAATCGTTTAAGCGCCTTAGGATCGCTCTGCCACTCTTTAGCAACCTTGACATGTAAGTCAAGAAAAATGGGTGTGCCTAAGTATGCCTCGATTGCATGGCGAGCTCGCGTTCCCACATCTTTCAGGCGGGCTCCACCCGTGCCAATCACTATCGACTTCTGGCTTGGGCGCTCTACGTAAATGTAGGCACGCACATCGGTGATCTTCTTTCCAGAAGTTCTGGGCACAATCTCCTCCACCATGACCGCGATGGAGTGTGGCAATTCATCACGAACACCTTCAAGAGCAGCCTCGCGAATTAATTCAGCGACCATGATGTCTTGTGGCTCATCAGTGACTTCACCATCGAGGTAGAGCATTCCACCCTCTGGAAGCGCCCCAGCCAAAACGTTAATAACAACATCGAGTTGTTCTCCAGAGAGTGCGGAGACAGGAACGATTTCATCCCACTCAAATCCCGACTTCTTTGCTAGCTCCGAGATCTCCATAAGTTTCCCAGGTAGCTCCGCCTTAGGAATGGTGTCTATCTTCGTGAGCAAGGCGATGCGCTTAGTCTTGTATGCTGCCGAAAGAGCTTGGCAAATGAAGTGATCACCCGTGCCGCACTCTTCATCAGCCGGTAAGCACATAGCGATAACTTCGACGTCTGCGTATGCCGCCCGAACTAATTCGTTGAGGCGCTCTCCCAGCAGCGTTCGTGGTCGATGGATACCCGGGGTATCAACCAGAATAATCTGTGCATCCTCGGTATTGACGATGCCGCGAATGGTGTGGCGCGTAGTCTGCGGCTTTGAAGAAGTGATGGCGACCTTGGTGCCTACCAGGGCGTTTGTGAGCGTTGACTTACCCGTGTTTGGTCTACCAACGATTGCCACAAACCCCGAGCGCTTCACACTTGCTCAGCTTGCGGTGCAAATTCATTCATCGCAGTCAGTGCGCGAGCAGATGCGGGCTCTCCCCATATTGAAAAAGCTTCGATGCCAGAAGCACCACTTGAAATAGCGGCTGCGAGAGTAGCCTCCAGAGCATCCAGAGTGAGCGAAGGAAGAGAAACATTGGTGGCCACGTAAGTGCGGCCAGTGAGATCGCGAACGGCAGCGCCTTGGCTACGTTCTAGACGTATCGCCGTGCTCTTTGCCAGGATTTGAAGTTTTTCGTTCTCACTCACTCTCTTCACCCTCTTCGCTCTTAAGTCGTTCCACCAACACAGTACCAAGGCGTTTGCGCCGCCCGATCGGACGCTCTGCAGTAAAGCGAAGACCGCCCACTTCTACGCAACTCCCAGGAATGGGGACTCGACCGAGCTCTTTTGCCATGTACCCGCCGACAGAATCAATGTCAGCGAGTTGCTCGTCTGTAAATTCGATGTCGAATTCGTTTGCTAAATCTTCTAGATGAACGCGGGCGAAAACTCGAGCCTTGTCCTCCCCAAGCCACTCGACGGCAGAGTCGTCAGTGTCGTACTCGTCTTCGATCTCGCCAACAATCTCTTCAAGAATATCTTCGATCGTGATCAAGCCAGCGGTGCCACCGTATTCGTCGATCACCACAGCCATATGGATTTGTTGGCTCTGCATCTCACGAAGGAGTTCATCTGCTGCTTTGCTCTCTGGCACAAAGGTCGCCGGCCGCATCGCTTCGCTGACTGGTATCTGTGCGCCGCCCTGGGTATCTGATTGCGCTCTCTTGGCGAGATCCTTGAGATACACAATGCCGACGATGTCATCCACGTTCTCGCCGATTACTGGAATACGCGAGAATCCAGAGCGGAGCGCCAATGAGAGCGCCTGGCGCACATTACGATCACTCTCAATCCATACTACTTCGGTGCGCGGCACCATGAGTTCACGAACAAATGTTTCACCCAGCTCGAAGACTGAGTGGATCATTTCGTGCTCTTCTTCTTCCACGAGGCCACGTTCGCGAGCCTGATCTACTAAGTCCCTTAATTCTTCGGCGGTAGCAAAAGGGCCCTCGCGAAAACCTTTTCCAGGAGTGATGGCATTACCGATAGTGATGAGAATGCGAGTGACCGGCCCGAGGATGAATGCGAGACCGACAGCAACGGTGGCGCCTGGACGTACCCAACCTTCAGGGCGTTGCTTTCCGAGAGTGCGTGGACCAACGCCCACCAAGACATAAAGAACGACCAGCATAAGCCCCACCGTGTAAGCAAGGGCGACCGTCTGGCTCTCTAAGTGATCCAAGAAGATGAGTGCGACCAGAAGTGTTGCCGTCAACTCGCATGCTTTACGAACGAAGAGAATGACGTTGAGATAGCGCGGCGCATCTGCCAGCACTCTCTTGACCGTCGCAGCGCCTCGGTGTTTTGCCTCCACCATTTCATCTACGCGATAGCGCGAGATTGAGGTGAGCGCGGCTTCGGTACCGGCCAAGAATCCAGCGAAGACCACAAAGATCAGCGCTAATAAGACTTGAATGGGATCCATCAGAGCGCTCGCCACTCGGCAAGCAAGGCATTTTGCAAAGCGAACATAGTGCGCTCCTCGTCCTCTTCTGCATGGTCATACCCAAGGAGGTGCAACATGCCATGAGTCGAAAGCAACTCAAGTTCTTCCGCGAGGCTCTGACCAGCGTCCTCGGCTTGGCGCTTAGCAAAGGCAGGGCAAAGCACCAAGTCACCTAAAATAGGTGCATCAGCGTTCACGTTGCCAGAATATGTATCGGGAGAGACCTCATCCATCGGGAAAGAGAGCACGTCCGTTGCGCCCGGCTCATTCATCCATTGCACGTGGAGTTGGGTCATGTGCTCCTCGTCGACAAAAATCACTGACAGCTCAGCGTGCGGATGTATTCCTAACTCAATGATTAAGAATGTGAATAGATCAGAGAGTCGATCAGAATCAATCTCGAACTCTGACTCGTTTGTAAGTTCTATACTCAACGATCCACTCGCCTTGGTGAGGCATGGGTGGCATCCCAGCGACTGTACGCATCGACAATATCTCCGACTAACTTATGGCGGACCACATCGGCTGAAGTGAGTGACATGAACGCAACGTCTTCAACGCCATCAAGAATCTCTGTGACGACGCGCAAGCCGGATTGATTACCGTGCGGCAAGTCAACCTGAGTGACGTCTCCGGTAACGACGATCTTGGAGCCAAAGCCTAGGCGCGTAAGAAACATCTTCATCTGCTCGGGGGTGGTGTTCTGCGCTTCATCTAGAATGATAAAAGCCTCGTTAAGAGTACGACCACGCATGTAGGCAAGCGGCGCAACTTCAATGACACCCGACTGCATCAACTTAGGAATGGAATCCGGTTCGATCATGTCATGGAGCGCGTCATAGAGCGGGCGAAGATATGGATCGATCTTCTCGTACAGCGTTCCTGGCAAGAAACCAAGGCGCTCCCCCGCTTCAACTGCGGGGCGCGTCAAAATAATGCGGGAAACTTGTTTAGCTTGTAGCGCCTGCACCGCTTTTGCTACTGCCAAGTAAGTTTTTCCGGTACCCGCTGGTCCGATACCAAAGACAATCGTGTTCTTATCGATGGCATCGACGTAATGTTTCTGGTTAAGAGTTTTCGGGCGAATCGTCTTCCCGCGGTTTGAAAGAATACTGAGTGAGAGCACTTCAGCGGGCTTCTCATGAGGCTCGTCGCGCAACATTTTGATAGAACGCGCTACCGCTTCATCGGAGAGTGGTTGCCCTGAGCGGATGATGAGAACAAGTTCAGAGATCAAGCGCTCAGACATGGCAATCTCCGGAGAATCCCCGGTCAGCATGATCTGATTGCCCCGCACCAAGAATTCCACTGATGGAAAAGCTTGCTCGATGACCTTGAGAAAAGAGTCACCGGCACCAAGCAGTGCGACCGAGGGCAGACTGGCAGGAATACGGAGCGTAGAAGTTCGAGAATCCATTGGCGCTATCTTACTTAGCCCGGTGGCCAGGCGAAATCTCGCCCAGCGAGTACATGTCCATGAGCGTGAAATACGCTCTGCCCGACCCCGGCACCTGAGTTAAAAACCAGTCTGAAGTCCTGGCCGGCGGCTACCTGCTCGGCCAAAGCGAGCATCGCTACGAGGGAAGCGCTGTCTTCCCTGGTCAATTCCCCCACGTTTTCATAGTGCGCCTTAGGGATCACAAGGAGGTGTGTCGGAGCCACTGGGGAGATGTCGTTGAATGCGATCGCCAACTCGTTAGTGGCTACGAGAGTTGCTGGAATCTCGCCAGCGACAATCTTGCAGAAGAGACAATGTGCGTCCATCTCTACTCCTTCGATTTCTTAGCGTCGGAATACCATTTCCGCTCTTGCAATATTAATGCCGCAGCAATGGCGCCGGCATTCTTAGATCGCAAGACATGCGGACCGAGATGAACTACTTGAGATCTCTCTGCGAAGGCTTTGATTTCGGAATCCGAAATGCCTCCTTCGGGGCCCACCACGATCAAGATCTCTCCCACTTTAGGAATCTCGATTTGATCTATCCCGATATGCGCACTTTCGTGTAGCACTACCACGTGTGCAAACCGCGAGAGGAACAGAGGCAATTCTTTAGACGAGACCATCTCGCTCACCCGAGGAACTAGCGCTCTACGAGATTGCTTCGCCGACTCTTCGGCGACCACTTGCCACTTCTCTCGCGCCTTCACGCTCTTCTCATCGTCCCATCGGGCAATCGAATGTTGCGCGCTCCACGGAATAATCTCTTCGACACCTACTTCAGTGAGTAGTGCCACAGCATCGGTTGCCGCATCCCCTTTAGTGATTGCTTGCAGTACTGAAATTCCACTATGGAGATCCTTGCCACGGCGCACCACCCTCACGCCAACAGGAGAGAGGGATTCGATTGGCCCTTCGACCCAGGCACCTAGTTGATCAGCTACTCGGATTTCTTCACCCACGCTGATGCGTAACACCTTCTCTGCATGACGTGACTCATCAGGAAGTAGTGTGACCAATTCTTTCGACACAGATTCAGAAAAGAATAAGGAGAGCATTAGCGGGTGAACGCATCCTTGATCTTCGACATGAATCCATGTTCGAGTGGCTCATGTTCGCCCGCCGGCATCACTTCAGCACGCTTTTGTGCGAGCGTCCGAAGTAATTCAACTTGCTCAGCATCGAGCTTGCTTGGTGTTAAAACTTCTACGTGCACCACAAAATCACCACGCCCATTTTGGCGCAAACGGCCGACGCCAAGCCCGCGCAGAATGATCTGCTCCCCGCTTTGAATTCCAGGCTTGATATCTACTTCTTCCATGCCATCAAGGGTCTCTACTTCAACGGTGGCACCGAGCGCCGCGGCTGTCATGGGAATAGAAAAAGGAAGGTGAAGATTGTCGCCTTCTCTCACAATTGAAGGATGCGGGATCACCACCATCTCAACATAGAGATCACCAGCGGGTCCACCTCCTGGACCTACTTCCCCTCGCCCATCAAGGCGCAAGCGCGACCCAGTCTCTACGCCAGCAGGAATATGAATTTCGATAGTGCGACGTGAACGTACGCGTCCGTCTCCGGCGCATTCAACACACGGAGAAATGATGGTGCTTCCGTAACCTTGGCACGAATTACACGGACGACTCGTCATCACTTGTCCGAGGAAAGATTTGGCAACTTGTTGGACTTCGCCGCGGCCGCGGCAAATATCGCAGGTCTTCGTGGACGTTCCTGGCTTACGCCCCGTGGCATCGCACTTTTCACAGCCGACGGCGGTGTCTACGTGGAGCTCATGATCGACGCCAAAGACTGCGTCATTGAGATCGATCTCGACGCGAATAAGCGCATCTTGTCCACGACGCACACGTGGTTTAGGTCCCCGTGATCCACTGCCACCGAAGAAGGCATCCATGACATCGCCAAAGCCAAATCCTGCGCCTCCGAAACTACTTCCGCCACCCATGTCATAGTGCTGACGCTTCTGCGGATCGCTCAACGTTTCATACGCTTCAGTGACTTCTTTAAATTTATCGTGTGTGGAGGCATCTGGATTTACATCTGGATGCAATTCCCGCGCCAACTTGCGATATGCACGCTTAATTTCGTCTGCGCTGGCTTCACGTGCGACACCCAACGTTGTGTAGTGATCGGCCACTCTACGAACCACTTTCCGTTAAGAAATGTCCCACGTACTGAGCAACTGCGCGTACGGATGCGATGCTGCCCGGGTAATCCATGCGAGTTGGTCCAAGAATTCCCATGGTTCCAACTGGCTCCCCCGCGCGGCCATATCCGGTAGCGACGAGTGAAGTACCTTGCAAACTATGTAATTCATGCTCGTGGCCAATACGTACCGTCATACTCTCAGCCGCATCGCCGAGAAGTCGAAGAAGTACTACTTGCTCTTCGAGGGCTTCGAGTACAGGGCGCACGGAATGCGTGAAATCTGTACCTAGCCGGGCAAGATTGGCAGTTCCCGAGAGGACGATCCGTTCTTCGCTCTGTTCAATTGCCATTTCAAGGATCGTGGAAACTACAAGACTTGAAAGGACTTGCTCTTCCTTGTCAGCACGCGGTGCCACAGATATCAGTAGATCCGGTAGTTCGTTAAGTCGTTTACCCACACAGAGAGCATTGACTCGGGCGCGCAATTCGCCGAGCAAAATGTCAGAGACTTCCGCTTTGGCGTCAAGAATGCGTTGTTCTACTCGTCCGGTATCGGTGATGAGCACGATCATGACGCGACGCGTACCGAGATTGACTAATTCAATGTGGCGCACCGTCGAACGAGTAAGTGAGGGATATTGCACTACCGCGACTTGGCGAGTGATCTGTGAGAGCAAACGAACGGTCCGTCCGATGACATCATCTAGATCAACCGCGCCTTCAAGGAAAGATTCGATCGCTCTGCGCTCGGCAGCCGAGAGTGGTTTCACTCCAGCAAGACGATCTACAAAGAGGCGATAACCCTTGTCGGTGGGCACTCGTCCCGCGCTGGTATGGGGTTGAGTGATGAAGCCTTCTTCTTCCAGCAGAGCCATATCGTTTCGAATGGTCGCCGGCGAGACGCCGAGTGCATGGCGTTCAGCAAGAGATTTGGAACCGACCGGCTCTTCAGTGGCGACGTAATCTTCCACAATTGCACGGAGGACCTCAAGCTTTCTGCTCATGGACCCCCCTCGGCTTCTCTGGCCCTCGATTTTTCTGGCCCTCGGCTTCTCTGGCACTGTCGCCAGACGAGTGCCAATTCTAGGCGGAAGCTAAGCCCCGTGCGAGCCCACCGGCTCTGGCAGGGAGAGCGCCTGCCCCGCATAGGCCACCACCCGCTCCTCCCCTGGTTCGCCAAAGAGGTAGGCCGCCCCACCGCCCACTACCTGCCACCCACTGGTGGCCTCCCAGACCACCGCCGTCTTCTCGTCGATTCCGAGTGTGGGCACCTCCCACCATGACTTCCCGACTAATGATGGGACTCGAGAAGCCAAGTGCATCCGGTCAAAGTGCGGAATCACCTGAAGGTTTTCAATCAACCCCAAGCCCGAACGAGAGCGGCGACCCATTGATCGGAACTCCACCAGGTGTGAGCAGAAAGCCATAGCACCTGCGCTGCACCCGGCTAACGAGGCACCACGGGCGAAGGCACTCGTGATGGTTGCCCAGAGTGGTGTGCCGGCAAATGCCTCGGTTAAGAGATAGGGATCTCCGCCAGAAAAATAAATCAATGCCGCATTTTCGATGTTCTCGAGCATCTCTGCATCGGCCGCGAGCACATCACTTCGGCTTTGTAGATCGAGATATTTCGCTTCTATTCCTATTCGTGAAGCAGCGCTGACTCCAAGATTTCGCCAGTACGCACGGCGCTCAACGCTCTCGTGGCCCGAAGCCGTAGGAATTTGTACGTAATAACGCGCTGATTCACCTCGCCCGCGGCGTCCACTTTCAACAAGAGAATTTTCGAGAACTAGTGACTCGGCTAGGTACTCACCCGACCCCACAAGCGCCAGCGCGCCTGCGGCACTTTCCATTTTAGTCTACGCGCTGATCGTGATGATGGCGACGGAGAGGAGCACCAGCAAGATGAATGGAACAATGGCACTTTTAGTTTTTTTAGCACGGAAGTGGAAGAAGATCGCGCCGGCCATGACCATCCAGAGTCCTACAAATCCGAGCCAGGCAAAGAGCGAGAGCTTGAAACCAATCAGGATACCGAGCGCACCGAGAGCTTCTAGCGCACCAGTGAATCTGCCAAGACCGTCTGGAACATTAACTGCGCGCGTACCGGCAAGGCCCTTCTCGTTGCCGCTGGCCTTCATCAAGCCAGAGAGTAGGAATATCAAGCAAAGGACCAAAGCAAGAATGAGGTGAATATTGTGTGAGGACATGGGGTAACCGTACGGTATGGCGGGCCACACTCAACGCTCACCCCTAATATCGACACGCCATGATCAGTACCTTTATCAACCATATTCTCGACCTCGTTGCCTCAGCCGGCCCGTGGGTCTATGTCATCGTCGCCATAGCTGCAATTGCCGAAGGTGCGGCATTTTTTGGCCTCGTCTTTCCTGCCGAAACTACTCTGATCGTCGCCGGCGCGGCGACCGCAACTAGCGATTTGAAGTTATCGATCCTCATTCCGATTGCAATTATCGGCGCGATCATCGGCGACTCCACTGGCTATGAAATTGGGCGCATCCTCGGACCGCGCCTTCGCACATCGAGGGCGGGCAGGCGAGTCTCAGAAGCACATTGGAATAAGGCAGAAGAGTTCATACACAAATACGGACCATGGGCAGTCTTCCTTGGACACTTTGTCACGGTCCTGCGTGCACTTGTCCCCGCAATCGCCGGCACCATGCGCATGAAATATGGTCGATTCCTCTTGGGCAATGCCCTGGGCGCGGTCATCTGGGCGCCAGCTGTGCTCATCGTGGGACGAATAGCAAGTGATAACCTCGAAAGAGTTGAGAAGATTATTTCACGAATGGGTTACTCATTCTTCCTTCTTTTAATCGTGATTGTTACGCTCTTAGTAATTAGGCGTCGGAAAAAGCGCGCAAAAGTGCATCAGCAATCAACCGACCGGAGCGAGTAAGTACCACTCTCCCCATCTCGTACTGATCGACATCAAGGTTTCCATCTGCGAGTGCTGCTGCCGCCGCGCCGTGAGCGACCACGGAGAGCGGTAACCCTTCCCGGGTTCTGATTCCGAGCATCAACTCTTCAAACGAGCGCTCTTCATCGGTGAGAATTTCGCGGGCAAGTGCTGGGGATGATCCATCTTGCAACTCTTTGATATATGCGGCGGGAAGTTTCTTATTCCACCAGCGCACACCGTCGATATGGCTATGGGCACCTGCGCCAAGACCCCACCAATCGTTATTCTTCCAATACATTTCATTGTGTTTGCAAGCCCCGCCGGGTTTCGCCCAATTGCTTACTTCATACCATGCAAAACCAGCCGCGGTGAAGAGATCATCGGCAACTATGTATTTATCTGCGTTGAGATCTTCATCGGGCATCGCTAGAACGCCACGGCGCACCTGAGCCCCCAACTTGGTGCCCTCTTCCACGATAAGCGAATATGCACTGATGTGATCGATCGGAAGAGAAAGAAGCGAACGCACACTCTCCTCCCACTCCACGATCGTCTCGCCAGGTGTGCCATAGATCAAATCCACACTGATGTGAGTGAAGCCAGCATCACGTGCGGCGTGTACCACAATGGGCACTTGCGCGGGGTTATGTGTGCGATCCAGAGTCTGTAGAACATGTGGCGTCGTACTCTGCACACCAAAGGAAATTCGATTTATTCCAGCCGCACGCAATTCACCGAGAGATCCAGCGGAAACACTGTCTGGATTGGCTTCGGTAGTGATCTCTACATCATCGGAGAGACGGAATTGCAGTTGCACGGCATCCAGAATTCGAGCGATCTCACTTGAAGGAAGCAGCGTCGGAGTTCCACCACCAAAGAAGATCGTCTTTACCTGTTGATCTCCCACAATTGATCGAGCTAATGCAATCTCTTTGACCAGGGCATCTACATACTGCTTCTCAATTGATTCATCACCGCCGAGTTCGGCAATCGTGTACGTATTGAAATCACAGTAGCCACAACGTCGCGCGCAGAAGGGGATATGTATATAGAGCGCGAATGGCATCTTTCCCGCAGAGACTCCCTCTGGAAGTGATCCATCGCGCGGCACAGGCTCGCCTACAGGTAGTTCCCCTGGCATCACTAATTCGCTATCCGTGCGATCCACTCGTGCCAGGCTGGCGAGAACGCTGAAGTCTCCGCGAGCAATTTAAGTTGGGAACGTTCTCCGCTCTTCGCGGCAAAGGCATCCGAGATCGTGGCGGCTCGGTCGGGGCGAGATTCAATCACAATTTCATCGCCTCCGCCCACAATTCCTTCTTCGATAATGCGCAAGTAAGCTCCCGGGCGACCCGCCTCGGTGAATTCTTTGACCAAACCCGGACGTTGCCAAAAACCAGCAAATACTGTGCAAGGAATACGTGGCTCAGCGACTTCCAAGAGCGCAGATCCAATGCGCCAACGTTCACCTATCCGCGCGCCAGTAACATCAATGCCCTCAGTGGTGAGATTCTCACCAAATCTTCCGTTGCCGATCTGAATGCCGAGTTGATTCTCCCACCAATCACCATCTTCGCGTGCATAGGCGTAGACCGCTTTATCGCGACCTCCATGTGACTTCACATCAAGGACGGCATCGCCTTCTACATGATCATTAGCAACCAGGATGCGGTGCTCAACCGGTCGCTTATCAATTCCCGTACGACCAACCGAACCGGTCCACACCCCCTCGTGCACGACCGCTGCAATGTTTACCGAGAGGAGTCGCTTCATTTCTTACTCTTCTCTTTCACATCTGCATCGGTGGAGAGCGCTGCAATGAAGGCTTCTTGCGGAACTTCTACGCGTCCCACCATCTTCATACGCTTCTTACCCTCCTTCTGCTTTTCGAGCAGTTTGCGCTTACGGGAAATGTCACCGCCGTAGCACTTAGCAAGAACGTCTTTACGAATGGCTCGAATGCTTTCGCGGGCGATCACGCGTGAACCAATAGCAGCCTGAATTGGAACTTCAAATTGTTGCCTCGGGATGAGCTCGCGCAACTTCTGCGTCATCATCACGCCATATGCGTACGCCTTATCTTTGTGCACGATTGCACTAAATGCATCTACCGCTTCGCCCTGAAGGAGAATATCTACTTTGACGAGATCACCGTCTTCTTCGCCAGTAGGTTCGTAATCAAGGGATGCATACCCACGAGTGCGGGACTTTAAGTTGTCGAAGAAATCGAAGACGATCTCTGCCAGCGGCAGTGAGTAACGAATTTCAATGCGATCTTCGGAGAGGTAATCCATGCCCATGAGAGAACCGCGACGTTGTTGGCAGAGTTCCATGATGGTGCCGATGAATTCGCTCGGGGCCAAGATGGTGGCTCTCACCACTGGTTCAAAGACTTGCCCGATCTTTCCGGTAGGAAATTCGCTGGGATTAGTCACGCGGATCTCTTTGCCATCTTCCATAATGACTCGATAGACCACGTTAGGCGCGGTGGAGATAAGATCAAGTCCGGCTTCGCGCTCAAGGCGTTCGCGCACGATCTCTAGGTGGAGCAATCCAAGGAATCCACAACGAAAACCGAAACCAAGAGCTGCCGAGGTCTCTGGTTCGTACACCAAAGCGGCATCGTTGAGTTGAAGCTTGTCGAGCGCCTCACGCAATTGTGTGTAATCGGCGCCATCCATCGGATAAAGGCCCGAGAAGACCATCGGGCGTGGATCTTTGTATCCGCCGAGAGCCACGGTGGCTGGACGAAGCGCATTGGTGACAGTGTCTCCCACACGTGATTGGCGTACATCCTTCACGCCAGTAATCAAGTAGCCCACTTCGCCCACACCAAGACCTTTGCCTGCAATCGGCTCAGGAGAGATGACGCCTACTTCTAACATTTCGTGGCGTACTCCGGTGGAAAACATCATTATTTGATCGCGTCCGGAGAGATGTCCATCGATCACACGCACATAAGTGACAACGCCGCGATAGGTGTCATACACCGAATCAAAAATCATCGCCCTTGCTGGTGCGTTTGCATCACCCTGCGGCGCCGGAATCTGCAGCACAATCTGATCGAGCAATTCTTCTACGCCCATTCCGGTCTTTCCAGAGACGCGAAGGCAATCGCTTGGATCGCAACCGATCAGGCGGGCCAACTCGTCGGCGTACTTATCGGGTTGTGCGGCCGGCAAATCGATCTTATTTAATACCGGAATGATGGTGAGGTTGTTCTCCATTGCCAAGTAGAGGTTGGCAAGTGTTTGGGCTTCGATACCTTGTGCAGCATCAACTAAGAGCACTGCACCTTCACAGGCAGCCAGCGAGCGCGAAACTTCGTAGGTGAAGTCGACATGGCCAGGGGTATCGATCATATTTAAGATGTAAGGCTTGCCATCTAGCCCAGAGCGCCAAGGTAGACGAACTGCCTGGCTCTTAATGGTGATGCCGCGTTCACGTTCGATATCCATTCGATCGAGATATTGCGCGCGCATGTTGCGGGCTTCGACTACTCCCGTGATGCCGAGCATGCGATCAGCGAGTGTTGATTTGCCGTGATCGATGTGGGCGATGATGCAGAAGTTGCGAATACTTTCCGGCGGAGTTTGCGACGGAGGAAATGCTTCGTTTAATGGGAGCGCAGGCACCTGAGCCTCGCGAAGGGGTTAAAGCGCAGCGGCGCGCTTAGCCATCGCCGACTTTTTGTTGGCGGCTTGATTGGCATGAATGACACCCTTGGTCACTGCCACATCAAGCTGGCGAGATGCATGGCGGAGAGCTTCGGTGGTTGCGCTCTTGTCGCCGGCCTCAGCAGTTTCACGGAAGCGACGCACAGCGGTCTTGAGCGAGGACTTCGCGGACTTGTTGCGCTCGCGTGCCTTCTCGTTCGTCTTGATCCGCTTGATCTGCGACTTAATATTCGCCACTGAATGCTTCCTTTGCTTCTGTTACTACTGATGACTGATCTGCCCTAAGTGAGCCTCCAGAGAGTACCAGCGAGCGCGGGAAGCGCCCAAACCGGAGGGTGTTTCCGAGCGTGAATGGCGCTCCCATGACCTAACTAAGGTTCAGGTGCGGTTGCGAGCGATGGCGATCAGGGCCCGCTCCAGAGCAAATACCGGGTCAGCGCCCCCGCCTTTGACCGCTCCATCGGCCCTGGCCACCTCGGTGATGGCGGCGGCTATGCCAGCGCCGGTCCAGCCTGGAAGTTGGCGGCGGGCCTTATCGATCTGCCACGGCGCCATTCCAAGTTGCCCAGCAAGTTCAGCTGAACGCAATGATCGCGGCGCGCTGCCGACCCGGGCCAACGTGCGCAAGGCCCCCGCCAGCGCGCTAGTGATCATCACTGGGTCAGTTCCGGTATCGAGAGCGTGGCGCAAGGTTGCCAGCGCATCGCCCGCCCGGCCTTCAAGAAGAGCATCGGTGACATCAAAACCAGTGGCTTCGATGCGACCACCATGAAAACGTTCAACAGCCTCGATATTGATCTCTCCAGCAGTATCAGCAATCAGTTGGCTCAAACTATTTGCCAATTCTCGAAGATCTGATCCAATCGCGTCAACAAGGGCTTTAGCGGCATCGGGAGAAATTTTTCGACCACGCGAGAGCGCCTCAGTGCGCAGGAATTGAATCTTGTCGCTATCGCGCTTCATCGCTTCACAAAGCGTCTCGCGCGCACCTGCTTTGCGGAGAGCTTCTAGGAGCGCTTTGCCTTTTACTCCCCCTTTATGGAGAGCGATCACAGTGATAGTGGGATCTGGATCCGCAATGTAAGCCAGCAGTGCTGCATTCATATCGCTATCGAGGTCTTGCAGATTCCGAATGACCACTGCGCGCGCTTCACCAAAGAGTGATGGAGCAAAGAGATCGCCAAAGCGCGCATCATCAATCTCCGCGGCCTCAACGCTCTCCACCACGAGATCACTTGATTGCGCTTTCAGTGCAGCGCTAGTGGTTTCAACCACTCGATCAGCCAAGAGCGTCTCAGGCCCATAGGCGAGAAAGAGTTGGCTGGTCATGCAGGTAAGCCTAGCCCGCACGGCGCCAAATCGTGCGCCTCGGTTTCACCACAGCCAGTGGGTGAATCACCGCCACCGACCCATCCCTGTCGGTCCTAAAGATCTGAGCTCGCGCCAAAAGTTGCAAGGTGAGCGGGGCCGGGTGGTGATAGGGATTTCTAGCACCGACACTAATCAACGCGAACTGTGGATTGAGGTACGCGTTCAAGAGTGGGCTCTGGTTTGCCGATCCATGGTGTGCAACTTTAAGAACATCTACATTGCTTGCCGGAATTTCTCGATGCGAAAGTAAGTAGGAGAGTAACTCTTCCTGCGCTGGGGCCTCCATGTCCGCGGCCAGAAAGAGGCGTAGCCCCGCCACCGTGATCAACATTGCCACACTGGAGTTGTTAGGAGCCGATTCGCTCATCACTCTCCTCGGCCAGAGTGGTGAAATCTGGAGAGCGCCCACTTTGAAAGTCTCTCCCACCGGAGCCCGCATGAGCGAGATGCCACTTGCCCATCGACTCACTCGATCAAATTCATAAGCAGGTTCATCAAGCGGCGAGAGCCAGATCGCTTCTACCTCTCTACCCTGAAGGACTCCCGGAATCCCTTCCACATGATCGGCATGGTCATGTGTGAGTATCAATAAGGAAATATGTCGCACCCCCAGATCATTGAGGCAACGATCAATCACTATTGGGTCAGGTCCTGCATCGACCACAACAAATTTTCCACCGCCGCCGTTAAGAACAAGTGCATCGCCTTGACCTACGTTACACATCACCATCACCCAATCACGTGGAGGCCAACCATTAGGCACGAGCGAGGTGGCCACCAGAAGAGCAAAGATGGTTGCGGTGGTAATGAGCGCGATTTTCGTATGGAAACGAAAGAAGAGTGCGAAGAGCAGAAGTAGAAGGACGAAGAGCGTGATCGCAATTGCCGATGATCCCCAAGGCAACGAGGCAAAAGGCAGCACAGCGAATCGGTGAGCAATCCAGGAAATACCTCCGGTAGGAATCGCTGCGAGCCATGCAACGAAGGATGCTAACGGCAAGGAGATGATAGAAAGCAAAGCGGCAAGTAATCCAAGAACCGTTGCGGGCGCAACCAGTGGCGCAGCTGCGCAATTCGCTATCACTCCCATAATGGAAAGATTTCCAGAGAGCGCAAGAATTATGGGGGCACACATGATTTGTGCAGCTATCGGAAGGGCGAGTGTGTGCGCCAACCAATGTGGCATGCGCCGTGCAAAATTGGCAGCTAACGGAGGCGCGATCAGCAACAATCCTGCAGTCGCCGCCACCGAGAGCGCAAAACCGTAAGTGAGCCCTTGCCACGGATCAATGAGTAGGAGGAAGAAAATGGCGGCGGCTAGGGCGGGAAGGGCCGCACGCTTCACCCCCCTGCCATAGGCGATGAGCATCACCACCGCCATCACACCCGCGCGCAACACCGAAGGCTGCGGACGTACCAGCACCACAAAGAAAGCGAGAAAGAAGCCCACGACCATGATGGTGAGCCACCGCGGGGAACGCACCCACTTCATTAATAACAAGATGAGCGATGAAAGGATCGCCAGATTTGCTCCACTGACCGCCGTGAGATGTGTGAGCCCCGTGGTCTTCATATCTGCGGCGAGTGCTGGATCCACCTCACTGGTATCTCCGAGCACTAATCCCGGAAGTAATGCACCTGCATCCGTCGGCAAGTGGGCCACCGCCTTCTTCATACCCCAACGCACCGCCATCGCAGAATTCTGCAAGTGCGTCGGCTCACCAAGAAGGCTCACTTTTCCCTGAGCAATGAGCGTGCCAGCAATTGGTCCGCGTGGCGCAATCACCCGCGCATCGAATGAAATTCTTGCACTTGGAATGAAATCCCCTCGTGAGGTCATCACAGATACCGGAATGCGAAGTCTGATTTCACTTCCTTCATACCTCAACACTTCTAAACGTGCAGGAGTACGAAAACTGGGAGCGATGACCGACCCGAACCGTTGCGATCTGGCAACCGAGTCCCCTGTCACCACCACTTCTACCGAAACGTTCTTCCCTATGAAGGGAGTGAGACTCTCCAGTGGAAGAGCGCGAAAGTGGAGCAAGGCACCGCCCACGAAGGCCATAGAAAGGAGCAGAAGCACTATGCGGGATTGCTCCACTCTCACAACACGTATGAAGAGTGTCCCGAGCGAGATGAGAACGAGCGCCACGAATGAAAGCAGAAAGCCAATGCCGTTCGAGAGAAGGACTCCGCTCCAGATGGCTAGCGAAAGAGCAAGGAGTCGAAGATCACCCCAAGAGGCAATCTGAATTCTAAAGTCGGATAAGAGATTTGAGATCGGAAAACTTCGCATCGCCCACGCCGCTCACATCTCGCAATTGCTCTACGGAAGTAAAGCGCCCATGCGCTTTGCGCCAGGAGACGATTCGCCCAGCAAGCACCGGACCAACACCGGGCAATGAATCTAGTTCGGTTGCGCTGGCATGATTCAAACTGAGAACGCCGCCACCGCTATTCGAAGCAGTGATGCCGACTAAGAGTTGCGTGCCATCTATCAATATTTCTGCCTGATTGATCGAAGAGAGATCGATTCCTGGCAGGGCGCCGCCGGCCGCCATGAGGGCGTCTTGGGCGCGCGCACCCGTGGACAAGTGATAGACGCCTGGATGGCGCACTTTGCCTGAAACATCGACCACAATTTCAGTGGGAAGAGGCGCAACAACAGGTGCGGGCTGGGAAATATCAGGTAGAGAGCCCACAGATACTTGCGCAGGGGCAGAAGAAAAGAAGAGCCATCCCGCAAAGAGCAGCGCAAAGAGCAGAATGACACCAAGCCCGACTAAATTGCGCGAGGAGAGTGCGAGGCGTTCTCGCAGAGTAGGCGCCACCACATCCTCTGGTTCTACGAGAGTGGTGAGTTCTTGGCTTGCTGTAGGTAGGCGCAGGAGTAAGGCGGGCATGCTGGGAGGCTACTTCGCCGAGCGCGCAGAAAATTTAACCAGGTGTTGGGGTGTGGAAGAGATCTCTGTGCACTCACGCAGCGTGAGGGGATGATCGTTACAAGCAACTTCCGGTGACGCGCTCGGCCGTAGCTGTGAGCTTATCAATATCAGAAGCCGTCGAGGAGATCGCGGCTGGACCATCCTTAGCAATCCTACCGAGATCATCAATCACCACCTGCAGGGCCCCCGACATATTCTTCACATCATTGGCGAGAATGCCATCAGTAATATCTAGTGCTGAAAGTTTCTTCTGCTGATCCTGCAAATTGTTGCGGCGCTCTGTAAATTGGCTTACATCGAGTTGCCCGAGTCCGTCATTGATCGTGACGAGATCTTCAAGAACTACTCCGAGGATATCTGCAATTTTAGAACACTCCGACCGCATCGCCGACGGATCAGCTTTTGAGGAGCAGCCTGCAAGAGTTGATGATGCAATAAGTGCCGACACGATAAGCGTGGATGTGATTCGACGATTCATGAAAACTCCCTCATTGCGGTTAACTTTAGATACAGGATGAACTTTAGATACGAGGTGAAATTACAACAGCAATCATGCCAGGTCCAGCATGCGCGCCGACGACCGCGCCCACTTCGCTGACAAACACCTCGGAAACCAAACCATCTTCGGCAAGCCCCCCTTGGATTGATTCTGCGACCGCATTCGCCAGGTCAAGTGCCCCCAAGTGATGCACTGCAAGGTCAACGGATCGACCACGCGCCGCGTTAATGGCTAACTCTTCGATACGTTCAATTGCCTTAGTACTGGTGCGCACTTTCTCGAAAGCCACAATTTCGCCGTCTTCCATGGTGAGGATAGGGCGGATAGCCAGCGCACTTGCCACCAGAGCCTTACCGCGCGAGATCCGACCACTGCGACGAAGTTGCTCCAACGTGGCGACAGTGAAATAGGTGACGGTGGCATGAGCGCGCGTGGTAGCAATCTGCACAATCTCCATTGCATCGATTTCTTCTTCGGCGGCGTGGGCTGCCGAGATGGCTGCAAAACCTAATCCCATGGCAAGAGATTTTGAATCGACAACGTGGACGGGAATGGGGGCTTGCGAAGCAGCCAAGAGCGCAGAATCGTAAGTCCCAGAAATAGCCTTCGACAAGTGAATGCTGACCACTGCGTCATAACCTTGCGAGGCTGCCCGTCGGTATGTTTCCAGAAAGCGCTCCGGTGTCGGCTTCGAAGTGGTGGCCAGAATCCCTTGCCGAAGCGCCGTCAGCACGGCTTCCGCGCCTTCGCCGCCCTCTTCATATGACTTGTCACCGATAATTACTTGCAATGGTATGACTTCGATACCTAAGCGGAGTGCATAATCAGCCGGAATGTATGCCGTGGAGTCAGTAACAATGAGAGTGCGCATGAATAGCCCCTCAGATCACTATGTTTACAAGCTTCGGTGCTCGAACAATGATGTTCTTGATCTCCGCATCACCAATACTCTTCTTGACTTCGTCTGCCGACATTGCGAGAGCATGAAGATCAGCTTCGCTGATGTCTGGTGAGACTTCGAGGCGTTCGCGAATCTTTCCATTCACTTGCACGACGCAAATAACAGAATTCTGTACCAGAAGTGCGGGATCAACTGTCGGCCAGCCAGCGAGAGCCACGGTGGGCTTGTGTCCAAGACGATCCCACATCTCTTCTGCGGTGTATGGAGCTACCAGAGACAAGATAATGGCAACAGTCTCCGCTGCTTCACGCGAAGCTGGATCTGCTGGACCAGCGCCAGAGTCGATCGCTTTGCGAGCCGCATTAACAAGTTCCATCACGCGAGCAACCGCCACATTGAATTTGAATGATTCCACGGCTTGCGCAGCTTCATGAAGTGTCTTGTGGGTGATCTTGCGAAGCGCGACGTCGCCCTTAGTGAAATCCACTCCTACCGGGCTAGTGATATCACCAGAGAGGCGCCAGGCGCGTGACAAGAATTTAGCGGAACCACCGGGCGATACTTCTGCCCAATCAACATCATCTTCGGGAGGTCCCGAAAAAACCATAGAAAGACGAATCGCATCAACACCGTGCACCGCGAGTTCATCTGAGAGACGGACCAAGTTGCCACGACTCTTACTCATAGCAGAACCGTCCATCACCACCATGCCCTGATTGAGTAGGCGAGTAAATGGTTCGTCGAAGTCGAGCATGCCAAGATCATGCAAGACTTTAGTGAAGAAGCGACTGTAAAGCAGATGCAAGATTGCGTGCGTGACGCCACCGACATATTGATCAACCGGCATCCAGGTCTTTACAGCTTCAAGGTCGAAAGGCACATCGTCGCGAGTATTGCTCGTGTAGCGCAGGAAGTACCACGATGAATCCACGAAGGTATCCATGGTGTCAGTATCGCGCTCTGCATCACCGCCACACGTAGGGCACTTCACCTCTACCCAATCACGAGCGCCACCGAGTGGTGAGGTGCCTTTGGGTTTGAGATCCAATCCCTTCGCATCGGGAAGTAGTACTGGCAAGTTTTCATCCGCAACTTCTCCGCACTTGGGGCAGTGAATGATCGGGATGGGTGTGCCCCAATAGCGTTGGCGGGAAATGAGCCAATCGCGGAGACGGTAATTCTTTGCAGTCTTGCCCAGGTGCTTACTTTCCAGTTGCGCAGTGATCTTGGCAATGGCTTCGACTTTGGAAAGTCCATTGAGATCGCCAGAGTTCACCAATACGCCGTCGCCTGCAGTGGCGACTCCGCTCTCATTGGGATCTGGATCTTCACTTGCCACCACGATCCGCACAGGAAGTTTCATTTCGCGCGCGAAATCTAAGTCGCGTTGATCGTGCGCTGGAACCGCCATGATGGCGCCGTGGCCGTAATCGGCGAGCACATAATCACTGGCCCAGATGGGAAGTTTCTCGCCGTTGACGGGGTTAATTGCATAGCGTTCGAGGAAAACGCCAGTCTTTGGACGATCGGTGGAGAGACGGTCCACTTCGCTCGTCTGTTTTACCGTGACTAAGTAATCATCAAAGGCTTGCTTGGCAGATGAATCGGCGGCAAGTTCTGCAGCAAGATCTCCGTCAGCTGCCACCACGAAGAAGGTAGCGCCATAAAGCGTGTCGGGACGTGTGGTGTAAATCGTGACCGGATCTTTGCGTCCTTCAATTTGGAAGACCACATCAGCGCCGGCAGATCTACCCACCCAGTTGCGCTGCATGGTGAGGACTTTCTCAGGCCACTTGCCTTCGAGTTGTTCCATGTCATCAAGGAGGCGATCTGCATAATCAGTAATTTTGAAATACCACTGGGTTAATTTCTTCTTCGTGACGGGTGTATCGCAACGCTCGCACTCACCACCGACTACTTGCTCGTTCGCAAGCACTGTTTGGCAAGAAGGGCACCAGTTGACCGCCGAAGCTTTGCGATAGGCAAGCCCCTTCTTGAACATTTGCAAGAAGAGCCATTGATTCCATTTGTAATACTCGGGGTCACACGTATGGAGTACGCGATCCCAGTCGAACGAACATGCAAAACGTCGCATCGAAGCTTTTTGTACCGCGATGTTTTCATAGGTCCAGATTCCTGGAGATTCATTGCGCTTGATTGCAGCGTTCTCGGCTGGAAGACCAAAGGCATCCCAACCGATCGGATGCATCACGTTGAAACCACGTTGCACCCAGTAGCGAGCCACCACGTCGCCGAGCGCATATGCCTCGGCATGGCCCATGTGTAGGTCACCGGACGGATAAGGGAACATGTCGAGCACGTACTTCTTCGGCCGGAGGTCATCTGCCCGACCCGAACGGAAGGGGGCAATCTCATCCCAGACCGGAAGCCACTTCTCCTGGACTCCGTGGATGTCGTAACCCTCGCGCTTGGCTGGCTCTAAATTCTCACTCATCAGGGTTCAAAGAGTACCCGCCAGGAAAGCCCGGTGAGATCCTCGCTAATCCCCCAGAGCGCTCCTGCTAAGCGTGGGTCGTAGGCAAGATCACGTGCTCTGACCAGTTTGGGATAGCCACGCATCTCACCTAGACCATCGGGGCCGAGGTAGGTACCGCCCGGCAATGAGGGTAGGAGCGCAGCAGCCAAGGTAGGGAGCGCGCCCATTGCAGCCGATTGTGCAAATACTTTGTTGACGAGAGATGACGCAGTGGTCGCCACGCTCTGGCCCTTCATCTCCGGAGCTACCATCTGAAGGTTTGTGTTTGACCAACCTGGATGGGCGGCGAGTGCGGTGATCCCCCATCCTGCAGCATCGCTTCGACGTTGCAACTCATGAGTAAAGAGAAGGTTTGCTAATTTACTGCGTCCATAGGTTTTCCATGCGTTGTACTTGAGTGCATCATCACCCTTCATCCATATTTGCTCTTTGAGATGACTCTGATCAAAATCAGCCATCCGATGCGCCATGCTCGACACCGAGACCACGCGCGCGCCACCAAGTTTATGTAATAAACGTGCCCCAAGCGCGAAGTGGCCTAAGTGATTGGTGCCGATCTGTAATTCGAATCCGTCAACAGTATGACGAAGTGGGATCGCCATCACACCAGCATTCAATATCAATGCATCAAGGCGGTCCCAGGTGAATTCGCGAGTGAAAGTTTCAATTGAAGAAAGGTCTGCAAGATCCAACTGAGCGATTACGACGTTGCCGCGAATCCTTGATGCGGCAACTTCGGCTTTCGCAAGGTCGCGACTGGCCATAATGACTTCGCCACCGTGAGCGGCCAAGGCGCGCACTGTTTCAAAACCTAAACCTGAATTTCCACCAGTGACAAGAAACCGTTTGCCGTGGAGATCTGGGATAGCTCTGGCATCCCATCGACGCGGCACGGGAGAGATGATTGCCATGATCGCTCCCCATTCGTGCCGAAGTAACCACTCTTTGAGTGGAGCTGAGGGGACTTGAACCCCTGACCCCCTGCATGCCATGCAGGTGCGCTACCAGCTGCGCCACAGCCCCGGAATCGCCAACATAGCCGAAGTCCGCATTAATACCAATTCAGCCGAATGGCATTTTCCGCCTGAGCCGGGCTGGTTTTAGGGCAGAGATCGTCCAGATTCTTCGCCCAGAACGGGCTCTGGCAAGGTGCCGGCGTTATGTTCCACCAGGCGCCACCCACGGCCGCCATCTGGTCGGTGAATCTCTTCCAGCACTGACCAGGAACAATTCGCCAAGCCACCGATGGCGCCCCAAGCATCGGCCGGCAGGCCAAGCAGGGTGGCAATCACACATCGTGCGGTACCGCCGTGAGTGACTGCAATCAACGTCTCATCATCGGGGAGGGTTTCAAGAGCTCGCTCGATGGCCGCGACTGCCCGCTCGGCTACTTCGCTCCGTCGCTCTCCTGTGCCGCCAGCAATCACATTTTCACTATTGATCCACCGAGTAAAATTTGCTGCATCTATGCTTCGAATTTCCGCACCAGTGCGCCCTTCCCATTCACCTCCGTGGGTTTCTCGGATATCTGGCTCGATGATCGCTGTTAACCCAGTTAGCGCGATTAAGGGTGCTGCCGTTTGTCGCGCCCGTCCAAGATCGCTACAAAGAATGGTGTGCGGGGAGAAAGAGGCGAGCAGCGCTGCTGCACGCGCCGCCTGCGCTATACCGGTGTCATCAAGTGGAATATCCGTATGCCCTTGGAAGCGATTCTCAAGATTCCAAGCAGTGCGACCGTGACGCCAGATGAGAATCTTACGCGCCACTTGAAGCAGTCAATTCGTCAAAAGTGATACGAGGACAATCCTTCCAGAGGCGTTCTAAGTCGTAATACGCGCGCTCTTCAAAGTGCATCACGTGAATAATCATGTCGCCGTAATCAAGAAGGACCCAACGTCCTTCACGCGCACCTTCACGCCTAATCGCCTTCTCACCAATCTCGAGAAGCTTGCGCTCCATTTCGTCGATGATGGCATTAACCTGCGGTTCGTTGTTGCCACTGGCAATCACGAAGATGTCGGAAAGTGCAAAATGTTCCGACACATCTAAGGCAATGACTTCGGTGGCGATTTTGTCGAGCGCGGCGGCTACTGCGACTTTGGCGCTTGTACGTGCTACTGAGGAGGCTGTCATGAGGGGTTTAGTCTCCCACATAAAGCGAATGTGTATGAATGTAGTGCAGAACTGCGGGATTTAAGCCTGGAGGAACGCGACCGGCATTGAGTTCAGCGCGAATTTCAGTGGCTGAGAGCGTGCTCTCCCTCATCTCCACTCGATTGATCCGAAGCGGGTGCGGTAGAGGCGCACCTGAATGAAACTCGTGGCCTGGGCGAGCAATTCCCAAGATTTCCACTAATTGCGAGAGTTCATCTGCCAAATGCCAAGAATGAAAAGTGGCGATCGAATCTGCACCTAGCACCAGAGACATCTTCCACTCCGGATGGAACAGGGCCAGCTCGCGCACGGTATCGATGGTGTACGTCGGTCCATCGCGTTGAATTTCAATGTCAGAGATTTCTACATCTGCGTGCGACCCGAGGGCTAATCGGCACATTTCTAACCGATCCTGCGCCGAGGCAATGACTTCACTTTTCTGCCAAGGATCCCGATTCGGAATGACAAGAACTAAATCAACAAAACCAGTTTCCAGTACGGCATCGATGATGGCGCGATGGGTGTGATGAATAGGATCAAAGGTGCCGCCGAAGAGCGCGACATGGCGCGAGGCGAGCGCGTTTTCCGCACTCATCCCGGTTACTTGTCTACGTCTTGACGTAATACGACGTAAAGGCCGAAGGCGAGTACACCAAAGGCCACCACACCAAAGGCCACCCCGGAGATCGGAAGGGGGCGTGTGGCTTCTTCTGCAAGGAGATGGAACATAGGCGCCAGTCTAACCTGGGATGGGCCCCGAATCTGACCCTCGCCACTCACGACCCCTGTGGTGCTGGTCATTTCGGTGAGCCCACCGGGCCACGGTCATGAACCCATGGGCCAGGGAGTACCCGCTCGACTTAGGATCATGATTAGATCACTCCATGACCTCATTTGATCTAGTCATCAATAATGTTCGCCTCCGTGACCACGACGGCCCTGCCCATCTCGGCATCGCCGGCGGAAAGATCTCCGCGATCTCGAAAGAGCCGCTCGCTGGCGGCGAAGTCATCGACGCTGAAGGCGCCTTGGTCTCTACTTCGTTCGTTGATGGTCACATGCATCTCTGCAAGGTCTATACCTACCGATCCTTCGGCGATGCCGCCATCGGCGAGTATGGCACCGGAACTATGGGTGGCGCGATGACGGGTATCGAACTCGCATCAAAGATCAAAGAGAAGTATCACGAAAGTTGGATTTACGATAACGCTAAGGCCGCCGCATTAAATGCCATCAAGCACGGCGTGCTCCACATTCAAGCATTTGTTGATACCGATACGAAGGCACGCCTTGAAGGAATCAAGGGCGTCATGCGAGTGCGCGATGAACTTAAGGATGTCATCAAGATTGAAGTAGTGGCCTTTCCGCAAGACGGACTTCTGCGAGATCCGGGTGCCGAGGAGTACGTACAAGAGGCGATGAAATTAGGCGCAGATGTCGTCGGTGGCATTCCGTGGATCGAGTACACGGACGCACAATCACAAGAGCATGTCACTCGGATGGCCAAACTTGCACAAAAACATGGCACCCGTCTTGCGATGCTTAATGATGATGCCGGCGATGCAAACTTGCGGACCAGCGAGATGCTTGCGGTCGCCGCACTTGAGTATGGGCTAGAAGGAAAAGTCACCAGCTGTCACGCACGTGCGATGGCGCTCTACCCCGAACCCACCTTCCGCAGGTTGGCCGCGCTAGCCGAAAAAGCACAGATGGGTTTCATCACTGATCCGCATACCGGGCCGCTTCACCTTCGCGCTCTGGAACTCTTCGACATGGGACAGGCCGTTGGCATTGGCCACGATGACATTGAAGATCCGTACTACCCATGGGGCCGCTACAACATGCTCGAGATTGCATTCCTCTCTGCGCACATCCTCGGCGCTAACACGAGGGCGCGAATGGAAAACCTCTTCGACATGATTACCGAACGTGCCTCGCGCGCTATCGGTGCAACGCCTAAGAAAATTGCTGAGGGCGCTGTTGCAGATCTACTCGTGCACTCACACGACGATGTACACGAAGTGCTGAATCATCATCTACCTCCGAAAGTGGTGATCTCCAGGGGTAAGGTGGTGGCACGTTCCACCTCATCCACTGAATTCTCGCTCGGAAGGTAGCTATGTTCTTGGTTCGCTTCCTCCGCCGTACCGTCATCGCGCTCATCACGATCTTCGTACTGCTCTGGATCGTGCTCGCAGGTGTCCGTTACCCGAACCCCATTCAAGTGGCACGGGTGGGTTTCGCTGCCGCTACCGATACTCCTAAGTACATGAACTCAAGCCCCATTGCTGCCAGCTCTACTCCGAAGCCAATGGAAATCGGTGCAGCAGAGACGCTGCCACAGACCGTGGTCTTCCGTGGAAAGACCGTGACCTTCGATGAGTACCTCAAGGCCACTGCCACCAATGCACTCTTGATTTATCGCGACGGGAAACTCACCCACGAGTGGTACGCACCTGGAATCAGCAAAGATCAGAAACTTCCTTCATACTCAGTTGCCAAGAGCGTGGTCGCCATCCTTGCCGGGCAATTCATTGCCGAAGGAAAACTCAAGGAGAGCGACAAACTCGTTGACATTCTTCCTGAGTGGAAGACCGGCACCTCCTACGACAAAATCACCATCGGCGATCTCCTCGATATGCGCAGTGGTATCGACGTTCCCGATGATTACCCGTCAGGTCCATCCGGGTGGGGACGATCCATCGCTCAGATGTATGCAACTACTGACATGAATTACTTCATTAAGAATCACCGCAAGATGCTCTTTGAACCCGGCACCAAGGCCGATTACCGCAGCATCGATACCCAGATGGTCGGCATGGTGCTCCGCAAAATCTCCGGAAAATCACTTGTGCAACTTGCGGAAGAGCGTCTCTGGCAACCTCTCGGTGCAGAGTACGCCGCATCGTGGAGTACCGATGTGAACGGTGGAATTGAGAAGGCATTCTGCTGCTACAACGCAGCGCCGCGTGATTACGTCAAACTTGGCACGCTCTTACTTGCGCCATCAGCACAAGTAGATACTCAATGGCTTGCAAGACTATGGGCCCCGATGGAAGCGCTCGATCACAACTGGGGCTACGGCAGTTTTGTCTGGCATCCCTATGCCAATACTTCGATGATGCTTGGTTTACATGAGCAGATCGTGATGGCGCTTCCTATTCAGAAAACTGTCGTCGTGAAGCTCAGCGCGAATCTCATTGATAGCGACGAAGTCGAATCAGCCCGTATCTTGCACGAGATTGGTGTGAGGGGCTAAGCGACTTTCTTGTAACCCATCGGACACTTTGGCGAGACCGCTTTCACGACCTTCTTCGTCTTGCCCTTCATGCAGGTAATCGATTTCAATACGGGTTTTGCAACTACTGGAGTTGGAACGACGGCCGGCGGTAGCTTCGGTTGCGTTAACTTCACCTTCAGCGTGGGACTGGAAAACGTAAATCCATATGCCCCCAGTTTAAACCAGCCATCTTTTTCCGTGACCGTCGTGGAAGTTACTCGAGACTCTCCCGAGTCATTCACAATTGAAACGCTTGCAGCTACAGGCGCGTCCGTGAATCCATAGACACATCTCGCTACCTCGGAGCGAATCTGAAGGTCATAAGTTCCTTCGAATACTTGTCCTGCGGATGTCAAATGAGGGGAGGCAACTTTGTAATCCAAAGTTCCAGAATCCTTGCTATAAGTCGGCGCACCAGGTGAATAAATCATTGAATTCGTCGTTACAACGCCGGAAAGTATATTGGGGTTACTAAAACACGAATTGGTTCCTTGAGGTATTTCGAGAGTTCTTACCATCCACATTGTGGGGGAAGCACTTGCTGAGTCTTTAATGTATGAGGCCCAAAGGGCAAACTGATCGAAGGCATCTTGAGAATCAGGGTCCGGAAAAACTAAAGTATTAACGATTTTATTCGGCCCCATCTCTCCCCAAGAGAATCCTCCCCTATTTTTTTCCGTGTAATAAGAAATTATCTCTTTGGAGAGTGATACCTGGGGCTGAATAACGCCTACTACTGGAACCATAACTGGCTGGGCTTCGATGGAAACTTGTACCCCAGAACTTATCGTCTTGAGGCTGATATCTGGTCGCGACATCCGGCCATGAAACCAACCCGTTGGTGACTGCGCGAGGCGTATTGATATCTTGAATCGATATCCAACGGGGAATTTCTGCCGTAAGGCGCATAGCCCATCGTCTACGCTCGCACATTTTGGATATTGCATACCGTCTAACCCAATGCCACAGGTCCCTCTAGTCTCGCATTCTGGATACTTCACAGATCGGCTTCTTGAGTCTTTTAATTTAGGTTTCGTGTATGCGCCGATAATTTCAGTAATAGGAGCAATGGCAATCGTGTAACCATAAAATCTATACTTTGAAGACGAGTCACTGCGGCCGCCGCGTACTTTCGCACTCACCAGGTATTCATCTGTACCGCCGCCATGAGTAACTCCCGGAATCGACCACGTGGAAGGCGTCGATCCTGTTGGAACATTGAGATCGGGATCTGCTTGAAAATCTGTATAACCAGCTTTCGGAATTGCTCCCTTACGATTACCACTAATGACATTTCCTGATTCGCTGATCGCAGAGATCGACTCCAAACAATTGGTTTCTAAATCACTCCGACACGGCTCAAGCAAGCTTTCGAAGTTGCTCGCGCCCGCGCCACAAAAAGCATCCCTCGCTCCGGTACAAATGCGCGCCTTTAACGACTCTGGGAGCCCGGGATTGCTCTCATCCGAACCAAGCATCCTGCTATACGGAAGGTCAACATTTTCTTGAACTCGGAATCCGCGTAGCTCTTGCCCCGAAGTTGCTTGATCTGTGACCAAGTCCCATTGCTCGTCAGGAAGAGCGTCGGTGGCCATTGCAAGCCCTTGAGCGCTCCCAATCGATAGCGCGAGGACCACCAAGGCAATTATTAGACGATGCTTTCCCATATGTGCAGGATAGACGATGCTTTCACATGTGTGCAGGGTTTCCGGACGCGTATCCAGAGCTCATCTGTCCAGACAAATCCCGTGTGCGTCTAGCTAAGCGACTTTCTTGTAACCCGTGGGGCATTTAGGAGAGACCGCTTTCACGACCTTCTTCGTCTTACCCTTCATACAGGTAATCGATTTCAATACGGGCTTTGCAACAACCGGAGCAGGAGTTACCACGGGGGCGGGTGATGCCGGAGCCGGTATGACGACCGGTACTGGAGCAGGTGGTGCGATTAACTTCACTTTCAACGTAGGCGAAGAGTAGGTGAAGTTACTTGCGTTGAGATAAACCCAGTCTCGCGTCACCTTGAGGTCGACCGTAGAAATTTTTGGTTCGCTACCTGTTCCATAAGTGATGGATACGGATGCCGACGTGGGCAGAGTAGAGAGTCCGTAGTAGCACTTAATCAGATCGGCACGCATCGAGAATCCGTACGTTCCTAGATTGTCGGTGCCATCACTCGCCAAGTG